>CAIXPS010000572.1 GCA_903921365.1 uncultured bacterium | reverse complement strand
TGGTGGCGCGCGTCTTTGGCCTCACGCTGGTAGTTGCGGTGCTGGTGTGGAACGGCGCCGTCAATACCACCACGACATTTGACAAGGACGGCGTGCGTGGCGCATACCCATCCTATTTCACGCCCTCAGCCAGACCGGATGAGGTGCTGCATGTGACCGACGCGCTGGGCAGCGGGACCGAGTTTGCAATCGCGGCCTCCCCCGTTGACGCGGGTCTGGCGTTGCAGGATATCGCGACACTCGTCACCGCCGACCGCGGCAGCCGCTACGCCGTGTACAAGATACTCGAGAGCGGCAAGGCGACAGTAGGTGGCGAGCAGGCGCTGCGGCTGCGCTTCACCTACGTGGATACCGGCGGCCTTGGGCGCTCGGCGCCACAGATGAAGCAGGGCGTCGATTATGTGGTGATCAAGGGCGGGCGCGCACTCGTCGTCACGCTGATCGCCCCGCCCGAAAAGATGCAGGATATGACGCCGCTGTTTACGCGTTTCGTCAATAGTCTGGTTCTGTAGAACACGTGCCATGCGAAGGAAAATCAGTCTCACGTTCAGCCCCATGTTCAGTCTCATTGCCGCGGCGATGCTCATGACGGCCTGCGGTTTGACCTCTGACCCCTCTAATAATCCGGTATCCACTGAGCCCCCGGCCGGGGCAGCAACCAGCGCCCCACGGCCCGGCAGGACGCCGACCGCCAAGTCCGGCGCGACCGGCAAGGCGACCGCGGTCAAACCCACTGCCGACCCTGATCGCCCCAAGCTTGAGGCCACGACGAAGCCCCCGGCTGGCGTCACCGCCGACTTCACCGACATCGATCTAAACGATACCGATGCTCAGAACTTCGAGAAGCGCCTGCAGGACGTCGCCTCCGGGCTGATCAGCATTGACGGCGATGTCGAGCGCAATGTGTTGATCGACGCCTACAAGGAACTCGGCAAGTACAAGCCCGTCGGCGGGACGTGGCATTCGGCGGGGCCGAGCACCATCGCGAGCGTCAACATGCCGCAGGGACAGATTCCCAGTGCGGGCAAGATCAATGCCTTTGCCATCGACCCGCGTGACACAAACGTGGTCTATGCCGCCGCGTCGTTTGGCGGTATCTGGAAAACGACCGATGGCGGCTCAAACTGGCAGTCGCTGACTGATAACCAGGTGCCGATGGTGTATGGCGGCATCGAGATGGATCCGAAGAACCCCGACGTGTTGTATGCGCTGCTGGGCGAGTTCGCGCCAAGTATGGTGCGCGAGTACGGCTACCTGGCCAACGGCATCATGCGCAGCACCGATGCTGGTCGCTCGTGGAAGCTGATCGGCTCTGATGTGTTCAAGGGGGCAGTGGTCACCGCGCTGGCGTTCGACTCGACGGGCAACATCTATGCGACCTCAGGGATTGAGCTGCCGATGAAGGCGCCGCCCGGTCGCCCTGACTTCGGCGTGTTCGTGTCCAGCGACAAGGGCGACTCGTGGACGCGCCTGCTCGACTGCGGCAAATTATGCGCCTATCAAACCGGCGAGATATCCGGCGGTTTCTTCAGCCTGGCCGTCGGCAGCGATGACGCGCTGTATGCAGTGCGTTGCAGTTATTCGTGCGTTGGCGCCGTCATCCTGCGCAGCACTGACGGCGGTCAGAACTGGGACGAGCTTGACTACAGCAACGCGCTGGCGGCATGGGAGAAAGCGAAGAAGGTCAAGCTGCTGACCAGCCGTTACACGGATGAAGTCGCCGTCACGGGGCTGGCCATCGCAGTGGCGCAGAGCGACCCGAAGGTGCTGTTGGCCGGTGGCGGGTTGTATTATGGTGGCAGCAAGAAGGGCGAAGTGAATCCGGCGTCGTTCGCCATGCGCAGCACCGACGGCGGCGACTCGTGGGAGTTGCTTCCCGGCGCAGCGGACTACTGCACAGGGAGCGGGCACAACATGCAGTGCTCCTATGACAACATCGTCGCCATTGACCCGACCGATGCGAAGATCATGTACCTGGGCGGTTCGTTCAGCATTGACAAGACCGCCAAAGGGTGGAGCGGAGTCATTCAGCGCAGCGCCGACGGGGGCAAGACCTGGCGCGACACCAACCCGGTCGCCAACGAGGCCAGTTGGATGCATCCGGACTCGCACGGCTTCCGCATCGATCCGAAGAACCACAATGTCGTATGGGTCGGCACCGATGGCGGCATCTACCGCACTGAGGATGCCTCGCAGCCGCAGCCGGCGTGGGAGCATCGCAGCGGCGGCATCAACACGCTGTTGTTCATCGGCGTGGGATTGCATCCCACCGATCCCAAATACATGATTGGCGGCTTGCAGGACAACGCCATCGCGCTCACCACCGACGGCGGCAAGACGTGGCCGGGGGCATCGCAGGGCGACATGGGTTACACCGCGGTCGATCCGTTCAATCCCGATATCGTCTACAGCACCTGGCCAAAAGGCGGTTTTGCGCGCAACGAAGACGGCGGTAAGGGTGGCGCAAACAACGGGTGGGAAGAGCACACCAGTGGGTTGGCGAGTGACGATCGCTTTCTGTTCTATGCTCCCTTCGTAGTCGATCCGAAGAACGAAGGCGTTCTTTACATCGCATCGCAGCGGGTGTACAAGACGACCGACCGCGGAGATTCGTGGGATCCGATCAGCGACGCGCTTAGCGGCGACAAGGGCAGCATCCGCTCGCTGGCTATCTCGGCCAGCGACCCGCAGGTGTTGTACGCCGGGACGACCGAAGGCCGCATCTGGACCAGCAGCGATGGCGGGAAGCACTGGCAGCGCACGACGCCGAAGATTCTGCCCACCCGCCAGGTGAACCACATCGCCATCGATCCGACCAACCCGCAGGTCGCGGTGGCCGTGTTCGGCGGGTTCGACGCGCAGACGCCCTACGCCAAGGGACACATATTCCGCACAACCGACGGCGGCAAGAACTGGCAGGACATCTCATACACCCTGCCAGACGCGCCGATCGGGGCAGTCGTGATCGATTCACGCGCCAAGTACGCGGGTATCTACATCGGCGGAGCGCTCGGTGTGTGGGTGCTTTCCGGAAACCCAACCGCGGACGCTTCCAAGCAATGGCAGCCCTATGGCGCCGGCATGCCTTACACCCTCGTCAGCGATATTCAGTTAAACACAAAGACCGGAATCATGGCTGCGGCCACCTACGGGCGCAGCATCTGGACAATGGAGATGCCATGAGACAGCGCCTGATACGACACTGCATCGCATTCGCCTGTTTCCTCGCCATCGGGTTGCCTCAGGCCGGTCTTGCGCAGGGACGAGGAGTGCGGGCTGGCTTCACCGATCTGCCCACTGCTGACTCCGTTAATGTTCCCGCGGGAGTTGTACTCCCGCGGTCTGTTGGGTTAATTGGCATCAAGAACGGACATGCCGCAGTGCAACTGCGGCAGGCACAATCGCCACAAGCGGGATATGCGGAACTAACGGCGCCGGCTGCCGCATGTTCCAAACTCAGCGCCGGGGCGACGGCATGGTTTACGGCGGACGCTGATGGCAACATCAACACTGACACGCCGGTGGACGCCTATCCCAGCGGCGTCACGATCCTCGCCCCCGGGTTCAAATATGCCTGCGTCCCGAAGGACACGGACATCGTCGTCATCATCTACAACGAGGCGTATGGCGATCAACCCGCACTGGTCGAAAAGCGCACGTTGCATGCCTCACCAACCGCGGGGGTGTTCTTTTACGGCCTGACCACCCCGGATGGCTCGGAATTGCAGGATGGCAAGTGGCGCGTGGCGTTCTACCTGGGCAAGACGCCACTCACCACGGGCGAGGTGCTCGTCGGCGGCGCAACGTCGTTGGACGCGGCGCAACAGGCGTTGCTGCAGGGCACAATCCTCGACCTGCGCACGGGGCAGCCTGTCGCCGGCGCGCGCGTGTTCGCGCTCAATCCCGGTGTGACCATCGCCGATTTTACGCGCGAGACGCGCAGCGAGGATATCTACGCGCAGACGCGCAGTGACGATCAGGGCCAGTTCGCGCTATGGAAGCCGCTCGAACGCAACACGGCCTATGCGATGTTGATCGCCGCAGACGGGTATAAGCTGCGCGGGGCGAACAACTTGACCATCGGAGATGACGCCGAAAGCCCGGTGACTCTCGATATACAGGTCATCAGGAAGTGACCACTCGCTGCTTGATCAATAACTAATCATGAGCATTGAGGAAAACCCGCAACACTCCCGGAACTCCGTAGGTTCCGGGAGTGTTGCGGGTCTGGTCGCAGCCACTTTTGGCGTGATCGCCGCGCTTGCGCTGGCCTTCGGGCTGCCGTGGTTACAGCCGTCAGCGCAGCCCGGCACAGTGCTGGATCGTTACCTGCCGCTGAACGATGGCGCGGCTGTTTTTTTGGCACTGTATGGCCCGGACGGCGCGCTGACCGGGCGGCGCAGCGCAAACGCGCGCATCCTGCCGGACTCCCGCGCCATCACCACCGATCTGCGTCACGCCTACCGCGATGCAGTCAAACGCTACTATGACGCCCGGTCGCCAGGCGACATCAGCTACGATGACCTGCCAGACCTGATTGCGCGCGATGGGGCGCGCTTGTACGAGTTACGCACGCGGGACGTGGGACTGTTTCCCGCCGAAGGCGTGACCGAAACGATCGTGATCGGCCTGCGCAGCCCTGCGGGCGATATTCAGTTTGGGGTAACCGATCCCGCACACGATAAGGATGTCATTTATGATCCTCCGACGTTTGTGCCTGCGGATATTCGTCCCGGACAGTCATGGGAATCCAGCGGCACACTCGGCGTGTCCACGGGCATCACCTATCTGCTGCATAGTTCTGTGTTACAGCCAGAAACTTCCAGTAGAAAGGGAGATTGCATCCAGATTGCTACGGTCGTAACGATCACAGCGCAACCTTCTTACAGCAACACCAATGCGTCACAATACACCTATTGCGTCGGCGCCGGTCTTGTGGAATCACGCCAATACACCAGCACCGATACGACCCTCATGCCGGTCAGCAGAATGGTTCGTGTCTCCGACAATGCCAATACAGCGGCGCAGTACGCTCCCGCAACTTTCCCGCCCCTGGCATCCATTTCATCTCTTATCGCGGCGACCAATGCTGACACGGCTACCGTGCCTTTCGCGGGTGATTGGCAACTCGCGCGCGCCGGACAGATGCTTCTGAGCAGTGATAGCGGTGCGAGCGCCATTCCGCCGGTCTATATCCCGACTGAACCGCCGCTGGTGCTGGAAGCGTCAACGCGCGGCGACTTGGTTGCGTTTGACGCCGCGAACGGAGTCGTAGCGTGGCGATTCCATACCTCAGCCCCGATCTATAGTCCACCTGCCTTTGATCAAGCTCGCGGGCAGATCTACTTCGGATCAGGCGACAAAAACGTGTATGCGCTCGATACGCGCGGTCTTTTTGTGTGGTCGTTTCACACGTCCGACAACGTTGCGTCACACCCGCTGGTGATCAGCGACACCGTCATCTTCGGCAGCGAAGATCGCTCTGTATATGCGCTTGACGCTGCAACAGGGCGGTTGCGCTGGAGGGCCATGGCCGGAGCTGCGCTTGTCTCATCTGCGGCTGCGGCCGGCGACGTTGCGATTATCGGATCAGATGACGGCGCCGTGGTTGCCCTGGACATTGCAACCGGCGCGACGCGCTGGGTCTTCCACACCGGCGGGCCGGTCGAGACGCCGGTCGTGGTTGTCGATGGCGTCGCGTATATCGCCTCGCGCAACCGATCGCTGTATGCACTCGACGCTGCCACCGGCAATCAGTCATGGTCCGCCGATCTTGGCGCCGTGCTGCACACCGCCCCAGCCATCAGCGCAGACAACGTCTATGTGGTCGATGGATCGTATCGGCTCAATGCGCTTGAGCGCGCCTCCGGGAAACGCCTGTGGAGCAGTGACGGATTGTATGTGGGCGCGCCATTGTTGATCGGGGATCAAGTGGTTGCGGCGCGCTTCGATGGACAGGTTGACCTGCTCGACGCCGCTGGCCTGCGCGTGATGACCTGGCCGAACAGCGCAAGCGCGAAGCGCACTTTCAGCCTTGGCCCGACTGCCGGCGGCGCTGCCGCGTGGCTCACAGACGACAGCACCGTGCTGTGGCGGCTGGGACCGCATTTGACCGAGTCGCGCCAAGTGCAATTGAAACCCGGCTGGGCGATCAACCTGTTGTACGACACACCGTTCAAGGCTGTGCCTTTCCTGATCCCGCCGGTGCGTTATGGCGATCGCGCCGTGCTGGTCGATCGCAGCGCGGCCATTTATATGACTGATCCGCTGAGCGGCAAAAGCACACGGCTGGGCGAACTCGCATCCGGCAATGGGACGCCCATCATCGATTCGGTGATTGTGAGTGACACGTTATTATCCTCCGTTGCGGGCACTGTCTACGCCAACTCGCTGCGCGACGGTCGCGCACTGTGGTCGTTCAGCGGCGACGACGACATCTATCGCCCGCCGGATGCCAACGATGATACCGTCGTCGTGATGACTCAACACAATACAAAGGACGCCGTGATCACTGGCACGCTCTACGCGATCGGGCTGCGCGACGGCGCGCTGCGCTGGCAGATTTCGCTGGGTAGTTTCTTTCTCGCAGGCGGGCCGGTGATTCGTGGCAATGTGGTTTATCTCAGCACGCCGCCTTCGGCCTACGACCTCGCTACGGGTGCGCGCTTGTGGCAAACGCCGCCAGATAGTCTGGGCACGCAGAACTTTCCACTTGGTGTAGGCACGCCCGCGCTAGACGAATCCGGCGCGACGCTGTATGCCGCGATTATCAATGAGCCGCCCAGCGGCAAGGGTGGCACGGGGGCGGTGCTCGCACTCGACGCGCACACAGGGGCGCTACGCTGGAAAGCCGATCTCGGCGTCGATTTCCTCAACTACTTCGGCCAATTATGGCTGAGCGGCGACCGCGTGATCGTCCCGACCGGCGACCCCGGCGGCCGGGTCGTGGCGCTCGATACGCGCACCGGCGCAGTGGCCTGGCGTTACCAGCCGCCCGCGCTGCGCTACGGGCAGATCACCGTCGCCTCCGGGCGCGTTTGGATGATTCTTCAGAACGGCCATGTGGTGATTCTGGATGTTGAAACCGGCAAACCGGCCGGGCAGTACGACGAACTCCAACTCGATCTTGCGTCGCTGCGCACTATTGCCCAGCGTCCATTCGTGAGCGCAGACGGTAAACGCGCGATTGTCGCACTCGACACGCGGCTGGTTGGGCTTGAGGTCGTGGAGGAAGGCGCACAGCCATGACGACGGCGAGACCCTCGCGCCTGTTCGAACGTGTCCGTATCGTGGGCGGCTTCCTCGTCTCGATCACGTTTGGCGCGTTGCGTGACTTCGTATGGCGCGATATCCGCGACGGCATGATCGACCTTAAGGGCTTTGCGCGCTCTACGCGCTGGACCATCCTGCTCGGCTTTGCGCTGCTGTTCGGGATGGTGGCGCTGCTACTAAACAATGAACTGTGGCGGCAACTGTTTCCGCTTGTCGGCATGCCGGCGCCGCTCGACATGGTCGGGCGCGGTCGCTTTGTGCCCGAGGCGCTCGTTCCAGTGACGTATGCGCTGCTGGCAATCGCGTGGGCGTTCGCGCTGACTGGGCTGTTGCACAGCCATCCACTCGCGCGTGCCGGCATCCTGGCGTTGTACCTGCTGCGCGGGGTGCAGACCATTGTGATCCTGTTGTCGGAGACCCTGTTAGGCGTCGAGTCGCCCTTGCCGCTGCTCGTGCGTAGCTTTCTGCTCCTGCTCGTGCCGGTCTTCTTCGTGCTGCGTGGGCGTCAAACCGCCCGGTCTGCACCCGCAGCCGAGTTCGTGATTCTGCTCGCACTTGTGGCTGCGCCGATGGCGCTGATGCAGGCCGGCGAGTTGGCCTCCTGGCGCGCGACGGCCATACCGATCCTGTTCAGCAGCCTCGAATCCGAACTGCTCACATTCCGCCTGTTGGTCACACCGCTGTTGCTGCTGATCGGAATCGACGTCACCAACTTCGTCCGCCGAGTGGCGGGATGGACCATCGACGTCGTGCGCGCCAATCTACCTGCCTGGGTTGCGGCGATTCTCCTGGGCACGGCGCTGATCTGGCGGGTCGCCACGGTGATCGGCCAGTTGCAGGCGCGCATCGCCGCGTCATCACTGGGCGCCACTGGCCTCGAATACGCCGGCGCGCTGATGATGCCGGTCCTGACAGGTCTCGTTCTATGGGCGGTCGTCGTCGCGAATCGCGCACGAACACCCGAACCTGCCCCGCTCGACGAGACGGCGCTGGTCGACGCCGTAGCGCGTATCGCATTGCCGCTGATCGTAATCTACCTCGGCGCCCAGCTAGCCTCATTCGTCCTGCTGACCCTCGCTGGCGCGTTGCCGGTCACGACCATCGCCCAACCGCTCATCGCGCTGGCGGATATGCTCAGCAATCAGCTTAGCGATTCGTGGCGGCTGTTGGTATACGCTGCCGCGCTTGCACTGGGAGTGCGGCTGACCCTGCGCCGTTTCCCGTCCGCTGGGGCGGCGCCCACCGCCCTGTATCTGGGCATCTTCGGCGCAACCGGTGTCTGGCTGCACCTCACCTTGCCGGATAGCCTGCTCGGCGCGCTGGTGTGGCACGGGACTGAGCCGGTGGTGTTCTGGTGGACGATAATCGTCGCTGTTGTCGCGATCATCCGGCTGGTGCGTCGCCAGATGGATGCCGGGAATGTGCTGCGCCTGCTCTTCGCGACGATGGTCGGCTTCCTCATGCAACAGACCATCTTCGTCGAGAGCCGCTTCAGCCCTCTTCTCGGCTTTGCGGGCGTGGGCTTCGTCGCCTTCGGCATCGTATGGGATGCGATCACCGGGGCTGGATGGGTCAATACCGGCTCGGCGGGGCTGCCGCGCGCCGGGCGCGTCTTCCTCTATGTGGGCTACACGATCCTTGCCGTTACCATCCTCAACTGGGCGCTCGCGGCGCACGACCTCGGCGCCATCGCCACACTCACCGGCGGCGCGGCGGATACGGGATATAACACGTTTGGGAAGCCGTTGCTGTATGCGGTGGCGGCGATGGCGATTGGAACAGAGTTATAAGCAATGAAATCGATGGATCCATCTGCCTACAAACGTGCTTGCCCTCATGAAGGACTTGCATAACGCAGCCATTTGTATCATAAACACAAGCATGAATGACACTTCTAATCAGCAGGGCATCGTAGCGATCATCAATAATCCCAGGGACTTTACTATCCTGCAGGAACACCATTGGTATCGCATCCCTGTTGCCAGCGCCCCAAAACCCTGGCCGCCCAAATGGCTGGCGTTCTATCAGACCAAGGTGTTCAAGCAGGAGGCCTATGCCATCCGTTATTACGGGCAGGTTCGCTTGATTGACAGAGTCTCGCGCCGAGAACTGTTCCCCAACGAGTATGAGAGCGCAAAGGCTGATAAACAGTATTACCAGGTTCACCTTGATCGGATCGAGACATTGCCCCAACCTATTCCCAGCCTTCGTTGGCGCCGTATCGTTTTTATCCCGACCACGTGGCGAAAGTTCACACAAGCGGGTGAGATCAACGATCTTTATAACGAAAGCCCGCTGGAAGACATTTTGTGGGTTGAGATGAAGCGGCTTAAGATCAATGCGGAACGCCAGTATGACGTCAAGATTGCTGAAAAGCGCTACTTTCTTGACTTTGCGGTTTTCTGCAATGAAGGCAAGATTGATGTCGAAACGGATGGCGACACGTGGCATGCTAATCGTGAACGCGCCGGACTAGACAACGTTCGTAACAATGCTGTTGAGACCGAGAAGTGGAATGTCTTGCGATTTAACACGGCCCAAGTGAAAGAGGATCAGGCGGAATACTGCGTGAAAGGCATCACCAAGATGGTGAACAAGCTTGGCGGGTTAAGTGACAAAGGTCTGGTTCCACCCAGGTACTTCACAACGCCGGAAGGCATTGCCGAACAAACATCGATGTTTGAGGAAACACCGCGTTATGATCTTGAGGATGACCTGTAATCCTAAGTCGGCCTCTGGCCGATATCGGTATTGCTCTGTAGTCCGTTTTCACGCAAGAAGTCATCCAATGACAGGGTAGGTTCCATTTTGCGCGCGTTGAGCATGGCTGGATCAAGACTCTCTTCCAGTTCATCCGCGAGTTCAGACAGCGTGTAAACATCCTCGTCCGGCAGCCTTAAAATCCGTTCGATCAACCGCTCACGTTCAGATAACTGTACTATGCTCATGTTTTTACCCTGCTGTAATGATACAACTGACTGATAATTCATGTTTATCCATTACCTCATCCGTAACAACCGTTTCGCCGTCCGCGACTATAACCCTGATGCGCCGCAGGCTATCGTGCTGGTTCACGGCCACAACCGCGATGGCGAGGACTTCGCCGAAGTCGCGGCTGACCTGGCGCGCGACTATCGCGTGGTGGTGCCCGACCTGCGCTTCCACGGGCTCAGCGACGCGACGCCGTTTGACCGCCCCGCCGGTATCGCCGACCTGGCGCAGGACCTGCACGCGCTCTTCGCCGCGCTCGACATCCGCCAGCCTATCCTACATGGACACAGCCTTGGGGGGATGGTTGCGCTCGACTACTGGCGCCAGTACCCGGGCAGCGCGAGCGCCCTCATCATCGATGACGCCTTCCCGCACTTCGCGGCCGGCATGCGTCTGTTTGACCTCTTCGCCCCGACCGTTGATCCTGGGGTGAAAGCGCGCATCAATGCGAAGTCGTTTGCCAACGCCGCCGCCGGACGCGTGCCTGTGAGTGTGTGGGAGTCGATTCTGGCCTTCGATGCCCGCCCGTGGCTGTCGTCTATCGACGTTCCGGCGCTCGCGTTATTGGGCGACCGTGGCTGGGTCGATGCGGCGAAGTTGCCGGAGGTGTTGCAGGCGATTGGCACGTCGCTCATCCCGGGTGTGCAGGTTGAGACTTTCACCAATTGCGGTCACTTTATCGCGCTCGAACAGGCGGAAAGATGGAAGACAGTAGTACGATCGTTCATAGATCGGTTCGCGCGTGGTATAGAAGGGGTGATTTCTACATGCGTGAAGTATCATAAGTAACGGTGACATATGAAACTTGACCATCTGAATGTAACCGGGTACAAAACCATTCGCGCTCTCAACCTTGACATGCGCTCTCTCAATGTCTTAATCGGCGCCAACGGTTCAGGAAAATCGAACTTCATTAGCCTGTTCAAACTGCTGAATGAGATGGTCAATGACAACTTCCAGGTGTTCGTCTCGCAGTCTGGAGGTGCAGACACGTTTCTTTCCTACGGTCGGAAAGAAACCAATGCTATTCATGTGGAACTGAAAGCGGGTCGAAATGCCTATGAATGTACGTGGTTACCCACTGCCGATAACACGCTGATCTTCGACACTGAATACAGTATTTTTTTTGGTGACCTTATCCCGCAGAGCCGCAACCTGATCGGACGCGGACATCGTGAAAGTCAGCTGAGGCAGAGCAGCGGCAAGACGCCGGTATCACGATATGTGCTGGACCATCTAAAGAGTTGGAAGGTGTATCACTTCCACGACACCAGCGACTCCGCAGAAGTCAAGCGACGTGGGAGCATAAACGATAATCAGTATCTGCGCACCGATGCTGGAAACCTGGCGGCCTATCTGTTCCATATTAAAGCGAGTGCCTCCCGGCACTACGAATCCATCCGCGATATGGTGCGTATGGTAGCGCCGTTCTTTGACGATTTTGTTCTGCGTCCTGTTTCCGATAATACCTCTCAGATACAACTGGAATGGCGCGAACGCGGTTCCGACTACCCATTCCTGGCGCACCAATTATCCGATGGCACACTGCGCTTTATCTGCCTGGCGACGTTGTTGCTGCAGCCATCGGTGCCAGCCACGATTATCATCGATGAGCCGGAGTTGGGACTGCATCCCTATGCAATCACGTTGCTGGCCTCGCTGATGCGTAGCGCTTCTACCCGCACGCAACTCATTGTTTCAACGCAGTCCGTGACGCTTGTGAACCAGTTTCAAGTCGAGGACCTGCTGATTGCTAATCGCAAAGAGCGCGATACTGTCATTGAACGGCTCGATCAATCTCAGTTTACCGCCTGGTTGGAGGAATACACGCTTGGCGACCTGTGGGAGAAGAACGTCATTGGGGGGAGACCAGCCTGATGGCGCGCTTGAATATCGTTGTCGAAGGTCATACTGAGGAAACATTCGCGCGTGTGGTTCTGTCAGAGCATCTTGGCAAGTTGGGCGTGTTGGTCAACCAGCGCCGCGTCATTACAGGGCGTAAAGGGGCGCACCTCTATAGAGGCGGCATGACAAGTTTTGCCAGGGCAGCGCATGATATCAATCAATGGCTGAAGGAAGATAAATCCGCCTATGTCACAACGATGTTTGACTTGTATGGCTTACCAGACGACTTCCCGGGATATCAAACTGCTCAAAAGGCTATTTATCCCGGTGATCGAGCAGAGATACTCGAAAAAGAACTGGCGAAAACAATTGATGACCGCCGATTTATTCCATATATCCAGAAGTACGAATTCGAAGCCATCCTATTTAGTGATGTCGCCATCATTGATCAATCCCTTAAGCTCGTTAATGCTGGTTCACAACTTGCGCGGTTACAACGCATCAGATCTGATTTCAAAACGCCAGAAGACATCAACGACAACCCGCAAACTGTACCCTCAAAACGCCTGAAAAGCCTGTATCCGGGATATGACAAAGAAGCCTGGGGAACGCGCATATCTATTCAGATCGGCATTGACAGTATCCGCACTGAGTGTCCGCACTTCAATCAGTGGTTAACACTTCTTGAAGGTCTCACATAACCGCTCATATACAACAGTGCTACGCCGAACTTTGTGCGCTCGAACAGCCGGCGAGGTGGTGCGCCGTCGCGTCGCGCGCGCGTTCCTGAATCGGTGCATACTATCCTGAATTCAAACAGGAGCAAACATCATGCCCGACATGCTCGTTAAGTTGTACAACCTCGCGGATGATCTGAGAGGATTCGTGGCCGCACAGGCTGTGATCGGAGTCACTATCCGCAAGCCCATCGGCCCGGAGCGGCATGTGCTCGTCGCGTGGGTCAAGCAGCACTTCTCCGATGCGTGGGACAGCGAGACCGATCAGGCGATGTCGAATCATCCCATCTCGTGCTTTGTCGCTGTTCAGAACCAGCAGATCATCGGATGAATCACTAACGCGGCAACCATTCGACGTGAATCACAGTGGCGCTTTCCACAGCGGCAAATTCCGGGTCGCCGGTCAGGACGGTAGCCCCGATTTCCTGCGCGGCTGCCACGGCAAAGGCGTCGGCGTATGAGACGCGGAAGTTAGCCTTGATGTGAGCAGCCGCGAGAACGCGCGGGCGTGTGGCATCCAGGATGTCTATCGGCATTTGCTCAATCGCAGCAAGGGTTTTCTGGGCGACGGACAGACCCCGCTCGCGCTCGGTGATGTACAGCACTTCGCCCAGGCAGATGGACGGCATGTGCGCGTGGGCTTGCCTGCGTTTTGCTGCATGCAGCACCTCCTGAACCCGCTCCATGCCAGCCTCGCCTCCGAGGAACGCGAGCAGGGCGAAGCTGTCAAGGATGTAGAGCTTATCCGTTTCGTGACTCATGCTCATGCTCGTGTTCGGCTGCGTGTTCCGCCAGCAATGTCTCGGTCAGTGATGTGTCGCGCTTCAACATCCCTGCGGCCAGTTTGATCGGGTTCTTGAGCAATGGCACGATCGACAACACGCCGCCATAATCAACCACCTGCACTTCCATCCCCGGCTCAATCTTGTACTTCCGGCGCAACTCAGCCGGAATCACGATCCAGCCCTTCTCCGATATCTTCGCGGTCATCATTTGTAATCGCCTCGTTTATGTTATACATTTCCTCGAATCAGTATAACGTATCCCGCCAGATATATAACCAATCACCACTCTCTAATCTCCAATCTCCTTCGCCACGTTGTCACATGTGAATTATTTCACAATGCGTGATAATAGTCACCCTGTATCACAACCAAACGTGACTTTGCTAAATCGACAATCGGTCGATAATTCAGGTATAAGAAAGTTATTTCATAGGAGCGCGTGATGAATCGACCTCTTGAAACCATAGAGGGCAACGAGGCTGCGGCCTACGTTGCTTATAAAACCAACGAAGTTATTGCTATATATCCCATCACCCCTTCCTCCACCATGGGCGAATACGCCGATCAGTGGATGGCTGAGGGAAAGAAGAACATGTGGGGCTCTGTGCCCGTCGTGAAGGAAATGCAGTCTGAGGGCGGCGCCGCAGGCGCAATCCACGGCGCATTGCAGGCGGGCGCGCTGGCCACGACATTCACAGCCAGCCAGGGCTTGCTGCTGATGATCCCCAACATGTACAAGATCGCGGGTGAGTTGACGAGCACGGTGTTTCACATCGCTGCCCGCGCTCTCGCGGTGCAGGCGCTGTCGATCTTCGGCGATCACAGCGACGTGATGGCCACCCGCTCGACGGGTTGGGCCATGCTGTTCTCTAACTCCGGGCAGGAGATCATGGATCTGGCGCTGGTCTCCCGCGCCGCCACGCTCGAATCCCGCGTGCCGTTTCTGCATGTGTTCGACGGTTTCCGCTCCTCAGCGGAAGTGACCAAGATCGAATTTCTCAGTGACGACGACATGAAGGCGATGGTCACTGACGACCTGGTGCAGGCGCATCGCGCGCGCGCACTCACGCCCGACCGCCCAGTGCTGCGCGGCGCTGCACAGGACCCCGATGTGTATTTCCAGGGTCGCGAATCCTCCAACCCATACTACCTGGCCACTCCCGCCATCGTGCAGAAGGCCATGGATCAGTTTGCGGGTCTGACCGGCCGGCAGTATCACCTGTTTGACTATGTCGGCGCCCCGGATGCCGAGCGCGTCATCATTATGATGGGCTCGGGCTGCGAGGCGGCCGAAGAGACGGTGGACTATCTGCTCGCAAAGGGCGAGAAGGTTGGGTTGCTGAAGATTCGGTTGTATCGCCCGTTCTCGATCGAGCACTTCATCGCCGCGTTGCCGAAGACCGTGAAAGTCATCGCCGCGATGGATCGCACCAAGGAACCCGGTTCCGCCGGCGAACCACTGTATCAGGATGTGATCACGGCCCTGGTGGAGGGCGACGTGAGCGGTATCAAGGTGATTGGCGGGCGCTATGGCCTGGCATCGAAGGAATTTAACACGGCCATGGTCAAGGGCATCTACGACGAGATGACCAAAGCCAAGCCAAAGAATCACTTCGTTGTGGGCATCAACGACGACGTCACTCACAACAGCATCGACTACGATCCCGATTTCAGCACCGAAGCCGACGATGTCGTGCGCGCGGTGTTCTACGGCCTGGGCGCCGATGGCACCGTGGGCGCGAACAAGAACTCGATCAAGATCATTGGCGAAGAGACCCCCAACTACGTGCAGGGCTACTTCGTTTACGACTCGAAGAAGTCCGGCTCGCGCACCATATCGCACTTGCGCTTCGGCCCGCGACCGATTAAGAGCACCTATCTCATCCGCCATGCCAACTTCGTGGCAGTGCACCAGTTCGGTTTCTTTGAGCGCTACAACGTGCTTGAAGTCGCGGCCAAAGGCGCCGTGCTGCTGATCAACTCCCCGTTTGGCGTTGAGGCCACATGGGATCAACTGCCCACCCAGGTGCAGCAGCAGATCATCGACAAGCAATTAAAGGTCTTCGTCATCGACGGTTATGATGTCGCCAAAGCCGCCGGCATGGGCAACCGCGTTAACACGGTTATGCAGGCGTGCTTCTTCGCGATCAGCGGCGTGCTGCCGCGCGACGAGGCGATTGAGCAGATCAAGAAGGCCATCAAGAAAACCTATGGCAAGCGCGGCGAAGCAGTCGTGAAGATGAACTACGCCGCTGTGGATGCCAGCATCGAGAACATGCACGAGCTGAAGGCGCCTGCACAGGCCACCAGCACGACCGCCATGCCGGCTGTTGTGTCCAGCGCCGCGCCTGATTTCGTCAAGAACTTTACCGCGAAGATCATCGCCGGCGAGGGCAACCTGCTGCCGGTAAGCGCCATGCCCGTCGATGGCACCTATCCCACCGGCACCGCCATGTGGGAGAAGCGCAACATCGCGCTTGAAGTGCCCGTGTGGGATACGGATGTGTGCATCCAGTGCGGCAAGTGCGTGCTGGTGTGCCCGCACGCGGTCATTCGCGCCAAGACCTACGACCCGGCTGAGTTGACCAACGCCCCCGCGACCTTCAAGTCGTCCGAGGCGCGCTGGAAGGAACTGCCCGGTCAGAAGTACACGCTGCAGGTAGCGGTTGAGGACTGCACCGGTTGCGCGCTGTGCGTGGAAGCCTGCCCAGCCAAGAATAAGAGCATTTCCGGCAAGAAGGCAATCAATATGGCGCCGCAGATCCCGTTGCGCGAGACCGAGCGCGCCAACTGGGACTTCTTCCTGGAACTGCCCGAGGTGTCGCGCGCCGAAGGCGGCATCAAGTACAACAACGTCAAGAACGTGCAACTGCTGCAACCGCTGTTCGAATTCTCCGGCGCGTGCTCCGGTTGCGGTGAGACGCCTTACGTTAAACTGGTCAGCCAGTTGTTTGGTGATCGCGCGCTCGTTGCCAATGCCACTGGTTGTACGAGCATCTATGGCGGCAACCTGCCCACCACACCCTGGACCTTCAACAAAGCAGGGCGCGGGCCGGCCTGGGCAAACTCGCTGTTCGAGGATAATGCCGAGTTCGGGTTGGGCATGCGCCTGACACTCGACAAGCAGTCGCAATATGCGCGTGAGCTTGTTGCCCGCATGCGTGACCAGATCGGCGCGGAGCTGGCCGATGCGCTGCTCAACGCCAACCAGGCCGACGAAGCCGGCATCGAAGCGCAACGCAATCGCGTCGCCGAGTTGAAGCTCAAGCTGAACACACTTGCCAACAGTGGCAGCCCAGCGCAGGCCAAGGATCTGCACAGTCTCGCTGACCTGCTGGTCAAGAAGAGCGTATGGATCATGGGCGGCGACGGCTGGGCCTACGACATCGGTTACGGTGGGTTGGATCACGTGCTGGCCAGCGGCTTGAACGTCAACGTTCTCGTGCTCGACACCGAGGTGTACAGCAATACCGGCGGCCAGGCTTCCAAGTCTACCCCGCTGGGCGCTGTTGCGAAGTTCGCCGCAGGCGGCAAGCCGAGCGGCAAGAAGGACCTCGGCGGGATGGCCATGACCTATGGCAACGTGTACGTGGCGACCATCGCCATGGGCGCGAGCGATGCGCAGACCGTGCGTATCCTGCTCGAAGCCGAGGCTTACGATGGGCCGTCGCTGGTCATCGCATACAGCCACTGTATCGCACACGGCATCGATATGTCCAAGGGGCTCAACCAGCAGAAGCTGGCGGTCGAGTCCGGTTACTGGCCGCTGTACCACTACAATCCGGCATTGAAAGCGCAGACGCCGAGCCGGAACCCGTTCGTCCTTGACTCGGCGGCGCCAAAGGTGCAGCTGAAGGACTTTGCCTACAACGAGACCCGCTATCGCATGCTGTCGCAGAGCGATCCGGTTACCGCCGAGCGGCTCATGGCCGAAGCGCAGAAGGAAGTCACCGAGCGCTGGCACAGACTCGATATGCAGGCCAAAGCACAGTAGTCATTCATGCGGACGGTTGCTGTGCCGGCACAGCAACCGTCCGCATAACCGGAGAAGCAGCAATGGACTTATCAACTACTTATATGGGACTCAAGCTGAAGCACCCGATTGTGCCTTCAGCGTCGCCGCTGTCTAAAAACCTGGATGGCATTCGCAAGATGGAAGACGCGGGCGCGCCCGCAGTCGTGATGTATTCGCTGTTTGAGGAGCAGATCGAGTGGGAGAGCCGCGTGCTCGACCACTATCTCAGCTACGGGTCGGAGAGCTTTGCAGAAGCCACCAGCTACTATCCCGATTTGGCGCATTACAACGTCGGGCCCGATGAATATCTGAATCTGATCAGCAAAGCCAAAGCCGCGACGAGCATACCGATCATCGGCAGTTTGAACGGCGTGTCCACGGGCGGCTGGATAGAATATGCGCATAAGATTCAGGAAGCTGGCGCTGATGCGATTGAGCTTAACCTGTATTACATCGCCACCGATCTGTTGCGCACGGGCGCGGAGGTCGAGCAGATGTATCTCGACGTGGTGCGCGATGTGAAGAAGACGGTGACCATCCCGGTCGCGGTCAAACTCAGCCCATTCTTCAGTTCCACCGCAAATATGGCCTATCGGCTGGCCGCGCAGGGCGCCGACGCACTCGTCTTGTTCAACCGTTTCTACCAGCCGGACTTCGATCTGGAACATCTGGAAGTGGTGCCGCACCTGGTGCTGAGCAACTCGAACGAGCTGCGGCTGCCGTTGCGTTGGACGGCCATTCTGCATGGACGCGTGCCCGTGGACTTCGCGATTACCACCGGCGTGCACCGCACCGAGGATGTGCTGAAGGGGCTGATGGCCGGCGCGAAGGTCACAATGATGGCTTCCGAACTGCTGGAGCACGGTCTGGGACGCATCAACCAGGTGCTGGAAGGCGTCAAGTCGTGGATGATCGAGCGCGAGTACGAGTCGGTCTCACAGATGATCGGCAGCCTTAGCCAGGTCAACCTGGCACAGCCGGCGATGATTGAGCGCGCCAATTACATGAAAAATCTGTTGTCATGGAGCCCTGACCCGACCGGCGTCCTGATGTAAGGGTCGGTCAGCGGCAACCTGATCGGTATCGTGAAGGTCGAGGCGTCATGTGGCGGGGTGCAGTTTACCCACAAGTGTCTCGACCTTTGTTGTTTTATAGATAAAGCACATGAAACTCACCGAGCTTATCAAGCTCATTGACGGCGTGGTGCTGACGAAAGGCGTCAACCTCAACTGTGAGGTGCTGGGCGGTTGCGGCGCCGATCTGATGAGCGACGTCCTGGCCTATTCTCAACCCGATGCTGTGCTGCTGACCGGTTTGTGCACGATGCAGGTTGTCCGCACGGCGATGATGGCCGACGTCGCCGCGATCATCTTTGTGCGCGACAAGCAGCCGAACGACGACATCGTGCAACTGGCCAACCGCGAGAAAATCCCGCTGATCAGCACGGTGCACGGCATGTTCGAGGTGTGCGGCCGTCTGCACTGCGCCGGGCTGCAAAGCCTGGAGCATGCGTATGATGAGGGATGAGGAGACCACAAAGACGTGGAAAACTCAGAAGAATCGGTGCGGAAGGATCGTGTCATAACAGACGGCGCTGCGAATCTGATCAGCCGCGTCGAAGAATTGGCATATGAACTGACCATCGGCGAGGTCATGTCGCGCAATGTGAAGACAATCGCTCCCGGCACAAAGATGGGCGACGTGATGGAGACCTTCCGCCATGCGCGCATCTCCGGCGCGCCTGTCGTATCGAACGGCGATCTCATCGGCATCGTCAGCCTTGAAGACCTTATCCGCGCGTTGCGCGAGAGCAACATCCAGGCCCCCGTTGGCGAGTATATGACGCGCCAGGTGATGACCGTGAAGGCCGCCAGCCCGTTGATCGAAGCGCTGAAGGTGTTCGATCAGCGCCACATCGGCCGTCTGCCCGTCGTCGACGAAAACAACAAGCTGGCTGGCATCATCACCAAAGGGGATATCACCAGCGGGGTGATGCGCTCTCTGCAATACGACTACCAGGAAGAGGAAGTCCGCAAGTATCGCGCGCGTCACCTGTTCGAGGATATCATCTCCGACCGCACCAGCTTGACATTGCGTTACAAGGTGAAGCATGGCGAGTTCGCACTCGGCGGCAACGCCTCCAGCCATATCAAGAAGGCCTTGTTACGTCTGGGCGCCAGCCCGCAGATTGCGCGCCGCTGTGGCATCGCGATCTACGAAGCGGAGATGAACATCATCATTCACGCCACGCGCGGGGGCAATATTCGCATCGAGATCGAACCGAATCAGATATTAATGGAGACGCTTGACGACGGCCCCGGCATTGCGGACATCGCACTGGCGATGACTCCCGGCTACTCCACCGCGCCCGACTCGATCCGCGAGCTTGGCTTTGGCGCGGGGATGGGGCTGAAGAACATCCACCGCTGCGTGGATGACATGTATCTGGACTCCACGCCGGGGCGCGGCACGCGGTTAGAGATGCGCATCAATATGCAGTCGCAGGAACAACTGGGCGATACAACTCACAAGTCATAAGGAATATATGCCAACACTACAAGACATCATCGATCAACTGGAACTCAAGGTGTTAACGGTGAAGCGCGACTTTGACGCTGTCGTTCCCGCTTCAGGTTATGCGTCGGATTTGTTGAGCTGTGTCATGGCGGGCGCGCAGAAACATTCGGTGTGGGTGACATTGCAGTCGCACGCCAACATCGTCGCAGTGGCCGCATTGCTCGATCTGAGCGCAGTCATTATCACCGAAGGCGCCATGCCCGACCCGGCCAGCATCGCCAAGGCGAACGAGGAGGAGATCAACATGTTCTTCACGCAGAAGCCCATCTTTTATGTAGTGGGGAAGCTGTGGGAAATGGGGTTGAGAAGCGAATAGTGACGCGATGAAGTCGTATATCGCCGAGCTGCATGTGCACACGGTGCTTTCGCCCTGTGCAGAGGTCGAGATGCTCCCGCCTTTGATTGTGCAGGAGGCGCTCGATCAGGGCATCGGGTTGATCGCTATCACGGATCACAATGCGAGCGCCAACGCGCGCGCAGTTCAGAAAGCCGCCGCAGGCGCCGAGTTAGTCGTGCTGGCTGGGATGGAGTTGCAGACGCGCGAGGAAGTGCACATGCTGTGCATCTTTGACACCGTCGAGCAGTTGGAACACTGGCAGGCGACTGTTGATGTATACATGCCGGCGCTGGTCAACAACCCTGAATATTATGGCGATCAGTTCGTGGTGGATGAGAACGGCGACTATATCCGCACGGAGTCGCAGTTGTTGATCACATCAGCGAACCTGTCGCTGCACGAGGCAGTGGAAGGGGTGCGCGCACTGGGTGGTATGGTCATCCCGGCGCACGTGAACCGTAACTCCTTCAGTTTGCTGACCAACCTGGGGCTGGTGCCCACTGACGTGCACTTCGATGCGCTGGAGATATCGCGCCATCTCAGCCCTGCCGACGCGCCGGTGAAGTTTCCTCAGTTGCGCGGGTATCCGCTGATCCAGAGCGGCGACGT
Source organism: uncultured bacterium (assembly GCA_903921365.1). GTDB lineage: Bacteria > Chloroflexota > Anaerolineae > J036 > Brachytrichaceae > CAIXPS01. The sequence goes on along the minus strand of CAIXPS010000572.1, from coordinate 14,245 downwards.
GCACCGGTTGGATGAATTTCTCGGCAGGAATGTCTTCAAGGTTGAGGCGCCGACCGTCGCCGAGTTGAAAATGGCGCTGGCACAACAGCACGGCCGCAGTATGTCGTTCCGTTCTCTGCGGACTGTGTGACGTATTGCGCATGATATCGTGACATTTAGCAGTTAGCGCATTTTCGTGAAAGTGCTAAAATGGATCGTGAAAATAATCACAAAGTAAGTGCAACGAAATACAGGCCAATGAAGCCAATCGAAAGTCGGTGCTCACTTTGAAGTTTGGGAGCCAGAATGCAAAACGTGTTAGAAAATATCCCAACAACGGATCCGGTCGCTATCCCCGAGAAGCGCGCGGTGATTGATCAGATCCTTGAAGAAAACCGGAATCTGCCAGGTTCCGTTATGGTCATACTGAACGAACTACAGAGCAAGATCGGGTTTGTTTCACCCTCAATGCAGGCGTATGTATCGAAGAAGATGCGCGTGCCGTTGCAGCAGGTGCACGGCGTGGTGTCCTTCTATTCGTTTTTCACCACCCAGGCGCGCGGCAAGCATACCGTCAAGTTCTGTATGGGCACAGCGTGCTACGTGGGTGGCGCCGAGCAGTTGATCGAGAAAGCCAAGCAGACGTTCGGCGTGGAACCCGGGCATACCACGAAAGACGGTATGACGACCGTGGAGATATGCCGATGCGTCGGCGCATGCAGCCAGGCGCCGGTCGTTGTCGTGGACGAGGAGATGCACGGCCGTGTGCGCCCCGCCAAGTTGACGCAGATTTTGCGCAAGGCGCAGAGCTAGAGCGCGGATCGTATGAGGGAACTTGCGCTGCATTTGCTTGATATTGCTGAGAATAGCGTCGCAGCTGACGCCGGTGATATCACGATTGCCGTTGACGAGGATTCGAAGAAGGATCGCCTGAAGATGAGCGTCGAAGACAACGGCAAAGGGATGGACGAGGACATGGTCGCGCGCGTGACCGACCCGTTCGTCACCAGCCGCACCACGCGCAAAGTCGGGCTGGGGATTCCCTTGCTCAAGGCGGCGGCAGAAGCGTGCAACGGCTATCTGCGCATCAACTCGGCGCCGGGCAAAGGCACGCGCCTGGAGGCAGAGTTCCAGCGCAGCCATATCGACCGCATGCCGCTGGGCGACCTGGCGGGAACGTGGTTCGAGTTGCTGGTGGCGTGGCCGCAAATCCATTGGATTTTCCGTTACCGCGCCAACGGAAACGAGTTCCTGTTTGACGACGCGCCAATCAAGAATGAACTGGGCGATGTCTCGCTGAGCGAGCCCGCCATTTTGACCTACCTGCGCGAAACGTTGCAGGAAGGCATCAAAAATAGTGAGATCAAGGATTAGAGATTGGAGATTAGCGATTGGCGGGTGACCTGCCGGTCGCAATTTGCAATCACCAAACGTTGGAGGAAGCTATGCCAGCAGTCAAATCGCTCGATGAGTTGAAGAGATTGAAGGAAGACGCGATCGCGAAGCGCAATGCAAAAACGACCGCCGGAACCGCCCAGGTGACCGTTGCCATGGGCACATGCGGCATTGCCGCCGGCGCGCGTGAGACCATGCGCGCTATTCTCGACACGATCGAGGCCGACGGTCTAAGCGGCGTGGTCGTCAAACAGACCGGCTGCATGGGGCTGTGTGAACTGGAACCCATCGTCCAGGTGGAAGTTGGCGGCGCCGCGAAGGTGACCTACGGCAAAGTGTCCGTTGATCAGGCGAAACGCATCATGAAAGAGCATGTGGTCGGCGGCCACGTCGTGGCCGAGCTCGTGATCCCGACCAAATAATACTGGAATACGTATCGATGAAGTACTATCGCACTCACATATTGATCTGCGTCGACCCTGAATGTCTGGGCAAGGGCGCGCATGATATCGAAGATGCATTGCAGGACGAATTGGTCGCCCAGGGGCTGATCGACGAAGTCCAGGTGCTCGAAACACCGCGAATCGGCGACTGCAGCCATGGCCCTGAGATGATGGTGTACCCCGATGGTGTGCATTATGTCGGGATGAGCGTCGACGACATCCCCTTCCTGGTTGAAGAGCATTTCCTCAAAGGCCGCGTGGCGAAGAAATTCCTTTTGACCAAGGTTGAAGTCAAGGATGAAGAGTTGGGCGCGCCGACTTCCAAGGAAGTGCGCGTCGTATTGCGCAACTGCGGCAAGATCGACCCGGAGAATATCGAGGACTATATCGCTGAGGATGGTTACGAGGCGCTCGCTAAAGTGCTCGCGTCCTACACTCCTGAAAAAGTGATCGACGAGATGCTCGCCTCCGGTCTGCGCGGACGCGGCGGCGCCGGGTTCCCGGCGGGTCGGAAGTGGCAGTTCTGTCGCGCTTCCAAGGCAACTCCCAAATTCGTCATCTGCAACGCGGACGAAGGTGATCCCGGCGCGTTCATGAACCGGCGCGTGCTCGAAGGCGACCCGCATGCCGTTGTCGAGGGCATGATTATCGCCGCCTATGCCATCGGCTCCAGCCGCGGTTACATCTATTGTCGCGCCGAGTACCCGCTGGCCGTGCGCACGCTGAACATCGCGATCCAACAGGCGCGCGCGCTCGGATTGCTGGGCGAGGATATTCTGGGCAGTGGCTTCTCCTTCGACCTTGAGGTGCGCATTGGCGCTGGCGCGTTTGTCTGCGGCGAAGAGACAGCCCTGATGGCTTCGATTGAAGGCAAGCGCGGCGAACCGCGCCCGCGCCCGCCGTTCCCCGCGGTCAGCGGTCTGTGGGCCAAACCCTCCAACGTCAACAACGTGGAAACATATGCCAACGTGCCGCAGATCATGCTGAGAGGCGCGCAGTGGTACGCCAGCATGGGCACCGAGAAGAGCAAGGGCACAAAGACCTTTGCGCTGGCCGGCGATGTGAATCATACCGGGTTGATTGAAGTTCCGCTGGGGATCAACATGCGCGAGGTCGTCTACGATATTGCGCAGGGTATCAAAGACGGCAAGAAACTCAAGGCCGTGCAGATTGGCGGGCCGATGGGCGGTTGTCTGCCCGAAGAGTACCTGGATCGCCCGATCGATTATGAGTCGCTCGCGGCCGCTGGCACGATCATGGGATCGGGCGGGTTGGTCGTCATGGATGAAGACACCTGCATGGTGGACATTGCGCGCTTCTTCATGGAGTTTATCCAGGATGAAAGCTGCGGTAAGTGCACCCCCTGCCGCGTGGGCACGCGCCGCATGCTGGAAATCCTGCAGCGCATCTGTAAGGGCGACGGCAAGGACGGCGACATCGAGACGCTTGAAATGCTGTGCAGGCAGATCAAGTCCACCAGTTTGTGCGGCCTGGGTCAGGGCGCGCCGAATCCCGTAGAGAGCACGCTCAAGCACTTCCGCAAGGAGTACGAGGCGCACATCTACGAGAAGCGTTGCCCGGCCAAGGTGTGCAAGGGCTTGATACGGTTCGATATCATTGACGCATGCACGGGCTGCACCGTTTGCGCGCGCAACTGCCCGGTCGGTGCGATCACCGGCGAGCGGCGCAAGCTGCACGTCATTGATGCGAACACGTGTATCCGTTGCGGCATCTGTATGCAGGTGTGCAACTTTAACGCGATTGTCATTAACTAGAACGGGGGGCAACCGCAAGGGTTGCCCCTACATTCGTTCGGTGGAGAAACAACATGACTGCCATGAGTGCCGTAGGCATCGTAGAGGTACAGACTGATCAAAGATCCGCAACAGTGTCTGAGTCTCGCGTTCGTGAGGTCGTGGAAGCCGCGGTGGCAAAGTGTGGCGCAACGCGCGAAGACCTTGTGCCGATTCTGACGGAAATCAACCATGCGTTGGGGTATATCCCGCCGGAAGCATTTAAAGAAGTCAGCCATGTGTTGCATACGCCAATCGGCCAGTTGTTCTCAGTGGCAAGTTTTTATCAGATGTTGTCCACCAAGCCGCGCGGACGGCATCTGATTCAGTTTTGCGAGAGTGCGCCCTGCCACGTAGTGGGCGGGCGCGAAGTGTGGACGGCGCTGCAGGATACGTTGAAGCTTGAATCGGGTGAGACTAGCGCGGATGGAAAGTGGACCCTGCGCACCACCAGTTGCCTGGGGGTATGCGCGGTCGGGCCGGTCATCACCGTTGACGAAGATATTTATGGCAATATCACGCCGCAGCAGGTGAACGGGATACTGGAACGGTACGAGTAATAGGAGGTCACAATGAAAGCTGTTCGCTCTTTGGTTTTGGTCTCCAGCGATCGCGAGAGCATAGAAAAAGGCGCCCTCGCAGTGCATAAATGCCTGCAGGATGAAATCACCGCGTTTGGATTGAGCGATGAAGTGGCCGTGGCAATGGTCTCTGATATTGGCCGTCATGACGCTGCGCCGCTGGTGATCATCTACCCGGAGGCCGTCGTGTATGGGCCGGTGACGCCCGGCGATGTCCATTTTCTAGTCGAAGAGCACCTCTATAAGGGGCGCATCGCAGCCGGGTTGCAGTTGCCCGCGCGTGAACTCTCCGGGCGCATCGCCTGGATTTCGGCGCGCAAAGGCACGCTGCCTGCCGAGCAGCGCATCGTTATGGAGCGCGCTGGCGTCATTGACCCTGAGGATATCGAGGACTATATCGGTCATAACGGCTATGAGGCGCTTGGCAAGTGCATGACTGAGATGAAGCCCGTCGATGTCATCGCAGAGATCACAAAGTCGGGGTTGCGCGGGCGCGGCGGCGCAGGATTCCCCACTGGGGCCAAGTTGAAGGCCGTGGCGCAGGCACCGGGCGCACCCAAATATGTGATCTGCAACGCCGACGAGAGCGAGCCGGGCACATTCAAGGACCGCCTGATTCTGGAAGGCGACCCGCACAGCCTGATCGAGGCGATGACGATTGCCGCGTATGCCGTCGGCGCGAGCGAAGGCTTTATCTATGTGCGCGGCGAATACATGCTGGCGCAGGCGCGCCTCATCACCGCCATCGCGCAGGCGCGTGAATATGGACTGTTGGGCCGGGATATTTTCGGGACCGGCTTCAGTTTCGACATTCACCTCCATGTCGGCGCGGGCGCGTATATCTGCGGCGAAGAAACGGCGCTGATCGAATCCATCGAGGGCAACCGGGGCGAACCGCGCGCGCGCCCACCCTATCCTACGACGAACGGATTGTGGGGCAAACCAACGCTGATTAACAACGTCGAGACGCTGGCAAATCTGCCGGCCATCATGCGCCATGGGGCAGCCTGGTATAAGGGCTTCGGCACCCCCAGCAGCCCCGGCACCAAGGTCTACACGATCCTCGGACATGTCAACATGACCGGCTTGATCGAAGTGCCCATGGGCATCACCCTGCGCGAAGTGATTACGATTTACGGCAAGGGCATGCACGATGGAAGAGGGTTCAAAATGGCGCAGACCGGCGGGTCGAGCGGGTCGATCATCCCGGCCAGCCTGCAGGATACGCCGATGGACTTTGACTCGTTCAACAAAGCCGGCGTGTCGCTTGGTTCGGGTGCGCTGCTGATCTGCGACGACGATACCTGCGTGGTTGACCTGACGCGTGTCCTGTTGAAGTTTTTCCGCAACGAGAGCTGTGGCAAGTGCGGCCCGTGCCGTATCGGCACTGACCGTGCTTATCAACTGCTGACCAATCTCTCGGAAGGTATCGGCACGCTGCATGATCTCGCAGACCTTGAGACTATCGCCGATGGGTTGACCCAGCTTTCCAATTGCGGTTTGGGTCAGACGGCAGCGGTGCCTATCCGCGATATGTTGAAGTATTTCCGGGCCGAGGTTGAGGCCCATATCAAGTTGAAGATATGCCCGGCGGGCGCATGCGCGATGCGCGGACGCCACCGGCATGTAAATGTAGAACATAACGTTGCAGCTTTGGTTCACTGAGGAAAAAACACAAGTCATCGCGTCGTCGGCGACATTGCCGGCGATGTGACACGGACCAAAAGGAAGAAAACATGGTAACTCTCAAAATAGATGGACAAGAGGTCGCTGTTCCTGATGGGACGACCGTCTTGCGCGCGGCACAGTCAGTCGGCGTCGATATCCCCACCCTGTGCGACCACAAGGAACTGGCGCCGTACGGCGGTTGCCGGATGTGCCTGGTGGAAGTGGAAGGCGCCCGCACGTTGCAGCCGTCGTGCACATTGCCGGCGAGCAACAATATGGTGGTGCTGACGAATACGCCCAAAGTGCGCGAGGCGCGCAAGTTTGTGCTCACGCTGATCTTCAGCGAGCGCAATCACTTCTGCATGTACTGCCCGGTCAGCGGGGGCGACTGCGAACTGCAGAACTCCGCTTACGGCGAGGGCATGACGCACTGGCCGCTCCAGCCGAACTGGCAGCCCTTCCCGATGGATGCCTCGCACGAAGACTTCGTCCTCGACAATAACCGCTGCATCCTGTGCCGGCGTTGCATCCGCGCATGCGGCGAGTTGGTTGGCAACTTCACGCTGGGCGTGGAGGAGCGCGGCGCAAGCACGCTGGTCATCGCCGACCTGGGCGCCCCACTGGGTGAAAGCACCTGCATCAGTTGCGGCACGTGTGTGCAAGTATGCCCGACCGGCGCCTTGATTGACCGTGCCGGCGTGTTTCAGGGTCGCGAGAAGGATGTGGCACATGTGAAGACCACATGCCCCGGTTGCAGTGTGGGCTGCGGCGTCGAGATGATCGTGCGCGATAACCGCCTGGTGCGCATCGAAGGCGACTGGGATGCGCCGGTAAATGATGGGCTGTTGTGCCAGATCGGGCGATTTACACCAATGAAGGAAACGCGCGAACGCCTGCTCACGCCTCTTGTGCGCAAGGATGGCGCGTTGAAGGCAGCGACGTGGGACGAGGCGCTGGGCGCTATTGCTGACAAGCTCAAGCCGCTCGCGGGACAGAACGGCGCCGGCATCGCTGCAGTGACATCGCCTCGGTTGACAGCTGAAGCGTTGCACGATTTTGAGCAGTTGTTTGGCGCGAAGTTGGGCAGCCCGATGGTTACGAGCCTGGAACCCCAGGCCGCGACGCCGTTTACGCCCGGCATGCTCGACGCGCTGAAAACCGCCGATTGTGTGCTGGTGGCGGGCGCGGATCTGATCACACAGCATCAAGTTGCCGGATTCTTCATCAAGCGCAACTTACCGAAAGGCGCCAAGCTGATCGTGATTGATAGCGCGGATGCCGGGAGCGGCATGACCGATATCGCGGACAAGGCGTTGATTGCGCCGAAGGGCGCAGAAGCGCAAACGCTGGCCGGCATTGTGACCGATCCCGCCATCGCCAAGCTGATCGCAGGCGCGACAAAGCCCGTGATCGTTGTTGGAAAGAGCGTGTACTGGGACGCTGCGGTGAAACTGGCAACTGCGCTCAATGCGACACTGATCAGTGTGCAGGGTGCGGCGAATAGCATGGCCGCAGCCATGTACAAGCTGGATAAGCCATTTGAGCCGAAGGGACGCCAGGCCGTGTATGTGGCGCTCGGCGATGCACAGATCACCCCCGCGCTGGCGCAGCAGATCGAAGGCGCGCCGTTTGTGGCGGTGCAGGCGAGTTATGTGTCACAGGTCACCGCCATGGCCGACGTGGTGTTGCCTGTGGAGATGTGGACGGAACAAGAGGGTCATTATTTGAACCTGGAAGGCCGCTGGCAGGAAGCACATCGCGGCATCAACGCCCCTGTCAATGTGTGGTCGAACGAAAAAGTATTTGAAGCGCTGGCCGAGCGCGTCGGCGCGACGTTGGATGGGAACTGGAATCCCAAGGAAGGAGCTTAGTAATGGCTAAACCAAAGGTATCAATGGACTGGCTAGCGGGTTGCGCGGGTTGTGAGATGTCGCTACTCGATATGGACGAGCGTATCGTCGCCGTGGCCAACCTGGTGGATATTCGCTCCACCCCGATCACTGACCTCAAAGTGCCCGATGAAAGCGGTGTGGATGTTGGAATCCTGTCCGGCGCGGTAAACAATACCTATAACGAGGAAGTGGCGCTCCGCATGCGCAGCCGCAGCAAGTGCCTGGTATCGCTGGGTGACTGCGCCGTGTTTGGCGGTGTGGTGGCCTTGCGCAACTTCTTCAAGCTGGAAGACGCGTTGAAGCGCGCCTATGTGGAGACCGAGAGCACCGATGGCGAGGGGCATGTGCCGAACGACCCGGAGTTATGCATTCCCACCGAGGTTCGCGCAGTCAGCGATATCGTCAAAGTGGATGTGAATGTGCCGGGTTGCCCGCCCGACGCCGACGTTATTTTCTACGTGCTGAGCGAGTTGGGGCAAGGGCGAATTCCGGAACTCAAGGGCGATAAGCTGCACTGGCATTAGAGACGAGTAGCAAGAAGGGATAAAGCGTAATGGCAACACATAAGATCACGATTGAACCTGTAACACGCATTGAGGGGCATGCCAAGGTGACCATCCACATGAAAGAGGATGGCAACGTCGAGCACGCCTATCTGCATATCAACGAATTCCGAGGTTTCGAGAAGTTCTGCGAAGGGCGCATGTTCTTCGAGATGCCCAGCATCACGCCGCGCATTTGCGGCATTTGCCCGGTCAGCCACCACCTGGCGTCGGCTAAAGTGTGCGATCAGATTGTCGGCGCGGAACCTCCGCGAACGGCGAATCTGCTGCGCGAACTGATGCATATGGGCCAGATCATCCAGAGCCACGGGATGCACTTTTTCGAGTTGGCCGGCCCCGATTTGCTGTTGGGGTTTGATGCGGATCCGGCGATTCGCAACGTTGTCGGATTGATTCAGGCTAACCCCGCGCTGGCGCTGAAGGCCGTAAACCTGCGCAAGTTCGGGCAGGAGATCATCCACACGCTGGGTGGGCGGCGCATTCATCCGAACTTCGCCGTTCCGGGCGGCGTGAACAAGGCGCTCCAACCGTCGGAGCGCGAAGGCATCCTGGCCGGTGTGGCCGAGGCTATGGCGACGACCCAGGCCGGTATTGCCATCATGAAGGACTGGGCGGCGAAGAACCGCGAGGACATCGACAAGTTCGCCGTGTTCCCCACCGGCTACTTCGGGTTGGTGACGCCGAAGGGCAGCCTGGAACTATATCAGGGCGATTGCCGGTTGATCGACCAGAAGGGCAACCTGCTGGAGCAGTTCGCCGCGCCGCGCTATCTGGACTATATCTCCGAGCACGTCGAGAACTGGTCATACCTGAAGTTCCCGTACTATAAGAAGATGGGCTTTCCCGGAGGTGTGTATCGCGTCGGGGCGCTGGGCCGCCTGAACCTGTGCGACCAGATCGATACACCGATCGCGAATGAGGAACTGAAGATATTCCGCGCGCTGAACCCCGGCAAGCCGGTCGAAAACACGCTGCATTATCACTATGCGCGCCTGATCGAGACGCTGTTCGCCATTGAGCGCGTCGAAGCGCTGCTGAACGATCCGGATATCCTGGGTAACGACATCCTGAACACGAAGCGCGATTTCCACGGCGAGGCTGTGGGCGTGATCGAAGCGCCGCGTGGGACGTTGTTCCATCACTACTGGGTGAAGGAAAACGGCCAGATCGAAAAGGTGAACCTGATCGTGTCCACCGGCCACAACAACTGGGCCATGTGCAATGCGGTCGACAGTGTCGCCAAGACCTATATCAACGGGCAGACCGTCCGCGAAGGGCTACTCAACCGCGTCGAAGCTGCCGTGCGCGCCTACGACCCGTGCCTGAGCTGTTCCACCCACGCGCTCGGTCAGATGCCGATGATCCTCGAATTCGTCGATCCGAGCGGCACGGTGACTGAGACGGTGCGGAGGGACTGAGAGGAGAAGAGGAGCAGGGGAGAGAAGCAGGCCTCACGGGTTGATAGAACTCGTGAGGCCTTTTTGGTATGGTTCAATAAGCGGCTAAGTTCGATTGACACTTGGGGGCGAAGCCCAGCGCCTTTGCCACACGCAAAGCGCGATTTCAAACATTGCTGACACTCTTGCTTGTGCTGGTATATCATTACGCCGAGCGCCCATCCATTCACTTCGTGTCCAACGGTTTAGTGCAATTTTATTGCGACACAACGGTGAAAAGAGTGGGTGCTTTTGCCAATCTATCTTGAACCGAGCCTACCCATGACCAACATAACAGTTCCGGTGAGCGACCCATTGGCTGAGAGTACTCAGTTGGCTGAGAGTACTCAGTTGGCTGAGAATATTCAGTTGCGCGCCCGTGTGAACCAGGCTTTTGATTTCGCCGGGACGCAAGTGCTCCGGCTGATCGAAACAGTTCCCGACTATTTCCCCATGTACACGGCGGGCGGAAAATGGAAGCACGGTGGCGAAGCCTGGACGAACTGGTGCGAAGGCTTTCTCGGCGGGCAGATGTGGCTGCTGTATCGCCACACGCGCGACTCATACTGGCGCGAGCGCGCCGAACACTATTCGCGGTTGGTCGAACATCGCAAGACCGATCGCAATGTGCACGACCTGGGGTTCCTGTTCTGGTCTACATGGAAGCGCTGGTTCGACCTGGAAGGCGACCCGGCAGTGAACGCCGTCGTCGTCGAGGCCGGGCGCACGCTCAGCCTGCGCTTCAAGGAGAAGGGGCAGTACCTGCGTTCGTTCGTCTCGGACGACAGCTTGTTCATCGACATCATGATGAACGTGGGCATCCTCTTCTATGCGGCCCAGCAAACGGGCGACGCCGACCTGCAGCGCCGCGCCACACAACATTGCCTGACCTCGCGCCGCACTCTGGTGCGCGGCGATGGCAGCACCTCGCACGAAGGGCTGTTCGACCTTGGCACAGGCGAGTTCCTCAAGCAGACCACCCATCAGGGCTGGCGCGACGATTCGTCGTGGGCGCGCGGGCTGAGCTGGGCGCTGTACGGCTTCGGAACTGCCTATACTTTCACACATGATGCGCGTTTTCTGCACACGGCGGAGGCCTGCGCCGATTTCTACATCGAGCGCACACCGGCGCATGGCGTCCCGCCGAATGACTGGGAAGAGTCCAATCCGCGCCACCCTTACGAAAGCTCTGCCGCCGCGATTGCCGCCAGCGGCCTGTTTAACCTCGCCCGCCTGACGCTCGCCCCGGCAAAAGCCGCAGCGTATCGCGCCTATGCCGAGCGCATTCTCACGACATTGTGCAGCCCGGAGTTCCTGGCGATTGAGACGCCGGGATGGGAAGGTGTGCTGAAGCATGGCATGTATCACCAGCGTAAAGGGCTGGGCGTCGATGAGAGCGTGATGTGGGGCGAGTACTTCTTTATGGAAGCCTTGAGCAAAGGACTGGGTGAGGAATGAGCACCAGGCGCCTCAGCGACATTCACGACGCGCTCGCCATCAAGCGCAGCATGGACGCGCGGCGCGAAGAGTATCTTGACGTCATGACCTTCCGTTCGAACGCGCGACCGCTGTTCACCGAGATATTCGGGCCGCTGATCGGCGTGAAGGAAGAGTGGCGGGCGCAGGGCGCAACAGAGGCCGAGATCGACATGAGCGCGTTCCGCTACCGCAGGCCGCTGTATAGCGCGCTACCGCTCAACACCGGCTGGCTGGCGGGACCGAATGACGTGGAGCGCATCCTCGAAGAAACGGATGCATATATCATCGCGCGCGACACCTATGGGCGCACGGTGAAGTTGATCAAAGGCTCCGCCACACTTGCGCTGCCGCTCGATCATCCCGTAGCGACGATGGATGACTGGCTGCGCATTAAATCGCATTACGAGTTCTCCGAGGAGCGCTTCGGCGACGGCTGGGAGGTCGGCGCCCGTCAGGCGCAAGCGGAAGGTTATGTCGTTTCGGTCGGCATCCCGGGCGGGTTCGATGAACCGCGCCAGCTCATGGGCGAAGAGGCGCTATGCATCGCGTTCTATGAGCAACCCGAACTGATCCACGACATGCTCGCGACGATGGCCGACACGGCATTCCAGGTTCTCGAACACGCCTCGCGGCGGATCCAGATCGATCAACTCGACGTGCACGAGGACTTCGCCGGCAAGAGCGGCCCGTTGATTAGCCCACGCCACATCCGCGAATTCCTGCGCCCGTACTACCGGCGCATCTGGGACATGCTGCACGAGCGCGGCGCGCGCATCTTCAGCATCGACAGCGACGGCAATATCCTCAGCGTTCTCGACGGGCTGATCGACGCCGGCATCAACACCCTGCTGCCGATGGAACCGGCTGCGGGGATGGATATCGTGCAGGTGCGCGCCAGGTATGGGAATAAGCTCGCGTTTGTCGGCGGGATCGACAAACACGTGATCCGGCGCACGCTGGCTGAAATCGACGCTGAACTGGAATACAAGTTGCCGCCGATGGCACGCAGCGGCGGATGCCTGCTGGGTCTCGATCACCGCATCCCGAATGGCACGCCGCTGGTCAACTACCGCCACTACATCGCCAAAGTGTGGGAGATATTGGAGCGGGAAACGGTCAAACCCTAAAGGATTCAAAGCAATGAGTGACTTATCTAACTCTCCCGTCGCACTGGTGACAGGCGCCAGCAGAGGCATCGGACGAGCAATCGCGGCGGCACTGGCGCAGAAGGGCTGGCGCATCGTGATTAATTACCAGTCGAATGCGGAGGCTGCTGCCGAAGCACTCGGACTGGTGCAGAGTGCGGGGAGCGCAGGCATCGCGGTCCAGGCGAACATCGCGGATGCCGCCGAGCGCGCGCGCCTGCTCGACGAGACGCTGGAGGTGTTTGGCCGGATCGACCTGCTGGTGAACAATGCTGGCATGGCTCCGCGCAAGCGCATGGACATGCTCCAGATGACCGAGGCCAGTTACGACGAGGTGATGGCAGTGAACCTGAAAGGGCCGTTTTTCCTGACGCAGGCCGTGGCGCGCCTGATGGCTGCCCAGGCGGTTGACGCCGCATTCCCGCGCCCGAAGGTGGTCAATATCGGCTCAATGAGCGCTTATATCAGCAGCACCAGTCGCGCCGAATACTGCCTGTCGAAGGCTGGCATAGGGATGATGACGCGGTTGTTCGCCGATCGGCTTGCGGAGTTCGGTATTAACGTCTATGAGGTGCGCCCCGGCATCATCGAGACCGACATGACCAGCGCGGTGCACGAGAAGTACGACCGGAGTTTCGCCGATGGGCTGGCGCCGATCGCGCGCTGGGGTCGGGCTGAAGAAGTCGCGCGCGCCGTCGTCGCCATCGCGAGCGATTATCTACCGTACTCGACCGGAGAAGTCATCAATGTAGACGGCGGCATACATCTACAGAGGTTATAGGAGAGACATGAATAATTACCGGCGCGTCGCGGCATTGAAAACCGCGCAGGCGTTTAGAGATCATCTGGCGTCGCTTGGCGTGCGCCTGGACTTCGATGCCGAGTTGCAGAGCGGGGACTCGGCCCCGCTGGCGCAAGTGTGGACGCATCCCAATGGCCGCACCATCGGCAACCGCTTCGCCGTCCTGCCGATGGAAGGCTGGGACGGGACGACCGACGGCCATCCCAGCGACCTGACCGTGCGCCGCTGGGAGCGCTTCGGCCTGAGCGGCGCGAAGTTGATCTGGGGCGGCGAGGCCGTGGCCGTCCGGCCTGACGGGCGCGCCAACCCGAATCAGTTGATGATCAACCTCGACACACTGGCGGACCTGACCGGCCTGCGCGACACGCTGGTGCGCGCACATGCCGCGCAGGATGATCGTGGCCGGACTGACGACCTGTATATCGGCCTGCAATTGACCCATTCGGGGCGCTTCGCGCGCCCGGTCGATAAGAAGCGATTAGCCCCGCGCACGCTGTACCGCCATCCCAATCTGGATCGCAAGTTCAACGTCCCGGCCGAAGGCGCACTGCTGAGCGACGATGAGATCGCGACGCTGATCGATGACTATATCGCGGCGGCCAGGCTGGCGCAGCAGGCCGGCTACGACTTCGTCGACGTCAAACACTGTCACGGCTATCTGGGGCACGAGTTCCTGAGCGCCTTCGACCGGCCGGGGCGCTATGGCGGCAGCTTCGAGAACCGCACGCGCTTTCTGCGCGAGATCGTCGCCGGCATACGGGCCGAGGCGCCGGGGCTGGATATCGGCGTGCGCCTGAGCGCGTTTGATTACGCGCCGTTCAAGCCCGGCGCGGACGGCATTGGGACGCCCGACTGGCCCGACGGCGCGCCCAACACCTACGGATATGCCTTCGGCGGCGACGGCACTGGCCTGGGGATCGATTACGCCGAACCCTTTGCGTTCCTCGACCAGCTCGCGGCGCTCGATATCCATTTGCTGTGCGCGACAGCGGGCAGCCCGTACTACAACCCGCACATCCAGCGGCCGGCGCTGTTCCCGCCCTCGGACGGGTATCAGCCGCCCGAAGAC
>CAIXPS010000571.1 GCA_903921365.1 uncultured bacterium | reverse complement strand
TAATCCCAGTGATGGCACAGACGATTCGTCTGCTTCGATACGGCTTGTTGCTGCGCGCTGCGCTCTCCCTCATCGAGGCTGTGGTTTCGTCTCAACAATCCGCCATCGCGCCTTGGCTGCGATTGATAGCCGATGCCCCTTATTTCGTCGCGTTGGTTCTGATCCTGTATGGAGAGAGACGCGGCTGGCAAAGTCCCCGCTATCTCGCGATGCTGCTGACGGGAACGGTGCTGTTCTATTCTGCCGAGGTTATTCTTGCAGCCATTGTCACCGTCTTCAGTGGGGCCGATACCATAGCCAGGGACTTTTCTGCGCAACTACTGGATCGCATGTGCCGCCGGGATGACGGCGGTTTTCTGTCCGGACGCCTCAACACCAATGCCTACTCCAACATGGGTATCATGATCAGTATCGTCCCACCCCTGCTGGGCGCGTGGCTGGGGGGTGGGCGCAGCGTCCCGCGCTGGGTATGTCTGGCTGTTGGAGCTGATCTGGTGAACCGGCTGTGCGTGACCATCGCGTTAGGGAGTTCCGTCCCTCTGCGGGCGCAACTGTTTGATTTCCTGACGCAGGCAATCGTTATCACGATGATCTGCGTCTTTGCCGGCAGTCTGGCTGACCGCGAACGCGAGGAGCAACGCCAATTACAGGTTGCCAACCGGCGCCTGGCGGAACAGGCGCGCACGCAACAACAACTGGCGGCCTCGCGCGAGCGTGTGCGCATGGCGCGCGATCTGCATGACACGTTGGCCCATACACTGGCGGCGCTGGCGGTGCAATTGGAAACCGTCGATGCAGCGCTGGACTATCCGGAGCCAACAGCGCGCGAAAAACTGGCGCGCGCCAGCACGCTGGCACAAGAAGGCCTGCAAAGCACGCGCAACGCCATCATGGACTTGCGCGCCACGCAGATAAAAGACATCGGGCTGGTGGCGGCGCTGCGCCGCCACATTGAGTTGATTGCGCCGCATAGCCAGAGCGCCATCACGTTTGAGACCAATAGCGCTGAACCGGAGTTATCGGACGATATCGCAGATGGGTTATATCGGATCGCCCAGGAAGCGCTTAACAACGTGATCCGGCACGCCGGCGAAACGCGCGCAGTGGTGAGCATTGTCGTCAGCAATACACAGCCGCGCGTCCTGAAGCTGCGAGTGCAGGATGATGGATGTGGGTTTGACGTGAGCCGGCAGGACGCGCAGCGATTCGGCCTGCGCGGTATGCGCGAGCGCGCCGAACTGATCGGCGCACAAATGCAGATAAACAGCACAATCGGCAAGGGAACGACGGTGGTAGTGCGGCTGGAACTCCCTGAGGAGGGCGGCAATGGCGAAGATTCGCGTGCTCGTGGCGGATGACCAGGAGATCATCCGGGAAGGTCTGACCTTCATCCTGAACAAGACGGAGGATATCGAGGTTGTGGCGACCGCGGAGAATGGCCAGGATGCCGTGGCGCAGGCGCGCCAATACCGCCCGGACGTGGCGCTGATGGATATCAAGATGCCTGGTATCGACGGTATCGCCGCGACGCACATCATCACCACTGAACTGCCGGAGACGCGCGTCATCATCCTGACCACCTACGACACTGATGATCTGGTCTACGAGGGCATCCGCGCCGGCGCACAGGCCTATCTGTTGAAAGGCGCCAAAACCGCGCGGCTGGCTGATGCGATACGCGGCGTGCACGCCGGGGAAGCGCTGCTCGACCCCGCGCTTGCGTTGAGGGTCATGGACGAGTTTCGTCGCATCAGCGCATCCAATCCGGCGGCGCTGCGCGACGCATTAGACGCCGCTCAGCAGAATGAGTCGGCGCTGGAGGCGCAACGGCTCTCGCCGCGAGAAATGGAAGTGCTGGCGCTGCTGGCGCAGGGGCTGAACAACAAAGACATCGCGGCCACGCTGTACCTGACAGAAGGCACGATCAGGAACTACATCAGCAGCATCATGAGCAAACTGCATGCCAATGATCGCACCCAGGTGGTCATCAAGGCGGCTCAGAAACGTCTGATCAAGCTGGATTAACCCTTCAGCACGGCTTCCAGCACCTGCACCGGGTGCAGCGGTTTGCGACCGCCCAGTTGTTCAATCTGCTCACGGCATGAAGTGCCCGGCGCGACAATTAGCGTGTCCGGGCTGGCCGCCCGCACCGCTGGCAGCAGCGACAGTTCGCCAACCTG
>CAIXPS010000570.1 GCA_903921365.1 uncultured bacterium | reverse complement strand
TATGCAACACTTTCGATGATGAACCTGCAATGGTGATAGGACCGGAATTTATTGCTGCCAATGTGTTGTCTTATAACGCGATGGCCGAATTGGAACTCGAAATGCGACGGAAATTCCGATACAGGTTGGAGAGTAAACGAATGATCACCGACGAATGAATTGGTGCTACATCCATGAACCGGAGGCGCAATCTTTTTGTACTGATTACTGGTCTTATCTTGCTGATGAGTGTCGTGATTTATTTCGCAACCAGACGCACGCCGGTCGCTTGTGATCAGATCCTTGATACTCAACTACGCACCGTCCCATTTGACTCAATCACTAGTGACACGATGGCGCAGTGGATCAAAGAAAACTACGGATTGACCGATGAGGATTTGAAGATAGATGAAGTTGCAAATCCAGATAGCGGTGGACGCAAAGCAAGACAATTTTCATGGAAGTCGGGAGGTAATCGTTATAATAGTTTCATATCTTCGAGTGTCACATATATTAGGGTAGAGCTATCTAGTCAACCCACGATTGACGAAGTGGTTGGGTGTTTTGGCGCACCTTCTCATTATCAGGCTACCGATATGATTTACCCTGATCGAACATTCATCTTTAATCTTTGGTACTTGGAGCGAGGAGTTGTGCTAGAGCATTCGGTAATACCGGGGTTAAACAACGTACTGGATCATTTCCTTGGACGTGCTGGGGCTGTTGATGGAAATACTCTGATTGAATCTATTTCAGTGGTAAAACCTGATTCAGCAGAAAACATGATCAGCCAGCTATACTATAAAACCAATGTGGGGAAGGTCTTATCGTCGCTGAAGCCGTGGCCGGGCAGCATTGACAAAGTGAGCGTTGACATGTGGAAGTACTAATATCGCAGGGCTGAGTAACTAACACTTTGTCCAAACAGGTGCGAGCCTGATAGGAGTAAGCCTCAAAGTAAATAATGGGATTGAACCCAGGTTGATGCATCGGCGCAAATAGCGCCAACCAATCGTGAAGACGCTGAGTTGGCGTTTGTATGCCGGATCAATAATATCGCGCTGACCTGAACAGATGAGTCGTTGACCGAGTTCATGAATCCACAGGACGGCTACAGCAACAGCAAGTAACTCACGTTACGCAGCCACTGTGACAGGCTGCATCTGGCGTAATATTTCGAAGGCCGATTGAACCGCGTGCAGGTACAAACGTGCCTTCATAGCAAAATGATTCAACTTGGTCTTTCGCCTGAGCATTTCGAGCTTGATGAATGCGCATAAGCTCGCAAAGATGTGGTTTGATTGCGTGCTAACCGTGTGGGCGGGCGAGCGTTCAAGCGCGGCATTTTGCTTCAGGGACTTGTGGAAGGGTTCAATCGTCCATCGTTTTTTATAGAGCGAAGTGATCCCATCATAAGTGAGTGAGGCGTCGCTGCTGACCAGAAACAACACGCCCGTGCTGCCATCTTTGTTTTTAAAGACTTGCTTGGCCAGTAGCATCGGGAAACTCACGTCTTCCAGATATACCAGCCGCACGGCGTTTGGTTCGATCTCAACTTCATCCACACGCACATAGACTCCCTTGCGCTTGTCGTCGGCACTAAGCGCCACATTGCGATTGGTCTTGAGAGGCATGACAAACTCTTTGTGCAGCTTGTGTTTGACGTAGTTCATATTCTCAGCCGAGGCAAACCATATGTCATTCAACACATATTTGAACGGTATCTGGTTGTTCACGGCTTGCTGCAGTATCGTGCGGTAATACTCGTTCTTGCTGATTGGCGACCGTCGTTTCGTTTTGCCATCCTTCTTGTCCACATACGATTCAGTCTTGGCCACCAGGCGGAACTCGACCGGCAACGATAACCCGCAACTGGGCACGTGATACAGCGCCGTCAGCAGATTGATTCCTTTGATCACTTTGCCGCTGGTGTGATCGTAGTGCCAGCACACAATGTCGTTCTCATCACTGTATGGTTTTTCGCTGATCGTGTCATCCACGATCATTACACCGTCCTCGCCTTGTATCTTGCGCACAAATGGCTTTACGATTCGCCACAACTCAGCTCCCGTTCGCTTCTTACCGCTCAATGATCGTGTGATCTGGTCATGACTGACGCTGCCCTCCACTACTTGCTCCAAACCGGTCGCGGTCGCTTGTCCAAAGGTACACAGCAGATAGTCACTATACAGATCGAGCAAGTCTTGCGTCATATCCGCATTTTACGGTGGTTCTCCTGCACTACACCTGCGTAACGTGAGCAAGTAAGAGATGGTCGAAACGATCGGCATCGATCAGATGCGTTGCACCAAGGTCAAAGCTACCCGACTTATCATCTCTAAAGCTCTCCTCAATATGCATTCGCGTGATGTAATCGCGCAAGGCTTGATGACAGGCACGTAAGTTTGTGGCGATAGCGCACAGCTCAGAGGGTCGATCCGGAGTTGCTGCGAGCCGGGTCACCGATAGATTACACAGCCAGTCGCACTCTGCCGTGAGCCGGACACACCAGGTGTGGAAATGACGCGCGCGACCCACCTGGATATCCAAGTCATCGACTTTGATGCGGCGGTTGTCAGCGAAAGTAATGAGGGTGCTTTTAGCAATACGAAGTTCATAGTTCCAGCCTAACTTCACGCATTTTGCAGCCCAATCCTTGTCGCGGAAGCCACAGTCAGCCAGAAAGGTTACCGACGCAGTGTCCTTCAACAGCTTCGCTGCTCCTTCCAGCAACTCAGCGCAAGCTTCCACTTTGATAAGCCCTTTCTTGGCAATTGTCAGCCACGCCAACGGCAAGGCGCGAAAGCAATGCGACAGAGACAACCGGAAGAATTGCAGTTTTGCATGGTGCACTGAACATCCGTCCAAAATAATGAAAGCCGCTTTTCCTTTCCATCCTTGTAATACCCGCTTTATCAACGGGTCATAGAACGTGGCTACATCCACCTTCTCGTTACTCAGCCAACGTCGTATTCGCGCGATTCGTCCTGCTGCTTTGGCTGGTCCCGGCAACTCATCTGAAATTTCACTCAAATGGATCGACTGGCTCTGGATCAGTCCTACGATGATCCATACCCAATTGGCTATCCGCTTTACGTGCACTTCTGGATGAAACTCTCTCAGCATCTCAAACAAGCATGTGTACAATCCTTCATTACTGCTCATGATTTTGGCCCTCTCTGGTTTGGTTTGGTCACCCCAGATTGTGCCACTTTCATGAGCAGTTTGGGAAAGTGTTAGTTACTCAGTATCGCAGGGCTAATCACGCACCTATCGTGTGTGCGATTTACGGCTTATGGCGATCATCTGGGTTCTGCCAGCCTGGTAACGAGCATCACGGGCACTGTAGTCAGCGAAATGCGTTATACGCCATTTGGTGAAGTGCGCTGGTTCGACGGCGCCGCGCCCACGCTAACTATAGCAACTCATCCGACGCGTGTTTCGTGATCGTCACAAAAATGCATCGGCGGCCCTTGATAGCCCGGCGTCGTGTGTTATCATCAGGCTTCAATGTTGGCCCGGTTGCTATTCCACCTCATATACCAAGCGTACAGAGGATGCCTCTGTAGGTAGCGGGAGCTTGCTGCGCGCGGCGCAGCCGGTAACCCCGCCCGCTTTTCCCCCTTCTGTTTCGACCGCGTATTGTGTACTGAATCGTTTGACACCTCGAAAGTGGCAAACAAAGCTCTGCAAGCAGTCACCAGACAGACGATTGACATGCCATATGGCGTTGGCATCGCTTTCATGTATTGGTCGTCAACTGGTGATTGGCTCGTTGAGCAGTTATTGTTTTATTGTATTAAGGAAAATTAAGATGACAACCCGACAAGCAGTGGTCCGTGACTCACAGAGTAAGATCAAACCCCTTGACCGTAGCGCGCTCCGCGTAAACCAGACGTTTATCATCACATTTCTGGTGATTGGTTTTCTGTTCAATGCGCCGATCTTCGTCGTATTTGTCGCCGCAGTGATGGCCATCGGCACAGCCTGGCCGCAGGCAGCGCTCTTCCAGCGGCTGTATCGCGATGTCCTACGGCCTCGCAAGATCGTCCAGCCGGACGTGCACGATGAAGACCCGGCGCCGCATCGCTTCGCCCAGGGCATGGGGGCCGGCGTGCTGATCATCGCGTTGATTGGTTTCCTCCTTGGCGCCCTTGCGGTCGGTTGGGCGCTATCGATCGTCGTGATCGTCCTTGCAGCAGTAAACCTGTTCTTCGGCTTTTGCGCCGGCTGCTTCGTCTTTTTCCAGTTGCAGCGTTTTGGAGTCATCGCGAAGTAAATGATTGACCGAATACTCATCCTATCCGCGGTGATACTGGCAGTCCTCGCCATCTGGGGCGGGCTAAGGCTTTGGCGCGTTGCCAAGGTGCGCCAGTTGCAAAATGGCACGCCATTGAGCAAGATGGTCCCAACCGGGAAGCCTGCCATCGTGGCTTTTTCATCCCCGTCATGCCGTGATTGTCACACCCTGCAGGCGCCTGCGCTCGCGCGCCTCAAGACCAAACTGCATGATCGTGTCACGGTCCTGTCGCTGTCCGCGCTAGAGCACCCCGAACTCGTCGACTTTCTGGGCATCCTGACCGTTCCATCGACTGTTGTGGTGGATGCCAAAGGCGCCGTGAAAGCCCTCAACCTGGGCTACGCCAGCGACGCAAAACTAATTGAGCAACTAGGCCAGGCCACGACCTGACCTGACCCTCTCAGCCAACACATCAGGATCGTCCAGCAATCACCCGCCGGACGACCCTGATGAACCCCGCCCCCTCTCCTCTCCTCTCCTCTTCTCCCCTGCTCCCCCTTGACGCTTAGTTCATCCTGCTGTATAGTATAGATATATTAACTATATGGCACTATTAACCAATCCGGATGACATCTTTTACGACGAAATGCTCAAGTGGTTCGGTGCCTTTGCCCGCAGGTCGCTGGAAGACTTCCACCGCTTCACCCGTGATGCCGGGATGACCATGCTGCAGATGAACGTCCTGATGCAGCTTCACTACGGCGGGCCATGCGAGATGAATGCGCTTGGCAACACCATGATATCGAGCAAGGGCGCCGTTAGCCAGATGATCGAGCGAATGGTGCAGCAGGATCTGGTGCAACGCACTGAGACGCCGGGGGATCGGCGCGCGCGACAGATCAGCCTGACCCCCAGAGGACACCAGATGATCGAAGACAGCGTCATCGCCCGCCAGCGCTGGCTGGAGGAGATCGGCCAGCACCTGACTGCATCACAGAAAACCGAGATCGCCCGCGCAATCCACATCCTGGCGCAGGCCACGACAAATGCGGATGGCGCGGGAATGCCTGAAGACGATGCTCATCTGAAAGCGCTGGCACAGCAGCGCGCGACGCTGCCGGCAGTCTCAGCATTATCAGAACAAGATACTCAGTAATAACACCACAACACACAGGAGAAGAAAATCATGTCAGAAAGCATGCGGACTTGGGTAGAGATCATTTTCAACATCAGCTACCTCGCAGTAATCTGGAGTCTGGTCGTCGGAATGCGGCGCCGCCAGAAGAACGTATCAGCCACAGATGCGCCGGTGGCGCGACCGGCATTGTGGGCATTCGCGCTTCTTGCGCTTGGCGACACAGGGCATGTCGGGTTCCGTGTGCTGGCATATGCCCTGGGCGGCCTCGAATCAAAGCCCGTCCTGCTCGGCATCCCGGTGAGCCTGGTGGGCATTGGTTCACTCGCCACCGCCGTCACACTCACCTTCTTTTACGCGCTTATGCTCCTGATGTGGAGCAAACGCTTCAACAAACCCCTGGGGTGGTTTGGCTGGGTATTGATCGGCGCAGGTCTGGCGCGGTTGATTGTCATGGCGTTGCCGCAGAACGGCTGGGATCAGGTCGTTGCGCCCTATGAGTGGAGCCTGTTGCGCAATGCGCTACTGGTCGTCCAGGGCTTGGGTGTGTTGTATCTGATCCTCCGTGACGCCAGCCAGGCAAAAGACAATACCTTTACATGGATTGGCGTCATGATTGCCATATCGTATGCGTTCTACGCGCCAGTGATTCTGTGGGCCGCACAGGCGCCTCTGCTGGGAATGCTGATGATTCCGAAAACCCTCGCCTACGTCGGCATTGCCATCCTGGTGTACCGCCGGATGTACGCCCATCCCGCTGATAAACAAGAAGATGTCAGACTTGTCAAACAAGTCTGACATCTTCCGGGTTCAGGGGTGGCGCTTCTCAAACTCGTCGAGGATGGCTGCGGTTGCAGTCGCCCCCATGCGCGTCACCCCTGCTTCGATCACGTCCAGGGCAGCGTCCAGCGTGCGCACACCGCCTGCGGCCTTCACCTGGACATGCGGGCTTACACTCGCGCGCATCAGTTTCAGATCAGCGATCGTGGCGCCGCTCAGCGCGAAACCGGTCGAGGTCTTGACGAAGTCGGCGCCGGCCTGCTCGACGAGTTTGCAGGCAAGCACCTTCTGGTCATCGGTCAGATAGGCATTTTCGAGAATCACTTTGACGATGGCCTTGCCGCGCGCGACTTCCACCACCGCGTGAATGTCCTGCCTGACAAAATCGTCATGACCCGCCCGCAGTTCGCCGATATTCATCACCATGTCCAGCTCAACGGCCCCATTCGCCAGCGCATCCTGCGCCTCAAACACTTTAGTCGCTGTTGTGTGCGCGCCGTGCGGAAAACCGATCACGGTGCCAACAGCGAC
>CAIXPS010000569.1 GCA_903921365.1 uncultured bacterium | reverse complement strand
GGAAGTAGCGCACAATTCATGTAAGCCTGCTTGATTGTTCCGTCCGGGCGGTTATACTATCCTGAAAGGTATAAAAACCGCCCAAACGGGCAACTTGGAGGCTTATGGCAAGTAACGATTCGTCAGGTCTGCGTAAATTGTTTGGTGATGCCCGATTCGTCGCGGCGCTGGTTGACTTCATCGGTTCGGTCGCACTGCTGGCTGCGACGACATACGCGGAACCGCGCGCGCAGGACTTCGTGAAGTTTATCATCGTCGGCCTGCAACCCCTCGTGATTGCGATCATCCTCTCAGTAACCAGCCAGAACAACGCTCAAACCGCTGCCGACGCCCATGTCACCGGCCAGCAGATCATGGCGGACGCGCACGTGTTATCCAATCAAGCTGTAGCGGACGCGCATGTTGCCGCAACGCAAACAGCCGCCGACGCCACCAGGCACGCCACCGATGTGGCCGCGGCGACGGCGCTATAGGCAACACCATGCCAACTAATGCCAATGACTTAGCGGAACTAATCGACAAGTACGGCATTCCCGCGATCCTCTTGATTATCGGCATTCTGTTTGCCGTCACGCAGTTATGGCCGTGGTACAAAGCGCGCCGGGAAAAGCAGGACATTGCCGAAGTTGAGCGAGTTAAGGAATGTGACGCGGCAGACAAGGAGCGCAATCACGCCTGGATAGCTGCGCTGGAATCAAACACCCGCGTCAACGAACGAGTGCAGGCGGCCATGACGACGGTGAGCGACAAGATCGAGGCGCAACCGACCGCCCGGCTGACCGAGGCGATAGCGATCATGGCCGAGCGCACCGAGCAGAACCAGACCCAGCTTATGCAGGGCAATGCGGCAATCCTGCTGCGCATGGAACAGATCGCCAACGACCAACGGACGCGGTTTGACCGGCTGGATGCAGCAGCCAAATGAAGCTAACCCTGCTGAGTGGACGCAGTGCGCGCCCAATGTCCACTGACAGATGGGCGCGCTGACCACGGGAATCCGCTGGATAGATGCGCTTAATGAGCCAGTGCAACTGACCGCCCATATAAGTTTTACGCACAAATCTTATGCTCACAATTATGTCTATAAGTAGTCTTTTGGAGATTGCCGCGCTGGTAATTCTCACGATAGCCACCGCCGCCTACCGCCGCGGGAACAACGGGGGCGAATGGTAGACCTGCGCCAGTTGCGCTGGTTATGGCGGCGTTTCACCTATCGTCTGTACCTGCACACACCCCACTGGAAAAGCATCCGCGATTATGCGCTGCGCACCGCCGGATATCGCTGTGACAAGTGCGGTGAACGCGCACACCTGGAAGTGCACCACCTGTTTTACGTTGTCGGGGGCAAGTCGGTGCTGTGGCACGAAGGACTGGACTGCCTGCAGGTGTTGTGTCACCACTGCCACAGCGTCACCCACGGGGTGCAATGGTGAGAGATTACGACATCGCCCACGGTGATGCAGTCGCGTGGGCGAATGCTTATGACGGCCCGCTTATGCACGCCATGTTGTGCGACCCCCCTTATCACCTGCACAACGGCATGGACAAGCCGCGCCCCGACTTGGCGGGCAAGGACAACGCTTACGCCAGAGTGCAGTCACGCATTCCGGCTGGCGGCTTCATGTCAAAGTCCTGGGACGGCGGCGACGTGGCATTCCGCCCTGAAACGTGGGCGGCGTTCATGCGCGTGCTGCATCCCGGCGCGTTCTGCATGGCGTTCGCATCCAGTCGCGGTTACGCGCGGATGGCGGTCGCCATCGAGGACGCCGGATTCGTCAGCCATCCCAGCCTGTTCGGATGGAATTTTTCATCTGGTTTTCCGAAAGCGACCCGCATTGACACGCAGATTGACCAGGCGGACGGCCACACGATAGAGCACGGCACGCCGAAGGGAGCACCCATCGGCAGCATGAGCGGCGACCACTACACGCGCGATCACCATCACGACCCGATCAGCCCGGTCGCGCAGGCATTCGCCGGACATCGTTACGGGAGGCAGGCGTTAAAGCCCGCGCTGGAACCGATCATCGTGTTCCAAAAACCCTATGAGGGCAAGCCGTGGCAGAACATCCGTGACACCGGCGCTGGCGCGCTGAACATTGACGGCGGGCGCATCCCCCTGCATCCCGGCGAGAATCCCGCCACGCTTGACGGCGGCGGCCAGCACACCCCGGCAGCACCCGGCTGGGATCGTCCATACCGGCACGACGAGTCACGCCGCGCCGCCGACGACGCGCAGAAGGACATTAACGTGGCGCATGCTGCCGCGCTTGGGCGCTGGCCTGCCAACTTCTACGTGGACGAAACAACCGCGCCACTGCTGG
Source organism: uncultured bacterium (assembly GCA_903921365.1). Classification (GTDB taxonomy): domain Bacteria; phylum Chloroflexota; class Anaerolineae; order J036; family Brachytrichaceae; genus CAIXPS01. The sequence continues at coordinate 990 of CAIXPS010000569.1, read as the reverse complement.
ACGCCATGAGCGGGATATCGAAAAGTAAGCGGTCGGATCGCGGCAAGGGCATTGACGGCAACCTGTTCGCCAACCCGAACGGTGAGGAGCACGTGATCGGCGGCCATGACGACGCTGGCGGCGCATCGCGGTTTTTCTTTAAGGCCGTGGCCGACAAGCTCGACGACGCCGACCAGGTGATGTACACGTCGAAGGCATCACGCACGGAGCGTGACGCGGGACTGCAGGACTTGCCCAGGCAGTACGGGCCGACGCTAAACAGCGGGGTAGGCGCGCGCGAGCACTCGCCCGACGAACCGGCAGCGTGGGTTCGTAATCCTCATCCAACCGTGAAACCGCTGGCGCTGACCACATGGCTGGGCAAGCTGCTTTTGCCGCCCGACCTGTACGCCCCGCGTCGGCTGTTCGTGCCGTTCAGCGGCGTGGCGTCCGAGATGATCGGCGGCCTGCGGGCCGGCTGGGAATTTGTTCAGGGGGTTGAGTTGGACGGCGACGGTCAAAACTATATCGCGGTCGCGCTGGCGCGGCTGCACTATTGGCACGATGCCCTTTTAGGAGAGACAAACGCATGAGTAGCCTTCCGATAATGGGTCAACGCGACCCCCGTTGGGCCGCACTAAAAATCGGCTATGGCGACGGCACGGTCGGGCAGTACGGATGCCTGTTCTCGTCGCTGGCGATGCTGGCCTTTCACGACCAGCCTATCGTCGTCTCAACATCCGTCGCGGCGCTAATGGACGCCATGAAAGGCAACGGCAACTACACGCCAGAAGGCGGGAACTATCTGCAGTCGGCAGATATAGGCGCGATCACCGCGGGCAGCGTGAAGTTCGTCAAGGCGTCAGACCTGTTCCCCGGCCCGGTTGACGCCAAGAGCATGTATGAGCTAAACAGCTTCCTCGCCGCCGACGTGAACAACTACGCCATCATAGAGGTTGACAACCGGGGCGACAACCTGACGCCCGACCCGCACGCCGCTCACCAGCATTT
>CAIXPS010000568.1 GCA_903921365.1 uncultured bacterium | reverse complement strand
GCGCATTTCCCCGGCGCTCTGACAGCGCTTCGCGCGATCCAGTTGCAGCGTCTTCTCGATCACGCCCACCGTATTCTGGCTGACATCCGGGCGCAACTGGTGCAAGGAGAGTAACGGCTGACCCGCAAACTGATCCGTCACACTCGATGGCAGCTGTGCGCTCAACGCCTGATACAACGTGGCCGCGAGTGAGTACAGATCACTGCGCGCGTCAGTCCCGCCGTTGTACTGCTCAGGCGGCGCATAATGCGGCGTCAGCCCGCGCATGCTGACATTCGTCACCATGCCGCCCTCGACTTTGGCCAGCCCGAAGTCAACCAACACGCAGCGACCATCCGGCCGCACGATGATATTCGCCGGCTTGATGTCGCGATGCAACGCACCCTGCGCATGCACATACGCCAGCACCTCCAGCAACTGATCGGCGTACTTCAGCACCGTCGCTTCCGGCAGCCCGGTTGGCCCGATCAGCTTATCCAGGCCCTGCCCGTCGATCAAGTCCATCACCAGATAGTAATTGCCGTTTTCAGTGAAGTAATCCGATACATGCGGGAGGTTGGGGTGCCTGAGGCCAGCCAGAATTTTAGCTTCGCGCTTGAATTGTTTCGCCAGCGCATCACCCTGTTCCGGCTCATCAGGCGGCAGCATTTCCTTGACGACGCAGACCACGTCAAGTTCGATATGCCGCGCTTCGTATACGGCGCCCATGCCGCCCCGCCCCAGCAACCTGGTGATTTGATATCCTCTTTGCAGAACTTGATTGATTTTCAGCATGGTTGTCGTCTCTGTGATTACCTGTTGCCGTTGATTAGCGCCTATTATGACACTACAACGACAAAAGAAGAGGAGATTGGAGATTGGAGACTTGAGATTGGTGCTGAATCTCCAATCTCTAATCTCTCTTCACTGTCTGAAACCTGCACCCCCACCTGTACATTTGGGCAGTGCGCCTGTGGTCGCGTGCGCGTATCCTCATTCCCATTAGACCTGCAGAGGTCAAGGAAACAGAAAATGGCAAATCAAAAATATGAGTACAAAGTGGCGTATGTGGACTTTCGCGGGCGCGTGTCGGTCGAGGGCGAGGAGACGCTGATCAAGGACGGCGAGCGCATGACGGCGTTCGGGCGCCGTTACCTGAACGCACTCGGCGCCGAGGGCTGGGAACTGGTGGGCATCCAGTTGCAGCCGATGGGCGCCTCGTTCCACGTGTTCAAGCGCCCGTTGGCTGAGGGACAGCAAGCTGAGGCGGCCAAGCCGGTGCAGACCCCCAAGCCTGAGGTCTAAGTAGATCATCTTAAGTTCTTTTCACCCGCACAGTGTTCCAGCCGCAGTTGCACTGCGGCTGCGGCGGACGCGACGGCAGTGCCGCCTGGCGTGCCGTCGGAACAACGTCGAAGGAACATATGACAACCAACTTAGTCTCGCTATACACTTAAAGGCATGGACGACGTCACCCGTGAGGCCGTGAGCGACATTCTGCGCAGCGCATTGGATCGCGCGCGTCGCGCAGTTGGTTTTCTCGACCCCGACTCGCCGGCTGCCCGCGAGCTTGGGATCGCTCAGCGCTTGATCGACTCGGCATTGCAGGCGGTCAGCGGTGAGAGTTCGGAGGATTTGGGGGCAGCCGGCGCCAGCCCTGACGGCGACGCGATCCACGACCGCGCGCGTTCGGAGGAGCTGCTGTCGATCTCGCCGCTCACCTTGCGCGAGGAAGAGGTGTTGCGCCTGATGGCCGCCGGACTGCGCAACAAGGAAATCGCCGCGCGCCTGGGAATATCCGAGCGCACCGCCACGTTCCACGTCGGCAATGTGCTTTCCAAGCTGGGCGCGGATGGGCGGGTCGAAGCCATCCACATCGCCCGCCGCCATCACCTGCTCAACTGAGCTGCGCACTACAAGCCTTGCGAAGGTTGAACGCCATGGATCATCCCCTGCCCAAGACCCTTCGCAAGGGTAATGGCACAGGTTATCGCTTTTGTAATACGCTATCGAGCAGGTCAGTCATGCCAAGCGCGCCGGCCCAATGGCGCAAATAGTTCATGTCGAGCGCATCTGACTGCACCCGCAGCACGCCCAGCACATCATCCCACTGACGTTCAGATACCTCGCCGCCCAGGCGATACCAGCGCAGCTTGTTCAGGATAACGTCTTCCGCCGACTCGACAAAATAGAGCGGCGAGTCAATCTCGCTATCTAATGGTCGCAAGTCTGCGCGGAGAAATGCTTGCCGATCGAACGGTGTGTTCTTAAGGATGAACACGTCAACCTTGAACATCGTCGGAAGATGAATGATATTAAATGACGATCCCGTTGTTACTGCGTCCTCGATCATGTCGGCGTCAATGTAGTAATCGCTCTTTAACCATTCCACGAATCCGTCAATGTGATTAAGGCCCAGATCAGCAACGACATCTGCATCAAGCGTGGAACGAGCGATGCCGTGTGAGACGCTGGCTAATGAGCCGCCGAGATGATACGCAATACCGAGATGTTGAAACGCCTCAATCAACGGAGCAAGCGCATCATGATAAATGGGAGTGTCCATTACTTCACCCGATTCGCCAGATACGCGCGGACGCGATCAGCGAGACCCCTGCCGTAATGCACCTCAACCCAGAACAGGTTAACCTCTAACTCACTCCAGTCTGGATGCATGCGCTGGATCGCGCGGCGCGATGTCCGAATGACTGCGTTGGTCATCGCTGCGGCGATAGCCGCGCGCCTCGCCGGCCCCGCCGCGCGCAGCAGTTCGATCTGCTTCGCCGCCATCTTCACGTCGGTGTCAGACAGAAAGCTCATCTTCGGTCTGGCACTCCTGCAACGATGTCTGCAGCATCCTGACGCTATCGGCCACACTATACTTGTCGTTGAACACCGCCGAACCGACGACGACGATGGAGGCGCCGGCATCGCGCACTTCGCAGATCGTGCTCAGGTTCACACCCCCGTCGACCTCCAGTTCCGCAGGTGAGTCAATCTCGTCCAGCCAGCCCCGCACCGTGGCGATGCGCTGCCGGGACAATGGGATGTACTTCTGACCGCCGTAACCCGGCTCCACCGACATGATCAACACCAGATCGACCAGCGATAGCGCCGGCTTGATCGCCTCGATTGGCGTGAGGGGATTGAGCGTAATCCCCACCTCCAACCCCAACTGGCGCAACTGCTGGATCGTCGAATACAGATGCGGGCAGGTCTCCACATGCACAATGATGCGCGAGACGCCGGCATCCTTATAGTCGTGGAAATAACGCTCCGGGCCGTTGATCATCAGGTGCGCCTCGCACGGCAGCGAGGTGCTGCGCGCGACGGCCGCGCACACCATCGGCCCAAAGGTGATGTTCGGGACGAAGTTGCCGTCCATCACGTCGAGGTGAATGACATCCACCCCGGCGCGTTCTGCATCACCGATTTGTTCAGCCAATCGCCCGAAATCCGCTGTATATATTGAAGGCGCCAGTTTCATACGCCAATTATGCATCATGTATGCGCCATGCCCGGCGGTTTTGGGTCATCCGTACAGGTCGGGGCGGCGATCGTTGATGAAATCCATCTCGAACTCGCCGGGCGTGACGATCAACCGTTTGCGGCGCGCATCGGCTACGTCAATCGTGGTGTAAATAATCTCCTCACCCTGTGCGCTGGCATCGGCCAGCCGCCGGCCATCGGGCCCGGCGATGCAACTGCGCCCGATGTAACACGCGCCGCGCTCCTCGCCGATGCGGTTGCAGGCAACGACGAACACGCGATTCTCAAACGCCCGCGCCCGCACCATGTACTCAGGCGCAGTGTCCGCGCCGTTCGGCCAGTTGGTGGGCAGCGCGATGATATCCGCGCCGCGCAGTGCAAGCGTCCGCGCCGCCTCGGGGAAGCGCAGGTCGTAGCAGATCAACATCCCGATCCGCCCCAGCGCCGTGTCGAAAACCCTGAACCCCGTGTCACCGCGAGCGGTGAACTTATCCGCCCCGCAAAAGGGCAGGTGCGCTTTATCGTACACGCCGATGACGCCGCCAGGGCCGAGCAAGACGGCCGTGTTGTACACGGCGCCGCTGGCATCCGGCCGCAGCGTGCCGACGATAACGTGCACCTTCAGATCACTACACGCCTGCGCCAATGCGCAGATCGAAGGCCCATCGACCGCTTCAGACGCGGCGCGCGCGTCCTCGATGCGCGCGAAGTTGTACCCGGTGATGGCGCACTCGGGGAACACCACCAGCCCGGCGCCCGCGCGCGCTGCCTCAGCCAGCATCCCTTGCATCCGCCCAACGTTATAGGCCGCATCACCCAGATGTGGATCAAACTGCGCCGCCGCGACCGTAATCATGTTACTCATATCCCAACTCCTTAAATCTTAACTTCAAGCCGCTGCCTCAAGCTCGCGAAAACCGGCTGAAGGATGCAGTATAGTAAGAAGCTGTTAATTGAAAATCAAGTTTCGCTGAAGCGCTTTTAGCGCTCGCGCAGCGCCCGGTCGATATCGCGCTGGGCGTCGCGTTTGGCGACCGACTCGCGTTTGTCGTACATTTTCTTGCCTTTCGCCAGCGCGATCTCTACTTTAGCGAGCCCTTTCTTCAGGTACAGCTTAGTGGCGACAGTGGTGAAACCCTGCCGTTCGGTGCCGCGCAGAATCTCGGCGATTTCCTTCTTGTGCAGTAGCAGTTTGCGCTCGCGCTTTTCTTCCACCCCGGCGCTGAAGCCAGTCGCCATTGCGTACGATCCGATGTGTGCCTGCTGCAGCCAGGCCTCGCCGCTACGAATGTATATATACGCGTCGCGCAGATCTACATGCCCGGCGCGGATCGATTTGATCTCACCGCCCGTCAGCACGAGTCCCGCCTCATAGCGCGTGCCCAACTCATACTCAAATGACGCGCGCCGGTTGTGCGCCACAATCTTAATTGTAAGGTCTTTAGCCATGGCTCCAATCTCTAATCTCTAATCTCTCCCAATCTTCCCTGTATCCGATGAATCCGCCCAGCGGTCGCAGCCAGGGCGGACTTGACATCTTTCAGCCCGCTGCCTGTAAGCTGCAGGACGACTTCGTCGTCGCCCTGGATAGCGCCCAACTGCAGTGCCTTGCGCAATCCGACATAGACCGCTGCGCAGGCTGGCTCAACAAACACCGCCGCATCACGCGCCAGCACGCCCATCGCGTCGAGCATTTCCTCATCCGTCGCCTCGACGAAGACCCCGCCGGTTTCGCGTATAGCGCGCAACGCCATGATCCCATCGCGCGGAAGGTCGACGCTGATGCCGCTCGCTATGGTGCTCGATGGCATCGTCTCGATGTGCTCCGTCCCCGACTGCCAGGCGCGATACAACGCCGGCGCGAGCGTGGCTGTGACGCCAATGAAGCGCGGCATCTTCTCGATCCAGCCCAATGCAAGCAAGTCCTTAAAGCCCTTATGCAGCCCGCTGATGATATTCCCATCTCCCACCGGCGCCACCACCACATCGGGAGCGCGGAAAGGAGAGGGGGTGAAGAGGTGAAGAGGTGAAGAGGTGCGAAACTCCCCCTCTCCCTTCCTCCCCAGCTCCTCCGCGATCTCAAACGCAGCCGTCTTCTTCCCCTCGCGGGTGTAGGGGTTGACTCCCGTGTTGCGGTTGTACCAGCCGAATGTCTGGCTGGCCTGCACAGCCAGTTCGAATGCGTCGTCGTAACTGCCTTCCACCGCGTATACGCTTGCGCCGTGGATCAGGATTTGCGCCAGCTTGCCTTCCGGCGTGCTTTGCGGGACGAAGATCACTGTGCGGATGCCGGTGCCTGCGCATAGAGTTACCAGCGACGAAGCCGCGTTGCCGGTCGAGGCCGCGCAGATCGTCGTCACGCCTGTTTCCAGCGCCCGCGCGATCACCATCGAACTGGCGCGATCCTTGAAGGAACTGCTCGGCAGGCGCGTGTCATCCTTGAGCCAGATGGCGCGCACGCCCATGCTGCCCTCCAGCCGTGGCGCGCGATACAACGGCGACCACCCGAACGACGTGAGCGGCGTCGGCGGTAAAAGCCCATGGCCGGGAACGGTAGTGGGCAGCAGGACGCCATAATGCCAGGCCGAGCGATCCGGTGTAGCCGCGATGGCGCGCGGATCGACGGCGCGCGCGATGGCCGCGTAGTCGTAACAGGCGTCGAGATTGCTTCCATCGCGCGGGCAGGTATATTGCGCCTCATCTGGCGCAAAAGTCTGCCCACACTGCGCACAGCGAAATCCCAGTAGAGTTGCGTTCATTTTTGATATGCGATGTGCGTTACAGGTCAATCTCCGAGGTTGGTGCCCACGCGCCGCGCGGAGCCGACCCACGGATGGTCTGGCGGGACGTATTTTAACTGGCCGGCCACTTCTTCGAGTGGCACGGGCTTGGTCGTATCGCCCCTGGCTGCAACCATCACGCCATAATGTCCTTCGTTGATCAGGTCGGCGCATGCGGTGCCAAGACGGGTTGCCAGCAGACGGTCGGCGGCAGAGGGTGTGCCGCCGCGCTGCAGGTATCCCAGAATCGTCACGCGCGATTCGAGGCCGGTGAGTTGTTCGAGCTGCGCTGCCAGGCGCAGGGTGTTGCCGGCATGCGCCAGTTCAAGCTGCCCCAGTTCTGCTTCGGCTTTGGCCTGCGCGTTCTTATTCTTGGCCTTGTTGATCCGTTCCTGTGCCTCTGCGCGCGCAGCAGCTTCCTGCCGTGAGACAGCGCCTTCGGCCACTGCGACGATGCTGAAGCGTTTCCCGCTCGCACTGCGCCCGCGGATTGCTTTCGCCACCAGTTCCACGTCATAGGGTATCTCGGGTATCAGAATAACGTCCGCGCCGCCGGCAATGCCTGCGCCGAGCGCCAGCCAGCCTACTCGATTGCCCATGATCTCGACGACGACAATGCGGTGATGGCTGTGCGCCGTGCTGTGCAGCCGGTCAATCGCCTCGGTTGCAACACCGAGTGCGGTATCGAAGCCGAAGGTGTAATCGGTCTTGACTACATCATTATCTATCGTCTTTGGCAGGGTCATGACGTTAATGCCCTTCTGCATCAGGCGATAGGCATTCTTTGCCGTGCCGCCGCCGCCCAGACAGACGAGCACATCGAGGTTGTGCTGGTGATAGTTTTCCACCATCACATCCGTCATGTCCATCAACTTCCCGCCGACCGGCATGCGATGCGGCTTGTCGCGGCTGGTGCCCAGAATGGTGCCGCCCACGGTCAAAATCCCGGAGAGGGTGCCGCTGTCCAGTTCCATAGTGCGGTTTTCCATAAAACCGCGAAAACCATCGCGAAAACCGATGACCTGCATCCCGTAGTACTTGAGCGCCGCTTTACCTACACCGCGAATCGCCGCATTCAGCCCAGGGCTGTCACCGCCCGATGTCAATATTCCAATACACTTAGCCATTCCGGATCATCCTCCTGCTTCAGCATTCTAGTTCAGTTAGATACCCCAAAACCATGACGCATTACAATCGCGCACATGTCAACCAACCCAGGCTCGGCTTTGGCCGCGCTCGATTTCCTGATCGGCGAGTGGGTCGCGGAGAATAAGTTGGGTGCGATGCTGATCTGAATATAAGTGTTGTCTTTGATGGAGGTTATGCGATGTCAGGTTTGTTAACGAGTGCAGAAGTGGCGCAGTTTGAACGCGATGGTTATATCATCGTCAAAGGGTTGTTCGATGTGGCGGAGATGGATATCCTGCGGACGGCGGCCAAAAACGACAAGGTCATGGAAGGAAACGCCAGGCAGATTGCCGATGCCGAGGGTGCGATGGCGCGCCTGACGCTGTGGAACAAGGCGGGCGATGACTTGTGGGGACTGGTGGCGCGCACGCATCGCATCGTCGACCGCATGGAGCAATTGCTCGGTGGCGAAGTCTATCATTACCACTCGAAAATGAGCGTCAAGGAACCTTTTGTGGGCGGCGCGTGGGAGTGGCACCAGGATTACGGGTATTGGTACAACAACGCCGTTCTTTTCCCCGATCTGGCCTCGTGCTTTATTGCCGTGGACCCTAACACGCGCGACAATGGCTGCATGCAGGTCCTCCGCGGTTCGCACCGCATGGGGCGCATCGAGCACGGCCGCTATGGCGATCAGACTGGCGCCGACCCGGAACGCGTCGAAGAGGCCAAGAAGGTGCTGCCGCTGGATTACGTCGTCCTCGATCCAGGCGATGCGCTGTTCTTCCATTGCAACCTCCTGCATCGCTCTGACGCAAACCGTTCGCCCAACCCGCGCTGGAGCCTGATCTGCTGCTATAACGCGGCGCGCAACAACCCCTACCGTGAGTCGCACCATCCGAGCTATTCCTATCTTGAGAAGGTCGACGACTCAGCGATCAAAGCTGCCGGCGCGAAGCTCTTCGCGAGCGAGACCCAATTCCTGCGGGTCGAAGAAGATCAGACGACCGGGGCGGACAAGCCAATCCTTGCTCGCGCCGAAGGCTGACGCGGAGCGCACATGAAAATCACCGATGTTCGCGTCTTTATCACCTGGGGCGCGACCGTGTGTTGCGCGAGCCCTGGCCGGTGGTCAAAGGTCAGTAAATCCGCAATTCATTGAGCATTGAGCGAATTATGACAGTAACCAATGTGGAACTTCGCGGTGTGATCGTCCCGATCATCACACCCGTCGACAACGAAGACCGTGTCGATGAACCGGCCTTCCGCAATGCCATCCGCCGCCTGATTACAGCCGGCGTGCATGGATTATTTGTGGGTGGGTCGGGCGGTGAAGGCCCATTACTCACCGCGCACGAGTGGCAGCGCATGCTGGAGATCGCGCAGGATGAAACGCGCGATGCCATCCCGCTGCTTGCGGGTGCGATGGATACCTCGACACAACGCATCAAAGAGCGCATTCGGGCGATTGCGGCGCTTGGGTATCAGTATTTCGTGGTCACACCGACGTATTACATCACCTTAAGAGCTGCCGGCGAGCACCTGCGGTTGTTCAATGCCTGTGCGAATGCAGGCGCGGGGTTGTCGATGATTGCTTACAACATCCCCTCGTGCACGCATTCGGTCATCCCGGTTGAGGTACTGGTTGATCTGGCGCAACGCGGTTTGATCCAGTATTGCAAGGAAAGCTCCGCGGATCTCGACTACTTTAAGCGCGTCGTCGCCGCAGGGGCGCCGGCCGGGTTGCGCGTGTTTATGGGTGATGAGTCTTGCATGGCTGAAGGGTTGCGTTCGGGCGCGGTTGGAATCGTGCCTGGAAGCGCAAATATCGAGCCTTCCACATTCATCCGCGCCTATGCTGCCGCGCAACGCCAGGATTGGGATGAACTCACGCGCATGCAATCGCGCATCACGACGTTACGCGCCAACATTCCATTAGCCGGCAGCAACTGGATCGCCGGGATCAAGTACGCCGCAGGGTTATTGGGAATCGGCAGTGGTCGCGTGATCGAACCTCTTCAGCCTCTCGACCCGGAACAGCAGCGCCAGTTGGCTGCATTTATCAAGCAGGGCTCTGAACCGGCCGAATAGACCTCACGAACTGATAAAAGCTCGTGAGGTCGCTGATACTTTGCCGTAATGCAGATCAGGCCGGGATCATTGCGTGCGGATCGAGCACGAACTTGCGCGCCGCGCCCTTGTCGAAGTCCTGATAACCCTTGGGCGCTTCATCTAGTGAAATGACGGTGACGTTGACCGCCTTGGCGATCTGGATCTTGTCGAACAGAATCGCGTTCATCAACTGGCGGTGATATTTCATCACTGGCGTCTGACCCGTGTGGAACGAGTGCGACTTGGCCCAGCCCAGCCCGATGCGGATGCCGAGCATGCCAATCTTGGCGTTGGCATCCACACCGCCCGGATCGCCGGTGACGTACAGGCCAGGGATACCTAGCGAGCCGCCGGCGCGCGTGATTTCCATGATCGAGTTCAGCACCGTCGCTGGCCGTTCGACGACGGCGTCGTGGCCATGACCTTTCGCCTCAAAGCCCACGCAGTCAACGGCGCAATCCACTTCAGGCACGCCGATGAGCTGTTCGATCTGCTGCGCCAGTGTGGCATCCTTGCGCAGATCGACCACTTCACAGCCGAAGCTGCGCGCCTGCGCCAACCGCTCGGGGATCATGTCGCCCACAATCACAACGGCCGCCCCCAGCAAATGGCATGAAGCCGCGGCAGCCAGACCGACCGGGCCCGCACCTGCAACATACACGATTGACCCCGGTCCGACGCCCGCGCTCACCGCGCCGTGATAGCCGGTTGGGAAGATATCCGAAAGCAGCGTCAGGTCCTTGATCTTCTCCATGGCGCGGTCTTTGGGCAACCGGAGCAGGTTGAAGTCGGCATAGGGAACCATCACATATTCGGCCTGGCCGCCCACCCAGCCGCCCATGTCCACGTAGCCATAAGCTGCGCCGGGGCGGGCGGGATTGACATTCAGGCAGATGCCGGTGCGGCCTTCTTTGCAGTTGCGGCAGCGCCCGCAAGCGATGTTGAATGGCACCGAGACGATATCGCCGACCTTTATGAACTCGACATCACGCCCGGCTTCGATCACCTCGCCGGTAATCTCATGACCGAGCACAAGACCTTCCGGAGCGGTCGTGCGGCCGCGCACCATGTGCTGATCGCTGCCGCAGATGTTGGTGGAGATGATCTTCAGGATGACGCCGTGCTGGCAAGAACGATTGCCCAGCACCAGCTTCGGATAGTCAATGCTCTGAATCTCAACCACACCGGGTTTGATATACGCCACGCCACGATTTCCAGACATACTAATACCTCCCAGCCAGATTAAAAACACGCACAAACGACTCATTCACAAACTGTGGAAACCCTGCATCACTCACACCATTGCAGGACAATCAGGATTATACAGACCTTATCTGTAATTTCGGCCCGTGGGGATTGGATTCGCGCTCCCATGTTACGACAACCTCACTGCCGCGATAACGATATGGGCCAAAACGCAGCCAGGAAAGCGCCGATGCCTCGAGCGCGACCGGATCCAACCCTGGGTCGCCATCCGCCACAGGTCGCAGACCGATCACGTGCCGGCAGATCAGATCGGTCAGGATCGTGCATTGCGCCGCGAGGGTGTGCTTGCCCTGGTTGTAGCGACCCGTCAGTGTGTGATACGAGTAGGAGGAACTCGGCCCCTCCTTGTTCACCATCTCGATTGCCTTTAGCACGCACTGTGCGGCGAGATCGCGATATCCGTAGCGGTATAGTCCCTCGACCGTAAACCACAGCCCGGAAGTCATCAGGCAATCGCCGCCATAGGTGATCAAGGCGGGATCGGTATCCGGTGTGTCCATCGAGATGGATGGGCATGGATAGGGCGTGCCAAACTCCGCCGGGTTCGTCAGATGCCCAACCATGCGGGCGGCTTGCCGTTCATCCGCAATCCCGGCATACAGCGCCGCGTACGCGCCGATGCACTTGATCCCCGAGTGCTGCATCGTGCGCGGGTCGGTGTCGTAGTAAAACCCATCCTCTTCGCTCCACAGATAGCGATTGATCGACGCTTTGAGCAACACGTTCTGATCGCGCAGGCGTGTAAGAGTTGCGTCATCGTCAATTCTCAGGATTTCCGCCGCCTGAATGATGCGTTCGCGCAATGCATGCAGGGCGCAGTTCCAGTCAATTGCGATGAACGGCGTATCCATCTTCAGCATCATCTCGGGGTCGCCCTTGGCGAAGGCCTTAATGAACGGTTTGAGTCGCAGCGAGTAGTCAAACTCATCGACGAATGACGTGGTGCACAGGCCGCTGTCCAGCGCATGACTTCCGAAGTGGCCTTCGGCCTCGATCATCAACTCATAAGCGCGCCGCAGATAATCGCGGTCGCCGGAGCACAGGTACAACTCCCACGCGCCCAGAAGTCCGTTCGGCATCGTGTGCGGTATCGTCGTCAACGGGACAAGGTCGACGTCGTCCGGCATGCTCTTGAGATAACCGCCAACCCGCCGGACATTCTCGTTGTATCCGCGCAACTCGGACACTTTGCGCACCGGGTGCAGGCACGAGCCAATGTTGAGCGCGCCGCCGTTGTCTGCCAGCAACTGGATTCCCCCCGCGCCGAGATGTTTGTCGTTCAGCCAGCGCTCTGCGATGGCGTTCATCGGCGTGTTCCAACTCCACTGCCACACTGCGCCGGTTTTCCATGGGCACGTATAGGGTTGTGTGAATGGCTCATAGGGAATGTCATACAGGTTTGCGCGCGTGGTATAGGCCTGGTAGTAATACAGCTTCGTGATAGCTTTGTGCGAGCATTCGAAGCGGGGCACGACGCGAGTGAAGTAGCCATCCCACTGTTGCTCCGCCGCGTTGAATAGGGCCGCCGGATTGGCTGATGCTGCACTCACCTGTTCAATAACCTGATCACGATCATAGCCACAGGTCAACGCCAGGCTCAGCCCGTTGCCTGAAATGCGTATTCGCGCGCGGCACTCAAAGGATGAGGTTGACTCTGGGTTGTCCCACTCGATTGCGTCTGCGCCCTGCAACGAGAGTGCGACGAAGACCTGATCGCGGATAGATATCAACAGCCCGTTTGGCAGCAGTTCTGTCTGCGCGGCGAAGTGCGGCAGTGCGAAGTGCAGCGGAACTTCGCTCACACCTCTCAAGTTCCACATCATTGCCAGCGTGTCCCCCGACACTGCACACCGCTCGCGAATGCGTCCGCGCCCGGCGCGCATGGTTTTGACGATTCGATCCGGGCGAAACGTGAGATTCACTTGATCGACCGGCAGTTCCAGGCGCGGGCCGATGCTGCGCAGGCTGTCATGGTTCACTAACTCTTCGTAGTTCCAGCGCCCGCCGGTGAAGCGGTGTGCGAATGGCAGCGGATAGAAGTGAATGCGTTCGCAGCCTGGGCCTTGTGGGCTGACAAAGGCTGACAACTGGTTGTCGGTCAGGAAGGACTGCTCGTGACCCGTCAGCAGGCTGCGCCACGGTGTGCGGGTGCGCTTCAGGTTCTGGTCGAACTGGAATGGCTCGCGTTTCTTCAGCATGGGTTAAAACCCCCTGGGCAAGCCAAGTGATGCTGCTCCGAACCCACACGTCTTCGGCGCCATGTTCTGCGCAGGCGTTTCCACAATCACCTCCCACGTCGCGAGCGATTCGCCAACAGGCAACATGGTCAACCTCTCACCCGCGGTAGTCTCGATGATGATCGTCCGTTCGCCCGTATTGCCAATCGCCTGATCGCCGCGGAATATCGTCGCCTCATCCCACGGATTGGCGAGCAGGCACGTCCCGCCGTGACGACTCTCGATGTGCGCCCAACGCGCGCGCCCGTTCTCTATCTCGGCAGAGACGACGAAGCCGCCCGTCGCGTGCAGCGTGAAACGGGCGTTCTGATGCGCGGTGACTGCCGGGGCAATGCGGATGATGCCCCCGTGGCTGTGCAACAACGCCTCATTCATCGCGCAGGCCAGCACTGACATCGACTCCATGCCCATGTGACGAAAGGCCCACTGCCCGAGCGGGAACTTGTGCGTTTGTTGCTCGGCCTCAGGCAACTGGGCATCGCGCACCTGACTCGTTCGGAACCGCACTGCGCCGTCTGCGCGCATCACATCGCGCGGGCCGTAGTGGCCGAAGCCGTTGCAGTAAAACTGCCAGCGACTGGGGAAGCGCTGTAGAACGCCGGCCAGTTCATCGGCGAGACCCAGCCGCGCCATCACAATCGGCAGCGTGTCCCACCCCATCACTTCGGGTCCATAGAGCTTGACGGTGTTGGCTGCCAGCTCGTAACGCTCCGTGCCCCGGTCGCCGGCGTCGATCAGGTCGGTTGGATAGACCGCCGCAATCTCGACGCTCGGGAAGATGCCCTCGAAGTACTGCATATCATCGCGCAGGGCTGAGTACGGGCTGGTATTCGCCTCCAGCCGCATCAACAACGTATCGAGATCGACAGGTTGTGGTTGCGGCGCGTCGTCGGCGATGCGCGATGCCATCCACTGTTTTTCGGCAATCCCGTAACCTGCCGAAAACACCCGATCACTCTGCGCCCTGTCCCCTTTGAAAGGGCCGCGCGCGAACCGATACCCCGCCCGCGTGGGCGCTATCTCCTGCTCCTCATCTGCGGACGCGAAGCAACCCTTCGGCGTTAGCGTTGGCAGAGGGGCGAGGTGATCCAGTATCTCCTGCCAGCGCTCAATACGCTCCGCACCCTCGCCACAGGCGCGCGCCGCTACTATTGCGGCGCCAAACAATGCCTCTGCGCAAGCCAGTTCAGTGACCGCGTCGCGCAGGCGGATCCAACCTTCGTAACCCGTGCCCGACTTCGCGTGATAGCGCCCATCTGTCGCAAGTTCGAACAATGATTCGAAGAACGTGGCCGCTTCGATCAGATAGGGCAAGGCGCGGTCGCGCAGAAACGCCGCGTCGCCGGTGTAACGATACTGTCGCCAGAAATCCAGGGCGATCTGCGCAACCGGGGTGTGGTTATCGATTTCAGCAAGCGAGTTGTAGCCGCGCACGTCCGTCACATCGCTCACCCACGCGCCCGCTGCGCCGAAGTGTGCGTGCGCGTCCTCCTGCGCCATTGGCAGCGTATTGAAACGATAGTCGAGATACGGGCGCACCAGGTCATGATGACCGGCTGCGTTCAATGGCCAGTACAGCTCCTGCTGGTTCCAGTGGAAGTAAAACGTCCAGTTCTGAACGTCGCGGTTCCAGCCCCACAATCCATTGATAAACCGGCCGGGATACTTGCCGCGTTGCGATGCATTCGCATAATACATCGTCAGATGCCACAGGTTATCCAGGTAGTCGTCGCCAAACGCCATGGTTGAGCGCAGCCAGAATGTCTGCCACGCCTGCACATGGGCTGCGCGCAAGCGCTCAATCTCGCCGTCGCTTGTGGCTGTCAATTGCTGTCGCGCCAGCAGTAATGCGTCACTCTTCATCGGCTCGGTCACGGTCGCGATGATGCGCAGGGCAACTTCTTCTGTGCCGGCAACACGCGCGACGGCGCGATGCGACTGCAACCGCTCATACACTGCTGGTTTGCCTGCGGTCACATCCACGCGACATCCGACTGCAAATGTCCCCGTGGTGAGTGCGTGCTGCAAATACATGCCGTCCGCATCGACGACTGCGCTCGTGCCCGCCAGTCCAATTTCTGGATCGCGATTGATGCGCGAGTACCAGTGCCCGAAGGTGCGCGACCCATAGCGCTCAATGCTTACTTCGACGGGCGGCATGTCATGCAGTGTGCTCGTTACCTCGCAACACAACAAGCCTGTGTCATGCGAGACAAACGCGGTCAGGGCGACTGTTCCAAGCGCGCCTGTAGCCCGTAGTTGCAGTTGGGCGTCGGCCAGGCTGACGCGCCCGTGAAAATCCGACAGATAAAAGACATCAAATACCGGCGCGCCGAAATCGACAATGATGCGGCAGGCGTGGCGTTGCGCAGAGTTGTAGTCCTCTTCTTCCGCCGACCAATTGTGGAACGTCGTAAACGGCGCCTCATCCCACAGGTCAGACTTGTTCACGACCATGATGACGCGCGAGTCGTCGCACCACGCGAGCACGCCGATGTCGCCATTCCCGATGGGCATGCCCTGTAGCGGGTCTATCGGCGGCGACAGATACACCACATCATGACGTGAGACGCGCCCGGGCCAGCCAATGGCCCATTCACCGGTGAGTGGATTGAAAACACTTTGCATAAATCCTCCGCCGTCTTTATTTTTCAAAGCCCGTCAGCACTGCGCTCCCTTGCCTTCACTGCCGAAAATAGCCATGCGGACCTGCTCATCCAGCTTGGGATAGCGGCTGCTCTGATAATGGAACTGCACCGCGCGGCGGCGCATGCCACTGGTGTTGTGCGGCGTGCCGTGCACCAGCAGTCCGTCGAATAGCAGCACGCCGCCTGGTTTGAGCGGCGCCGCGACGCATTGTTTGCCAAGGGTTTCCGTGTCACAGATCTGCCAGTCGCGCCGGCGGAAATGAACCAGCGGTTGCAAGGGCATATCGGGGCGGAGGTGCATGCAGCCATTCTCCACCGTGGCTTCATCAAGCGCGATCCAACACCCCACAACCGACTCGCGCAGATCCAGATTGAAATAAGCCTTGTCTTGGTGCCACGGTTTCTCACGCCCGATGCGCGGCGGTTTGATCAGCGCCATGTCCTGAAACATCACCGGCGTATCATCGAGCAGGCGTGTCAGCACTGCCTGCAGACCGGGATGGTAGGCCAGCGCATGCAGGCGCGGGTCGAAGCCCACAAACCACATCAGCTTGCGCACGTAGTCCAACCGCTCATCCAGCGCCATCTCGCCAAGCCGCTCCAGCGCGGTCGCCTCAAACTGCACGCCCTTGAACGCCGGGTTGCCGCCCATGATCAGATGACCCAGGCCAGCCAGTCCCGCCGTAACCTCATCCGGCGTGAACACATCGTTGATCGCGAGGAAGCCGCATTTACGGTACAGCGCGATATGCTGCTCAGTGATCGCGGCCAATCCGCCTGGGATGGGCGTGATCACTGCACGGGTCTTGTACAACTCCGGGTCGTGCAATTCGATGATCTGCCCCTCCACTTCACCAATATCAATCGGGGTATTCTCAACTACGACAGGGGACATCTGGGTGGACTGGTTCTGGCTCATTTGCGCAATTAAACCACGAGTATGGTGCTATGGTTACCCACGAAGGTGATTCATATGACAACAATGCACAGCATTCCTTTTAGCCTCCGCGACGCCAGGCGTGTCCGCGTAGGGTTCATTGGCACAGGCAAACGCGGCCAGAGCCTGATCAACGACCTGCTGGCCTGCCCAGGCGCGGAACTTATCGCCGTCGCCGACGCGCGCGAGGATGCGCTTGGCGAGTTGAGGGCAAGCCTCAACGCGAAGATGCAGCAGCAACCGGCGTATTTCTGCGGCCCGGACGCATGGCGCGCGTTACTGGAGATGGACCTCGACCTGGTCTGTATCGCTACTTCCTGGGATACTCACGTTCCGATGGCGACGGCAGCCATGCTGGCTGGCAAACACGTCGCGGTCGAAGTGCCTGCAGCCCAGACCGTTGCGGGGTGCTGGCAACTGGTTGAAACGTCCGAGCACACCCGTCGTCATTGCGTGATGCTGGAGAACTGCTGCTATGGCTATTGGGAGATGCTGGTTAAGCGCATGGTCCACGCAGGCCTGCTGGGGACGATCACGCACGCCGAATGCGCCTACATTCACGACCTCCGCCATCTGCTGCTTCAGGATGAGCATGGGCATGGGCGCGCAACGTGGCGCAGGCAAGGTCTCATCCAGCGCAACGGGAACCTCTACCCGACGCACGGACTCGGCCCGGTGGCGCAATGTCTGCGTATTGGTGACGATGACCGCTTTGACTACATGGTGTCGATGAGCGGACGCGAAGCTTCCTTGTCGGAGTATCGCGACCGTCACGTCCCTGCTGGCGATCCACGCCGTGATGAGGTTTATCGCAACGGCGACTTGAACGTCAGCCTGATTCGCACCCGTTTAGGACGCACCATCGTACTCCAGCACAGCCTGGTCAGCCCACGCCCGTATGATCGCATCTTCCTGTTGTCAGGCACACGCGGCGCCTTCCGCGACTATCCGCCGCGACTGTATCTTGACGCCGAGAACGACGCAGGAGAGAACTGGGTGGACGCGGCTACGTTGCCCGGTCGCGCGCAATGGGAAGATACTGAGTGGGTCGCGCATGGTGAAGAGGCGCTCAAACAGGGTGGCCACGGCGGGATGGATTTCATCATGATGCGCCGCCTGATCGAAACGATGCGCGCGGGCGCCCAGCCCGACATGGATGTATACGACGCAGCCGATTGGAGCGTTCCCGGCCCATTGTCCGAGCTATCTGCCGCCAATCGCAGCCAGCCCGTGGATTTCCCGGACTTTCGAAGGGCTCAGAGCTAAATCACGCCGAGCCCAACTGCGGCAACACCTCGCGCCCCAACAGTTCGATAGCCTTCAACGGATCGGGCCCCAGCGGCGGGCCAAAGCTGATGTGCTCCACGCCGGCCTCGATCAGCGGACGCAGACGCGCGACCAGGTCAGCCGCCGCGCCGACGATGCCGATGCGCAGCATTTTGTCGGTGACCATCCCAAGCGCTTTGGGCTCATCCCGTTCGACCATCAGTGCGTGTTCAATCGGCAGAAAGTCGGCCTGTTGCAGCCCCAGCCTTTCATAGATCAGCGGGCTGAGCGCATGACCGTAGTAGGCCACTTTCTGCGCCAGCACGCGCCGGGCGGCGGCGCCATCGGCGTCGATCGAGACCCAGATGCATGCCGCGAAATCAAATGACTTCGCGAGACGCGCATCGCGCCTGCGCATCCCTTCGTCAATCAAAGGTTTCACGCCGAAATAGTGCTCGGGTGGGAAGAGCAACGGCAACGCCCCATCGCATACTTCGCCGGCCAGCCGCAACATCCCTTCGCTCATCGCACCCAGGTAGATGGGGGTGAGTCTCGGCGCAGTAAAGCGCAGATAGGCTTCGCCGCTCCACTTCAGACAGTCGCCCTCAAAGGAAACGCGTTCGCCCCTTTGCAACCCGCGAATCACGGCAATCGTCTCGCGCATCATCTTAAGCGGTCGCGCCTGCTCGATGCCCACCCACTTCAGGAACTCGGCGGCGCCGGCGGCCAGGCCGAGGTTGAACCGGTTCCCGCTTAACTCATCCATCGTCGCCGCGAACATCGCGATCTCAGCCGGATGGATCGTGTAAGGGTTGAAGATGCAGGAACCGATCTGGATGCGCGAGGTGGCTTGCGCGACCGCAGGCAGGATCACCGCCGCGCTGCGCAAAAACAAGTCATTGCTGACCCAGAACTGGTCAAAGCCGGCATTTTCGGCAGCTTGTGCCAGTGTGATGTATTGCTGTGCCGGCAGATCGTTATTCAGTCTGATGCTGAAACGCATGTTTCCCTCCGTGTGAGGTCATAGTTGTGGATTGCAGAATCGTCAAGGGATCAGCGCGTCCGCTTCCATCTCGACCAGATACTCGTCGCCCACCAGCCTGGCTTCCACCAGCGTGTTGGCTGGGCGGATGTCGCCGAAGAACTCACCGTGCACGCGGGCGACCGGTTCCCACATAGAGATGTCGCGCACATAGATGCGCGTGCGCACGACGTGCTGCAGGGCGCCGCCTAGTTGCGCGATTGCCCGTTCGATTTTGCGGATGATAAAGCGCAGTTGCGCGGCAGGGTCGTTTCCGCCGACCAACCGTCCGTCGCTGTCGGTCGCCGTCGTGCCGCTGACCCATATCTGGTTGCCCACACGCACTGCGCGAGCGTAGCCGGCGATGGATTCCCAATGGGTTCCTGTGTTTACGGAGGTTCGGTCTGGCATAATAAGAAAGCCTCGTAATTTCCTTCGGCGTGTATAAGACGCATGCAAAGTTGCGCCATTAAGTGTAATCCCTTTGATCGCGTCCATAAAAACAGCGCGTGTGACCAAAACCTGCACATGTTCGTGCTAGAATTCCGCCCTGCTAGAGTAGTGACTGGTCCAAGCCGACAATCAGTCACACAGGACATAACCTCGTGGTTGTATAGTTTCTTAAGTTCACAAGGAGAAGTACCCGATGTCAGTTGATCGTTTAAGAGCATTCAAGCATTTGTCCGCCGGTATTGCATTGGCTTTGCTGGCGGCAGCCTGTTCGAGCGCAACGCCCACCGCTGCGCCCGCGACAGCCGTGCCCGCGAAAGCAACCGAGGCTCCCAAGCCGACGGATGCGCCCAAGCCAACCGACGCGCCAAAACCCACTGATGCGCCCAAAGCGACTGAAGCGCCAAAGGCGACCGATGCCCCGAAGCCGACAGATGCGCCAGCGGCCAACAAGGCGAATACCGTGGTGATCGACCGCGCCGAAGATACCGTGTCGCTCGATCCCGACCGGGCATTCGAGACATTGACCGGCATCCTGCACAAGGCCATTTACCAGACGCTGGTCACTTTCCCGGCGGATTCCGCCAGTGAAATCAAACCGATGCTGGCCGAGAAGTGGGACATTTCCAAGGATGGCAAGATCTACACGTTCAGCCTGCGCAAAGATGCCACGTTCAGCGATGGCGCCGCGGTGACCGCCAAAGACGTGGTGTTCTCGTGGAACCGCCTTATCAACATCAAAGGCAATCCCTCGTCGCTCGCCGGCAACATCGCAGGCGTCAAAGCCACGGGGGATCTGACTGTCCAACTCACGCTGACAAATACCGACCCGTCCATTCTGGCCCAGCTCGTGAACACCGCCTTCGGCGTGGTGAATAGCGAGGCCGTCAAGAAGCAGGGCGGCACGGATGCCGCAGGCGCGGACAAGACCGACAAGGCCGAGCAGTGGTTGAATCAGCACAGCGAAGGCAGCGGCCCCTACATGCTGGAAAAGTGGGAGCCCAAAGTGCAGACCATCCTGGTGCGCAACCCCAAGTACTGGGGCACGCCGCCTGCGATTGAGCGCGTCATCTTCCGCAACGTGGCCGAAGCCGCGACGCAGAAGCTGCAGCTCGAAGCAGGCGAAGTCGACATCGCGATGGACCTGACGGCCGATCAGGTGCCCAGCCTCAAGAGCAATAGCAAAGTCAGCGTGTTTGAAAGCGCGGGCGATACCGTGTTCTTCCTGCTGATGAACGCCGACAAGACTATTGGCGGCCCGATGAGCAACCCCAAGGTGCAGCAGGCCGTTCGTCTGGCGATTGACTATGAAGGACAGAAGGCGTTACTCGGTGGCAAGGCCTCCACGCCCGCGTCGATCATTCCGATTGGCTTCTTCGCCGCCTATCCCGAAGACAAGGCTCTGAAGCGTGATGTCGATGGCGCCAAGAAACTGCTGGCGGATGCCGGCTTTGCCAAAGGCTTCGATATTGAGCTGGCCTATCCCGACTTCACTTACAGCGGGTTCAACTTTGGAACGGCCGCGCAGAAACTGCAAGCCGACCTGGCCGATGTGGGCATCAAGGTGACGCTGAAGGGTTCCGAAGTTGGCGTGTGGCTCGACGGCTATCGCCAGGGCAAGCTCGGTTTCTGCATGTCGTTGTGGGGCCCTGACTTCCGCGACCCGGGCAACTACCTCGAGTTCCTGCCCGGCAAGAAGGTTGGCGAGCGCGCCATGTGGAGCAACACCAACTCAGACAAGACAATCCAGGATTTGCGCGACAAGGCGCTGGTTGAGACCGACCCAGCGGCGCGCGCGAAGCTCTTTGCGTCCATCCAGGACTACCTGCAGCAGAACGGCCCGTTCGCGCCCGTTGTGCAGTCCGCTGTCCAGGTCGGCCTGAACGCCGGATTGAAGGGGTTTGTATATAACCCACAGTGGTTCGTCGACGTTTCGCTGCTCAGCAAGTAATCAATCGGTATCAGTTCACAAGCTCAAGGCGCCATGCTACGGCGCCTTGAGCCTCATTCACAACCCATCGTTTCACATGTTGATCCTGCGGTTTCTCGCTCGGCGCATCCTGCTCAGCCTGCCCATCCTGCTGGGGATCACGCTGCTCGCGTTTATCATTTCGCACCTGGTGCCCTCCGATCCAATCGTGGCTAACCTGGGGCAGCGGGCAATGAGCGATCCAACCATTGTGGCTGCCTTCCGCTCCGAATGGGGGCTCGACAAACCGCTCCCGGAGCAATACCTCAGCTACGTGGGCAATCTCCTCCAGGGCAATCTCGGCAAGTCGATCAAGAGCCGCAGGCCTGTAATCGAGGATCTGAAGGCGTTTCTGCCAGCGACGATAGAACTGGCGCTGTCATCCATCCTCCTCGGCATTCTGGTCGGCGTGACGTTTGGCATATTGTCCGCCGTGTCGCGCAACAGTTGGCTGGATCACCTGGTGCGTATATTTTCGCTCATCGGCGTGAGCGTTCCGGTATTCTGGCTGGCATTGATCCTCCTCTTCGTCTTCTACTCGCGCCTGGGCATCGTCGCCGGCCCCGGCCGCCTCGATCCCAGCATGACTGCCCCGCCTCTGGTAACCGGCCTGATCACCGTGGACGCGATCCTGGCAGGGCAATGGGATGTGCTCAAGAACGCCTTATCGCACCTCATCCTGCCGTCGCTCGTGCTGGGCAGCTATACCACCGGGCTGATCGCGCGCGTCACGCGGTCATCCATGCTTGATGTGCTCGGCCTGGATTACATTCGGGCGGCGCGCGCGAAAGGGCTCAGCCAGAGGGCCGTGGTCATGAAGCACGCCCTGCGCAATGCTATGGTGCCGATTGTCACCGTCATCGGCTTTTCACTCGCTAACCTGCTGGCCGGCACCGTCCTGACCGAACGGATTTTCGCTTGGCAAGGCATCGGCAGCTACGCGTTTCTGGCATCGACCTCGCTCGATTTCCAGGCGATTATGGGCGTCAGCCTCTTGATCGCGCTTGTCTTTATTGCCACCAACCTCGTCGTCGATCTCCTTTACTTCGCGCTCGATCCGCGCATGCGCACAAGCTAAGACACCTAAATGGCAACGTTCAGCCTCTCACGATTTCTACGGCGCAACCCGCTGGCGCGGCTCGGCGTCATCATCCTGCTTGCATGGATCGTCCTGAGCGCCGCGGCGCCAATCGTGTCGCGCTTCGACCCCAAAAAGCAGAATATCTCCAGCCGTCTCTCGGCGCCAAGTGCAACCTGGATATTTGGCAGCGACCAGCTCGGTCGCGATGTCGCCACGCGCGTGCTCTACGGGGGCAGAATTTCTCTGCCTGCCGGGATTCTCGTAGTCGTGGTGGCCGGCCTCATCGGCACCACCGTCGGCTCGCTTTCGGGCTTTCTGGGTGGCTGGTTCGACGAGATCGTCATGCGAATCACCGAGGTGTTCCTGGCGTTTCCGACGATCATCCTGTCGATGACCATCGCCGCCGCACTCGGTCCTAACCTGATCAACGCCGTCATCGCCATGATCGTTGTGTGGTGGCCGCAATATGCGCGACTGGTGCGCGGGCAGGTCCTGTCGGTCAAAAACCGCGAGTTTGTCGAGGCGTCTTATGCGCTGGGCACGCCGCGGCTGCGCGTCCTGGTCAGGACGATCCTGCCGAACTGCATCGCGCCGGTCATCGTCATGGCAACCAGCGACCTCGGCGCCGCGATCCTGGTATTTTCCGGCCTGAGCTTCCTCGGTCTTGGCCCCGACCCTTCCATACCCGAGTGGGGGCGCATGGCCGCGGACGGCTTGCAATTCTTCGACCAGTGGTGGATGGCCGCCTTCCCCGGCCTGGCTATCTGCACTGTCGCGCTCGGCTTTAACTTTGTGGGCGACGGGATTCGAGACGCACTCGACCCGCGCACCCGATAATTCCCTTTTTGACACCGGTAGATTAAAGAATGATTGACTATTCCAAACGCCTCGCTGCCGTGCAAAAGAGCATGGCAGAATCGCATATCGACCTGATGTTCTTCCCGTACTCGGCCAACCTGCACTATGTCACAGGAATCGCCCGCGAGGAACAGAACTACGGGAACACCATCTACCCCGGCGACTGGATGACCGGCGCCTGGATCGCGCCGAATCACTCGCCCATCCTGACCGTTCCGCGCATGACTGCTGATTTTCATAGCACTGGCGCGCTTTCGGCCTACGATGTGCGCGTGCTGCCCGATGCCGGCGACCCCGCCGCGCTGGTGCGCGATGTGCTGGCGGCGCTCGACGTGCCCGCCAAGGCGAACCTGGCCATCGAGTCGCGCGCGCGCGCCGAGACAGTGATGAAAATTCAGTCGTTGCGCCCCGAAGCAGCCTTCAGCAACGCGACGGACATCATGGCGCCGTTGCGCGTGATCAAGGACGCCGAAGAACTGGCTATCCTGCGCAAGGCGGGCGAGATTACTGAGGCGGCCTACGCCGCGGCGCGGCAGAATATGCGCCACGGGATGTCGACGCTTGACCTCATCACCGAAGTCAACTACCAGCTTAAGGTGCACGGCTCGTATTCACCGTCATTTGTGACGACGTTCTACAACATCGGGCGCGCCTTCCCGTTTGATTTCCACAACCACGAGGCGATCCTGCCTCTGCCGCTCAATCCCCCGGTGTGCATCCTGTTCGACTTCGGATCCGTGTTCGACGGGTACTGCTACGACTATGGCCGCACCGTGTTCTTCGGTGAACCAGACGCCGAATACCTGCGCGTGTATGAGCTAGTTATGGCCTCACAGGCTGCCGGCATCAAGGCGCTGAAAGCAGGCAACACGTGTGAGCAAGTCGATGCAATCGCGCGCGCTGTGATCGCCGACGCGGGATATGGCGATGCCTTCCGGCACCGCCTGGGCCACGGGATCGGCATGGACGTGCACGAGCCCCCGTTCCTGGCCAAAGGCAACACGACCGAATTGCGCCCCGGCATGTGTTTCACGATCGAACCCAGCATCATCCGCGTACACCAGGTGGCGGCGCGCGTCGAGGACATCATCGTCGTTGGCGCGGACGGCGGTATACCCCTGACCGCGGGATACCAGGCGATGGACGTACTGGCCTGATGAAGTGACAAGAGAAATGGCCGACATTCGCTTCAGCTCCCGCTTCAGCATCGCGTTTCAGAGCAACAAGACGCCCGCCGAGTACGAGGCGCTGGCCGATCTCGTGGATACATACGGCTTCGATGTCGTCAGCGTCTACAACGACCTGCTCTTTCAGCCCGCGCTTGGCCCTTTGATCCTGATGGCGCGACGCTTGCGCCACGCCCAGATTGGCCCCGCGGCGCTGAACCCCTTCACCATCCACCCAGTCGAGATTGCCGGGCAGGCCGCGTTTCTGGACATGATCAGCAACGGGCGCGCCTATCTCGGGCTGGCGCGTGGCGCGTGGCTGGAACAGATCGGCGTCGAAAGCCGGCGCCCGGTGCAAGCGTTGCGCGAAGCGGCGCTGATCGTCCAGCACCTGTTGCGACGCGATCCAGCAGCCTTCGAGGGCGATGTCTTCCGGCTAACCGCGGGCACGGGGCTGAACTACACGCCTGCCCGCGACCGAGTGCCAATCATGATCGGGACATGGGGACGGCAGACCGCGGCCATGGCTGGTCAGGTCGCGGACGAAATCAAGATCGGCGGTTCCGCGAACCCGGCGATGGTTGGATATCTCGCGCCCGCGCTGCGCAAAGGCGAGGAGATGGCGGGCCGACAAGCGGGAAGCGTCGGCGTATGCCTGGGCGCCGTGTGCGTGGTCGACGAGGATCGAGCAGCCGCGCGCGACTACGTGCGGCACGACTTGGCGCTGTATCTGCCCGTGGTCGCGCGGCTTGACCCGACCCTGAATGACCCCGACTTGCTGGCCGCGCTTCAAGCTGCCGATGCCCGCCGCGACCATGCTGCGATACGGGCCATGATATCCGACGACATCCTCGACCGCTTCGCGTTTGCCGGCGCTCCGGCTGACATCATCCGTCAGGTGGAGCGACTAATCGACGCCGGCGCCACCCGCGTCGAATTCGGCACACCGCACGGCCTCACCCCCTCCACCGGCATCCGGCTCCTCGGCGCAAAAGTCCTCCCCTCCCTCCCTCCTTTATAACCCCCCACCCCCCTCTTCTCCTCCTCCTCTCCTCTTCCTGTTTTCCTGTCCTCCCCTCCGCCTCCTCCCCCTTCTTTCATCTCCCCCTCAGCCCGCCTCGTTATGCTATCAACGGCGTTCGCGCGCCACGTTTACATGTGGCAAACGTACTATGATGGACTATCGACTGCTTTTCTCAGTCGCAAGGGAAACTGAATGCAATCTGCAATCATCACAGCTGAGGCTGTTCACAAAACGTTTCGTAATTCCCAGATCGAAGTGCATGCGTTGCGCGGTGTGAGCATCACCGTGAACGCGGGCGAGATGGTCGCGATCATGGGGCCGTCGGGCTGCGGCAAAACCACCCTGCTGAACTGCCTGTCCGGGCTGGATGAATGCGAGGCGGGCGAGATCACCATCGAAGGCGCCAACCTGCGCCAGATGAACGACAAGACGCGCACGCTGTACCGCGCCCAGCGCATGGGCTTCATCTTCCAGACCTTCAACCTCCTGCCGGTCATCACCGCCGTGGAGAATGTCGAGTTGCCGCTGCTGGTCAGCGGCGTCAAACCGGGCGACGCTCGCAAGCGGGCGCTCGCAGCCCTGGATCAAGTGGGGCTGGCCGACCGCGTGCAGCATCGCCCGATGGAACTCTCTGGCGGCCAACGCCAGCGCGTCACAATTGCGCGTTCGCTGGTGAATAACCCGGCCATCGTCTGGTGCGACGAGCCGACCGGCAACCTGGACAGCAAGACCGCGATGGACGTGCTCACGCTGATGCGCGCGTTGAACCAGCAGCGCGGCCAGACCTTTATCATCGTCACCCACGACGCCGCCATCGGCGCCCTGTGCGACCGCATCATCCACATGCAGGATGGCCTGATCGTCCCGACGACGGAACCGGCCCGCATCGCCCCGGCGTTCAGCCCGGCTGTCCTCAGCCCAGCTGCCCCCAGTCCTGCCGGGATGGATGGGGCGTCGATATGAACCCCACGCTCGTCGAACTCATCACCATCGGGCTTGCCGTGCTTGTCGTTGGCGTGCTGGCTGCGGTGTCGATCCTGGTGGTGCAGTCGCTACGGCGACCGGTGCTGGCAAAGATCGGCTTGCGCAACATCCCGCGCCGCCCGACGCAGTCCGCCTTGATCGTGATTGGCCTGACCCTGAGCACTGTGATCATCGTCAGTTCGCTCAGCATCGGCGACACGCTGGACTATTCCGTTCGCCGCGAGACCGTCGCTGCTTATGGCAAGGTGGACGAGATCATCGCGCCGCCGCTCATTTCATCCTTCGCCGGGTTCGGCCGGGGCGACCCTGCCGCACAACAGCAAGCTCTGCAAGACCTGAGCGCTGGCGGGCTGACGACACTGCTGACGGTGGTGCAAGGCGGGCTGCCCGGTATCTCGACCGAGCAGTACGCTAAGTTGAAGGCCGCAGCGCAGAACGAACCCCTTATCGATGGAATGGCGGGATCGATCATGTTTCCAACGATCATCCGCAACACCACCACCGGCCAGGGCGTGCCGATCGGCTTCCTCTTCGCAGTCGATAAGGACTATGACACCCAGTTTGGCGTGACCACCACCGACGGCCAGAGCGTCAAGATGGACGCGCTCAAATCAGGCGTGGGCAATGTGTTTGTCGCGGCCTCGGACGCATTCTCAGCGGGACAGCGACTGATCGGCAGCGGAGGCATCAGCGCCACAGCAGGCACTGCTTTACTAGCCGCGGCAGCGGGAATCGGCGCAGTCCTCACTGGCGCCACTGACGTCGACTTTTCAACGCTCTCCCTCGACGTGAGCACGTTGAAACAACTGGGCATCGACACCAGCCCGTTGGAACAGCGCGGGATCTACACCGTCTCGCTCGCATCACTCGGCTTAACCTCAGATCGATTGCGCACATTGGGCGTGACGACCGATACGCTCAAAGCCAGCACGATACTGAGCAACTCATTGGGGATCAACCCCGCGCAGGTGGCTCAACTGCCCAACCGGCTGCTTGCCGCAGTCAACGTCAATACGCTCGGAAGCCAGGCCGACACGTTCCTTGGCCAATATGGATTGCAGTTGCGCCAGGGCGACATCTACCTCAACCGGCTGGGTGCGCAAAACCTGGACGCGCGCGTTGGCGATGTGCTCGAACTATTCATCGGGCCGATCCCTGTGCCCTATCGCGTCAAGGCCATCGTCGGAGAAGCCGGCCCGCTCGGCGCCGTGCTGCCAGTGGCGATGATGCGGCTGGATGAAGCGCAGAAGTTGCTTTTCATGCAGGGCAAGATCAACAACGTCCTCGTCTCCAACAAGGGGGATGAACTGGGCGGGGTGGAGTACACGGCCGAGGTCAGCCAGAAATTACGCACGCTGGCCATGGATGAGGGTGCGCTGAACGACGTGGTGGCACTCCTGCGCCGTCCCGATGTCCGCGCCGCCATCACCGAAACCGCAAACCGCGCGCCGCGCCCTGCATTTCGCATCGGGCCGCAGGCGCCTCCGCTGGTGCGGTCACTGGTCGCGAGCCTCATCCCCGCCGACACCTCCTTAACCCAGGTAAAGGCGTTGAACGATGTGCTCGACCAGCCCGCGACAGGCGTCAGCCCCGCAGTGCGCACCCTGATGGGCGACCTGAACACGCGCACCGGACTGCGCCGTCTCAACCTGCCGACGGCAACCGTGACTGAGTTGGACACTGCGTTGAACAAGCTCAACTACTTTGACCTGGTCGATCAGCTCAGCAAGTCCACCGTGCTGACGATTTCAGACGTGGCCGGCGGCGTGTTCTCTCAGATTTTCTCGCTGTTTGGCATCTTCTCCATCCTCTCCGGCATCCTGCTGATCTTCCTGATCTTTGTCATGCTGGCGACAGAGCGCCGCAGCGAGATGGGCATCGCGCGCGCCATCGGCGTGCAGCGCAGCCATCTGGTGCAGATGTTTGTCACCGAAGGCATGGTGTATGACTTGCTGGCGGCGGCTCTGGGCGTGGTGCTTGGGTTGCTCGTGTCATACGCGATGATCGGCTTCATCGCCAACCTGTTCGGCAGCGTCACGACGCAGTTGGGCGCGAGCACCGGCGCCTTCCAGTTTCATTTCCAGGTCGCGCCGGCCTCGATCGTCGCCGGGTACTGCCTGGGCGTGCTGCTGACCTATATCGTCGTCACCGTCGCGTCATGGCGCGTCAGCCGGCTGAATATCGTGGCGGCCATCCGCGATCTGCCGGAAGAGACAAACGCGAAACGACGCTCGACCCTCAACCGGGTCTGGCGCTGGGTATTCGGGCCGATCCTGATCATCCTAGCGGTTGCCTGGATGCTGAATGGCACTTATACGACGATCCTGCTCGGCGCCTCGCTGCTGTTATGGGGCGTCGCCACCCTGTCCCTGCGCATCCTTGAGCGCACATCCATGCGCGCGGATACGATGGGACGGATCGTGTATACAACACTGGGGCTGGGCGTGCTGCTGGTCTGGGCCATTCCATGGAACACCGTCACGGGGAACACCACGCGCGAGATTCTGCAACAGGATCAGCTGCTGGCCGTGCTGCCCTTTGTCTTGCGCGGGCCCATGATCATCCTCGGGGCCATCATGACGATCATGTTTAACGCCGACGCGATCAGTTGGGGGGTCAGCCGCGTGCTGGGGCGCATCCCTTCTATCGCGCCGATTCTGAAGACGGCCATCGCGTATCCGTTGAATGCCCGTTTTCGCACCGGCATGGCGATGGTGATGTTCTCGATCGTCATCAGCACCGTCACCATCATGGCAATGGTCATTCAGGCGACGCAGTCGCTGATTGTGCTAAGCGACAAGACTAGCGGCGGGTTTGAGATTTCCACCGCGAATACACTGCTGAGCGCCTTCAGCCCGCTGCAGGACATGGAGGCCGACATCCCCAACCTCGTGGCCGCCTACCCCAGGCTGGCCGACATCGACGTGATCGGAAGCACGGCGACGACGTCCGCAGAGTGGAACGAGGTGAATCACAGCGCCATCATCTTCAGGGGCCAACTGGCCGCAGTCAACGCTGCCTATGTGACGCAGGCTGAAAAGGTGTATCCCTTCAAGTTGCGCGCGCCTGGCTACGACAGCGATGCAGCGGTGTGGCAAGCTCTGCGCACGAGGGACGACGTCGCCATCGTGACGCCGCGATTCGGGCTGGTCAGCGTGACGACGACCACGGTAACACTGCCAGAGACATTCATCGACTTGAGCATCCCAATAGCAGGTAATGCGCTGCTTGCGCCGAATCGCCTTGACCAGATGAGCGCAGCGCGCCGGTTCCAGGTCATCGGCGTGCTGGCCGACAACAGCACGCGCGCGGGCGGCCTGGCGCAGATCAACCGCGCCGCACTGAACACCATGGCCGGGCAGACGGTCGCGCCAGCCGCATATTACATCAAGGTAAAGCCGGGCGCCGATGTGCACGCGGTGAAGCAGGAGCTTGAGCGCGCCTTTGTCGCAAACGGCATCAGCGTCACCGTCATGGCGGAGAGCTTCGCGCTCGGCCAGAGCGTCACACGCGGCATACTCAGCCTGTTCCAGGGCTTTATGGCGCTGGGACTGCTGGTTGGGATCGCGGCGCTGGGCGTCATCACCAGCCGCAGCGTGGTGGAGCGGCGCCAGCAGATCGGCGTGTTGCGCGCGATTGGATTCCAGGCGCGCATGGTGGCGCTGTCGCTGGTGCTGGAGGCCAGCTTCATCTCGCTCACCGGTCTGTTGATCGGCGCGGCTACGGGCATCCTGCTGGGCGACAGCATCGTGCGCAGCTTCTTCACCCAACTCTCGCCACTGACCGTGTTCCCGGTTCCGTGGTTGCAGATCGGCGCAATCCTGCTGGCCTCGTACGGCTTCGCGTTGCTCACCACCATCATCCCAGCCTGGCAGGCGGCGCACATCTACCCGGCGGAGGCGTTGAGGTATGAATAAGCCCATTGAGTAGGGGAGATGCATTGCCCACCGTACCGTGGCCTGCCTGTGCAAATCTGGCAATGCATCGCCCCGGTCGCCGATGGATAGCGGGTTCGCGTGCGCGATGGTAGTTCACGAATCTCCGTGAGACGCCATGAACAACGCCCTTGATTTTGAGTGTCTGACTACGGAGTTTCAACTATGATAGTCACGAATCCGTAATTGTGCAAGTCGCCCTCGCTGTCTGGGTGCAGTCGGCACGTCTGTGTCGGCGCCGCGCTGAACATCATGGCCGGCCAGACGGTCGCGCCAGCCGGGTATTACATCAAGGATTCAAAGCAATCATGACACTGGTCGGGCGATGATGATCAGGCGGTGTGTGTTGCCGTTTGGCGGCCAGCATGTCACCAGGGTCAACCGTTCGTCAGTCGTGGGGCTGATGTACTGGGCATTGGCTTGGCGCACTTTCAAGGGTTGGCCTGCTTCCGGCAGGATTAGTTTTTGATCCACGCGATAGACACGCGCCAGGCTGGTGGTATACAGTGTGATGGTGTCACCCACCTTAACGTTGACCAGGTTCTTGAACACCTCGCCCTCTATATTATTGTGACCATCCAGCACCGTGTTTCCTGGTATCCCCACAGGCGCCGAGTTTATGAGCCAACCGGCGGCAAAATGATCAGGCGCGTCCCATACGTTCACCGACTTGCCATTTCGTGTTTCGACATGCCAGCCCACCGGTTCCACTGGCGTATCAATGCGGGTAGCCGGAATAATCAGGCGCGTTGGCGTTCGGTCTTCTTTGGGTTGGGCGTCAACTAAAGGCTCTACGGTCGCGTTGTAGTCAATATAGTCAATAATCGCCAAGCCCGAATCAGCGATATTCGGCGCAGGAGTAACTACACTCGCTGTTCCTATCGCCCATGGGACCGTGGATTCATTTTGGTAAGGATTCGGCAACACAGGTGTTCCCGTTACCCACGGGACAGTGGAACCAAGTGGAGCAAGATCGCGTTCTCCAGGTGTGCTGGTCGCCCACGAGATCGTGAACATTGGAGATGAGGATGGCAGTTCGGGTTGCATGCCGCCAGGCGCGGAACTGGTTAGGAAGACGTAGCATGCGCCGGATGTCACTACGAACAGCCCAGCCAGCATGGCTGCGGATAAAAGGTGGTGTTGATTTTGGTGCATGTGCTATTCCTCTACGGTGTGTTCTGATTCCTCATAAGAATAGGTAAATAGGCTCGATGTGCCCACGGGAGGATGGCCCAATTCAGCCTGAGGGCTGGGTCGCCTAAAAGCGTATAGGTATCCAGAAGGTCGAGATGCTGGCCGGTTATGGCCAGGGATAATTTGCCGGCCCAGACAGCCTGCCCAACCGTATTCACGGTTTCGCTGAAAACGGCTCGAAAGAAACCTTCGTCGAGACTGGCGTGGCCGGTGCTGACGCCCAGACCGGTCGAGCCCCAGGTAGCGATGGCGCCTCCGCCTTGCAGTGTCAGTAACCCTTCGTCTAATGTCGGCTCCGGCCTTTGAAACGCGCCGGTAAAGCAGGTCATCTCGATCACAACTGGCCAGCGGCGGTCGTTGTGAAGGGCTGGCAAGTCGTCGAGGTGAAAAAATCGCTCGAGCGCCCACTGCTGCCACGATGAATGGCCGGTGTACTGGATAAATAATGCGCCGGCGTTCCATTGATCCAGGACGGCTTTCTGGGTGATCGTAATCAGCGAGGCCGGCGGCGTGTAGTATATGCGCTGCGCCGTGAACGGTGCGCTTACATAGGTCGTTGCGATCACCTCTGATGCAGCGGCAAAGTTCCCGGCTTCATCCGCGTTGTCGGCCACAAAAGTCACAGTCTTGTCCCAGTTGCCGGGGAATGGCCTAGTCTCGTATTGCACGATTTTATCAACAACGACTTGCGTCTCAGTCACGGTTTTGACCGGCAGGCGGCCAATCAACATATCGGGCAGCGTGTCTGACCCATCCACGGTGACGTAGCG
>CAIXPS010000567.1 GCA_903921365.1 uncultured bacterium | reverse complement strand
TTTCTCCCACTGCTGTTCACTCGGTAAACTGACTTCCGTGCCAAGCTTGTCGCTCAACCAGCGGCAAAACGCCACGCCATCGTACCAACTCACGTTTTCGCGCGGATGGTTGGCATACTTGAAGCTTTGAATGCCTAGCGCGCGCCGGTTCTCCTCATCTACAGCCAACCCTTCCCACCAACGCGAATTACGAAAGCCATCTGGCGCATCAATGAACGCCTGAAACTGCGCATAGGTGATCGGGTAGCGGCTGATCTTGTAGTCTGGCAGGTGTAGCTTTCGCGGCCCGTTCTTTTCACTTTCGTCGCCATAGATGAACTCGCCATCAACTGGAATGAGCACCCAGTCGATATCGGGTAAACCATCCAGTCGCAGGCCAACACCGGTGCGCGGGTCGGCCAATTGCGACAGTGCTCTACCGGCGCGCGCCCGCACGACCGGCGACGCGGCAATGCACATGTCACGATCAGAGAACAACTTAGCGATGCGTTGCGCCAGTTCGCTACGCACGTCGGCGGGGCAGTCGCGCCATTCCAACGCAGACGTGCTGGCAAGTTCCACGGCGCTGAACTTTTCCTCGGCGGTCTCGCCAGTATTCGCCAACTGTTGCAACAACTCGCGACCTGCTGGCGTGCTGGCGCTAGACCAGTAGCCCGCCAGCAGCAGCGTAGGTTCACGCCACCACGGGTCGGTCAGCCGTTCGGCCAGGAAAGCCACGCTCGCACTCACCCCGGCGGTGCCGACAACAAAACACAGATGCCGCGCCACCAGAAACTCCTGGAACGCCAGGTGGATGAAGTGATAAACGCCGTTGCGCTCCTCCAACAGCCCGCCGCGCGTGCGCGCCTGCGTCAGAAAACCATCGAGGTGTGGTTGATGATCGGCTTGTTTTGACAAGACCTCGATCAACCGCGCCTCAGCGATCTCACGCCCCTGGTGGCTGCCTTGCGAGTGCAGGTGAAAAGCCAGCGCCTGCGCGATATCGCGGTGGCGCTTCCAGTTTAGCGCCACTTGCTGCCGCACCCGTTCATCGCGGGCGTAGTCCACCTGCACCAGCGCATTCACCGCCTTCTCGAACAGGTCGGCGCGCTGGTCGGGCAGACGGCGCTCGTTGTAGTGCACGATCAGCAGCAGCCGCACCATCAGTGGCGTTGACACCAGGCGGTCATCGGCATTACCCGCGCGTTGTTGGCGATCCTCCTCCAGCCGTTCGATTTGCGCCAGCAGATCATCGGCCTGCGTTTTGGCTTCGGCAGGCGCATGTGCGAAGATGAAACGGTAAGCTTGCCGCACCATGGGCGTCACGTGCTCTTCAAAATCCAGCGGTTTGACGCTCACTTCCTGGAAACCGCCCAGCGCCGAACGCTCCTTATAGGCCACCGTGCGGCAGGTGACGACGGTGCGCATCTGCGGACGAGCTGTCACCAGCTTTTCGATAGTCTCGCGCACGAGTGCGCGGTCATCCTCACCGGCCACTTCGTCGAGGCCGTCCAGCAACAGCATGACCTGCCGACCGCTCTTGAGCAGTTGCGCGAAGAAATCCTCCGGCAGGTTGAAAGTGGCCTGGCTCTCTTCGAGGAACTGCGGGATGAAAGCCGCCAGCGTGCGCTCGCGCATCGACTGGCACGTCTGCAGATAGCGCGCAAACGACGCCAGCGGCACGAAGATCGGCAGCGGCAGGTCGCCGGTCAAGCCCAGTTTCTGGTGGGCGAGATCGTTGCGATCCAGCAGCGACGTTGCCAACGCCCAGGCGATGTACGTCAAGACGGTGGTCTTACCGCTGCCTGGCCCGCCGATGATGACCAGATGCGGCCCCAGCGACAGGAGTTCGTCAAATCGAATGTCGCGTTGCAGTTGTTCGAGATCGATATTCCGGGCCTCATCGGGCGCAATCCTGCTGCGACGGCGTTGCAACATTCCCTGCATCGCGTTGCGAACATCCTCACCCGCAGGGCGGCTGCTCATTTCAGCGCGCAGCGGCACAAAAACCGTATCGAGCGGCAGTTTCACCACCGGCGCCTCGCCAGTGCGTTCGATGCCCTGCAGTCGGATGTGGGCTGTATTCCCGCGTAGCCAGGCCAGATACTCGTCAAGGCGCTCGCGCAGTAGCGTTGCGTTACTTTCCTTACCACCGCTATCCTTATAAAAGTTGATGATGGTCTGCGTGCCGGTGTTGATACCGCCACTCACACTGCCTGACGCCATCACTCCTTGTTGCTCAAGGTTCGGCTGCAGGGGAACCGGCCCGTCCATAATCATTGCGATTGTGTAAGCCGCGGCAGCGTCACGCGCATAAGAGCGCC
>CAIXPS010000566.1 GCA_903921365.1 uncultured bacterium | reverse complement strand
TCTCCGCGCTGTCGACAACCTCGCCGTCCTTGAGTTTATTCAGGAACTTCCCGAGGCGTGTGCCGATCGGTGTGTCAGCCGCAAACCGCGCCTTCAAGGCTTTAATATTTGTCCTCATATTTTTCCCTTACAGCATAAAGACGGCAGAAGCGGCAGGGAGGATCGGATGATCGGCATATCTAGGGAGTAAACTGGCGGTGGACTGAGCCAAGTGGTAGATCTGCGAGGCTTACTGCAATCCCCCGCTCGGCAGCGTGCCATTGGTGAGGTCACGCTCTAGGCGCTGACGCGGCATGGTGCTGATTTGCTGCAACGCCTGGACGGTCATCAGCGTGTACCAGCGGCAGATCAGCTTAACGTCGAGATTGTTAAATCGCGTTTAGCTCTGCAACTGTGGTCGCGGCGGTTGCAGCCGCTCGGCGTGTAGCCATCGTCGCCCACAAGGTCTGAATTGTCGTCCCGTAGCCTACGAGGGTTTGGAAAATCTGCATCACCGTCAGCCCGTGGGCAGTATGCGAGCGGTCGGAGATTGACTGGGTACTGGCCTCAAACGCAGTGATCTGTTCTGGCGTCATCAACTTCTCAGCCGTGTGGAGCATGGACAGATAGTTGCCGAACATGTTTTGGTCATCCCGCGTCGCGGCGAGTGTAATCCCACCGACTGTAATTCCCGCATCGAGCGCAGCCTGATAATCGTTCTGAATCTTCGCCAGCTTTTGCTCTTTCAACGACTTGAACGATGCAACGATTTTCCCGCCAGAGTAAGCGAATTGTGCCCAGTCCGTCATAGATTC
This sequence comes from uncultured bacterium, assembly GCA_903921365.1. Taxonomy (GTDB): domain Bacteria; phylum Chloroflexota; class Anaerolineae; order J036; family Brachytrichaceae; genus CAIXPS01. The sequence goes on along the minus strand of CAIXPS010000566.1, from coordinate 3,990 downwards.
GGTCAGCCTGTCGTAAGCTGGCAGCGGAGACTTCCGGGTGCAGAACACCACGTCCGTGACAGACTCCGGCGCGTTGGCCTTGTAGCAGCCCGTGATGACGTGTCCGACCGCGTCCGACTCATAGACGTAGCTATGCGTCGTGATGCCGTTGGTCGTTGAACTGATTGTCGTCGGCTTGCCATCGGCGTCGAGAACCGGCTTGAGCGTGAGATAGTATTTAATCATTCTGAGACTCCTGTGACCCGTTGCGGCAGTGGCGAACCTGTCAGTGCTCCAATATGGCCGTTGCCGGAGTAGTCCACGGCCACGCCACCGCTGTTTTCGTCAAACTTGTAGTAAGCAACTGTGTTGGCATCGCTGCCGAGAATCGGTTGCGGAACGAACGTTGTGGTGTACCGGGCGATGTTGCTGATGCGGACTTCGTCGATACTGCCTTTTGTATACCAAGAGACACCAGGTTCACCACCAATGCACAAATGAGATGTTCCAGCGAGAGCATTTCCATTTACAGAAGCCACAGAAACACCGTCTAAGTATAAGTAGGTTGTACCACTATATTGCACTGCGGCAAAATGATGCCAATTCCCATCCTGATAAGAACCAGTTGAAACACTAAACCAACCATTATTGAGGCTTCCAAAACCAATTGTTCCACCATTATTTACATATGCCCCCCAACCCCAACCCGAATATCCCCAATGCTCCATCATAGAAACTTCTGAAAGAGAGGTTCCAGCAGGTTCATTGAACCAAAATTCAACAGTAGCATCACTGCTTGGAATCGTAATTGCATCCGATGAGGTCGTCACATAATTCTGGCTCCCATCAAATTGTAAGGCTTCGTCCTTGCTGACCCCATCGACCCACGTGGGAACAGGCGAACCCGTCAGCGTCCCATCGTGACCGTTGCCGGTGACATCGTGGAGAGTCGTGCCTTGACCTTCTTCCATGTTCCAATAAGCGACGGTGTTCGCATCCCATCCGAGCGTCCGTTGTGGGGTGAAGGTTGTTGAATAGCGAACGATGTTGGAGAACCGTACTTCATCAATGGTGCCATTCAAAGTATGCGCACCTGTATGCCGTCCGATACTTAACTCGGTTGTGGTGGCCGGAATAACGCCCGCCGCTGTGTCTGTCTGAACGCCGTCATTAAATCCAACTAACGTCGTACCGTCACACGTTACCGCGATGTGGTGCCAGAGACCGTCGGCAATAGAGCCACACAAGACACTGAGTCCAGCGATTCCAAAGAACACCGTCGCGTTACTAGCTGCGGTGTAGATCAGAAACCCGGTTGCATCGCTGAGCCACGTGCAAACTATTCCAGCATCATTACTCGATGGGTCTGGAGTTTTCACCCAGAACTCAATCGTGCAGGTGGACGGTGTTAGGTCGACTGAGCCGGGTACGCTAACATAATTCTGACTCCCATCGAACTGCAATGCGGTATTGCTTGGTACACCTTCAACCCATGTTGGCAGTGGTGAACCCATTAAGGTTCCGTTGTGGCCGTTGCCCGTCAAGTCAGTTAATGTTGTGCCAGCCCCTTCGTTGAATCGGTAGTAGGCCACGGTATTCGCATCGCTGCCGAGAATCGGTTGCGGAACGAACGTTGTGGTGTACCGGGCAATGTTGCTGATGCGGACTTCGTCAATTGAACCTCCAAAATACTCTGGCGGGCTAGAAACGGCCTTACCAATACCAAGTGGCAATCCGTTGTCAGTTATTGTCCCTGAAGCCGAAGATTGTCCATCTTGAATGCCGTCTTGATAAAACGTGATGTTTGACCCATCATATACGACAGCAACGTGAGTCCAGCGGCCTGTTGCTACAACGCTATTGCTTGTTCCTCTGATCGAACCGTCGTTTCCGATGAAACGTAGTTTTGAGCCATCGCCAGCTTGTTCAATATCTAAAAAGGTTCCACCGGTCGAATAGTCCCCGTTCCCAACAATAAATTGATAATGACTTAAAATAGTAGGTATATTTATCCATGCCTCCAAAGTTACAATCGAAGGAAACAGTCCTGAATTGTAAGGAACCGTCACATAATTCTGGCTCCCATCAAATTGTAATGCTCCTGCCGCAACCCCAATCAAAGTCGTCCCATCAACCGTCGAACTCGCAACACTTTCGCCAGAGGCGTTCAAGGCGGTGACGTAATAATGGTAGAGGGTTCCGCTGGTCAGTCCCGTATCGTTCTGGGCGTTGGTTGACGGCGAGTAAACCAAGGATGAGTTCCGATAAACCTTGTAAGAAGTTGCGCCAGTAACGGCGTCCCACGTCAGGTCGAGTTCGGTGGCTGAAATCACCGCTACATTTAGACCTGTCGGAGCAATCGTGCGAGTCAATCCATTGACATTGGTGCATGGAGCCGACACGCCATAGCCGTTGACGGCGCTGACGGTGTACCCGTAGGTGGTGCTGGCAGTCCGCCCTGTGTCGTGGTAGTAGGCAGTCGCGACATTGGTGACGAACGCGGAGTCACGGTAAACATTGTACGTGGCCGCACCACCCACTGCGGTCCAAGTCAGATCAACTTCAGTGGCGGAAACTGGGTCTGTGGCAAGTGATGTAGGCGTAGACGGCGCATCGCACGCCAAATGTTGAGCGAGCAAAACCGCAATCCACTTCTCCCCGTTATCATAAAACAGAATGAAATCAGCATGGAGAGCCTCCGTCGTCAATGTCGGGAGAACATCATTCTCCCAAACCACATCAGACGGCCATGTAACTATCCGCGAACCTGTGGCGTCTTGGCACAACAGCAACGAGATTGTGTTTCCGTCGCGATGAGAGCCGGTAAGAGCCATCGTGGTGTCGCCAGTCAGGTCTAGCGAGAAAGCGCGGCTGAGGGTCGTGTCGAGTGTAGTTGTGCTTCCGAAGGTCAAGGCGGCTGGATTGGCTTCAAGGTAGTTGGTGAGACGTGCCCCACCAAGGTCAAGGGTGCCGCCATTGACAGCGACAGGGTCTCCGTTACCATCAAAACCAACCACACGGTTGACGCCCGCTATGATTTTGGACAGAAATGAGCCGTCTGCTTGCTCTTGAATTAGTTGAATGTCTTTATTCATAATTAAAACCCCACCAGTGTTGCGCGCCGCCAGAGATTGCTGGCGATGCAGATGTAAAAATAGTCGTTGGTGTACGCTAGATCGCCTGGATTCCCAACCGAATTTGTTGCGACTGGCGCGGCCGACCAGGCGCATGAATTAGAGCCACCACCAACTTCAGGCCAATTTGTGATGCACGATCCGCTCACGCAGAGGACTGTGAAGTTCGATCGCACCAGCGCGGCATCGGCCGTCGCGCGGGCGACAGGATCCGTTCCGTTGCCGCCGCCTACAATCTTCCCAGCCATCGCCACGCCCGCGATTGCCAGCACGGAGAGGATTTGTACGAGAAGATGTTTCATTAGCGGGTTTCCTCGCCGACGACCACCGCGGTGGTGCCCGTCGCATAGATCCAGACTGGCGAAGAATCGTGCATATTTTGCTCGGAAACTCGAGTGGGCGGATCGGCGTACCAGGAGGATCCGACGGGGAGCGGCAAGCCGTTCGAGCACCCCGCAGACGTTCGATCAACCTTCGCATCGGTCGGCCCTGCATTGTAAATGAACGCGGAATATCGGATCGAGATGTTGGCGATGCGATCCGTCAGGACCATCGTGGGGGTGTTGCTCGAGATCGTCAGGTTGGTTTTGGTGGATCCAGCGATCACCACGCCCGCCAAGCAGGCCGCGGAAAACGCAAAAATACGCGAAAGGAATGATGTGTTCATAGTCACCAGAATAAACTGTTTCTCACCCCACACCCCCCCCTTAAAAAATATTTCAAATTGGTGTTGACACCCGAGTTGCTCCAGTCTATTCTTCCGTACAGCAAAGGATTCAAACGCAAACAATGTTACGACAATCAAGTTATTGTGGCAGATCGAGCAGGGCGACATCGCCGTTGCGCGGTATTGTCGCGTCCTGGATGCCCGAACCAG
>CAIXPS010000565.1 GCA_903921365.1 uncultured bacterium | reverse complement strand
TGCGCTCTTCCGCTTTATGTTGGAGGGTCTCGAAGTCGTTATTCCGCCCGGCCTGTTCTATTCAGATTGAGAACCGCTGCATGTAATATATCGCCTTGGTAATCCGTAAGGAATATCAACACGTTATAGTCTGTGCCAGCACTGAACGTTGGCGAGAATGCGCTGGTGCTCCACGGAATACCTACGACATTTGGTCCTGACAGAATTGTCTGTGTAACGGCAAGCTCCGCTGCCACTGTATCGCTGATGTTGACGAACTCGATGAACAAATGAGCGTTTGTGATATTAGTAATACTTGGATTATTAACAACGAGCGTGACAGTTTGTGCCTGAGTCATCGAAAACGGTGCATACGTCGCGATTTCTACGCCAGGGTCCTGTAGTTTCTGGCCAGCATACACCGTAAGGCTATCCATAGGACTTTTGAGATTATCTGCACCGGGAGGAATGATGAAACGGTGATTGCCTTGGGGATCATTGTAACTGACGATGAACATCGGATCAGTATGGGGTTCTCGATTGATACGATACGAGAAAGTGTCTAGTGGTGGACGTGCTGTTGCCGTGAAAACTTCGTTATTTCTTACTATACCCGAGAGCATTGATAACTTTAGGCCGTCGGTCCCCACGTCTACCGAACCAGGAGAAGCATAGCCCTCTCCGATATTAACGGTTCCACTTACGATACCATTACTCCAGTTCAGGCCTAATGTTCCAGTAGCGACACCACAGCCCAGAGAAGTGCCACAACTTGCCGTAAATGAATAGACACGTGTAGCATTACCCGTATAGTAACCCCCAATAACAGGGGTAGCATGCCCTGATTGTCCCCAACTGCCCGGGAGGGTTTGCGGTAGCTTGATTGTGCTTCCGACTACAACATTTTTACCTGCCTTTACGCGGCCACTTCCACCCACGGTATTCGCCAGTATTGAGATAGAGTCGTCTGGCGCCACCGTAATGATTTCAATGCCATACGCGTCGTATAGACCTGTATTTAGCAGTGAAATAGTGCCTGTGACTATGCCATTCACGGCAGGTTGTCTATTGGCACCAGCAATCAGTTCAGGACTCGGATGACTTGCCGGATTCAGCGGATCGGTCCCAAGTAGTCGCTCTGTTGCATCACTGTATCCATCCAGATCACTGTCTTGATTGAAGCGGAAGAATGCCGTGCTGTTCGGTGCCGCCAGAGTCTGATCCAGTTGTGTTGTCCCATCGCCGAGGTTTTTCAGATAGATGTTCCACCAGTCTGCCACACTCAAGGCGTGCTTGCACCACACCAATGGGGAGAGACTATCGTGTTTAGGCTCTTCACATTTGGAAGGTATTGTTGCCCCGGTGTTGACAGGTATCCAGATAGCAATGAAGTTTCCATAGATATCTTGCTCTGATGGGAAATATCGACCGATGACATCCTGCATGGTATCGCCGTTACCCCAGGTTGGAATGAGAAAGGTCTGTATAGGAATATCGGCGCTTTGACTATCATCTTTAATGGCAACCAGTACATTTGCCGCACGTGCACCGCTGTAAAACGCTTGGTCTGTACCGAAGCTGTAATCGGCAATGACCACATTAACTGGGGCGCCAAGGTCAATTGCCTTCATCTGCTCAAGGGTGAGTGGAATGGCATGCGACTGAGTATGTGCCGAGAACGTACGCTGCTCGCCTGGCAGGTAGTTGTGGAAGCACCCATCCCCACCCACATCGGGTGCAACAAAATAGGTGTACGCCGGATATGGATCATCACCGATATAAACGTTGAAGGCAAGATTGCATAGGTTAGTTAGGTAATCTGTCCCGCCATTGCGAACAGTATAGGCAAACCAGAAATCTGCGGCATGTGATGAATCAACTGCAGTTCCATTACTCCAGCCCTCTGAAGAGCCAAACAGTTCACCATTTGTTACCGTATTTTCCTCGTATGAAGTATGTGTTGTTGTCTGCGCCCCTCCATGCGAGGAGCCGTGTGTACTACTTCTTGTCATTGAAGGCCGTGGGTATGACATCTGATAATACTGTTGCGATATAGCTCTTCCATCAGAGGAAAAACTCCCCTGACTTTGGTTACCAGTGACTCTATCCTGCGTGCTGGCAGATGCTCGTTGACCGTCTGTCAGTTGTTGATCTGTTGCCTTGGTACCAACATTGTTACTACATGAGATAGATGCTGCTAATGGTGCTAAACCTTCAACTAGACTAATACCATTATCAGGAACCAGTTGTTTTGCTCCACTTGGGGACAAAGGGCAACTATTTTGCTGTTGACGAATGTCCTTCAGATCTTGCTCCATCTTCTGTTGGTCATTTTGTCTTTGAGCTGCCTCATCCTTATTAACTATATAATTACCAGTAGCTGCACCAGTCGCTACCAGTCCACCAACTGTTGTTATGGCAATAACAGCTACAACTCCCCCACCACATGGCTCCAGAACCAGGCAGCCAATTGCACCAACAACGCCTCCTATAACCGTTAAGACTGATGCACCTATACTAGTAAGATCAACTGCCTCATTTTGAGGCTGGCTTGTCCTTAACGGGTTCTTGAGAGTTGGGTTGGTTGTCATTGTTCTGAATATCGGTGTGGTTGTTGCCGTGGATAACTCATCCCAAGAATTGGACGTTATAGAATCAGCCAAGCTAGTACTAGTACCAGTTGCCTTGGCGGTGGTATACGAGTGTTGTTCGTTAGTACCAACAGTATGATCAGTTCGAATAGTAGTTACAGCTTGGACAACGAAAGAAGACTGCACAACAGAAATCTCAGGCAATGGATAGGCTGCCACAAAGGGGTGCTTTCCAGGATCTATTACATAAGGTGGGATCACGGTGCCGGTTCTATCCACACCGAACAATTTGATAGCGTCATTAAATCGATCGTGGACTGTGCTTGGTAGGTTCACGTTTAACCCCAACAGCCGCTTCACCCCATCTGGCATCGATCCGTCCGATGACACACAGGCAAATTTCCTATCCGGGTGGTTGAAGTTCGTCGTCAGCGGGGGCCAATCCTGGAACGGCTTTCCGATGCGATGATCGCCCAACTCAGGATGCCACAAATACTGCTCCAGCCGGTTCACATAGTCCTTATCGGTGTGTTGCATATCACCACGCGTGTTGGCGTCCAGCGGATCCGTGCACCACCACTGCTCCTCAGTGTCCGTTAACCCGTCGCCATCACTATCCAGGCTCGTCATGCCAGAAATCGCTGCCACCTGTTCCGGTGCCAGTGCATTTACGGCGGTTCTGAGGGACGACAGTGCATCTACACGCGACAGTTGGCTTGCACTTGCCTCTGTATTAACTGCCGCCATCGTGTCCATCAGTGGTGAAAAACTGGTTACCTGTGGTCTCCGCAAGCCACTCGTCGCCTGACCGTTCACGAGCGAACTAAACTCATCACTGCCACGCGGCTCGAACCGCAACCGCGCCAGTGTCGCCAGTTGGTCATCATCTACAAGCACTGTTGCCGTCCCAGTCCCTTCACTCAGGACTTTGATGCCAAGCTTGTCCAGCCGGGCGCGGTCAGTTGGGCGGCTCAGCGTGACCGTTGTGCGGAATAGTTGCACGGTGGAGGTAGCTGAACCCACTTGGAGTTGCGGTGATTTCTGTGCTGCCGGAACGCCAAGCGGTGAAGAGACAAGCGTGCTTACGATGCTCAGGACGAACACGGACCGTCGGACTATTTTTCCAAACCCCATGGTTGCTCCCTGACAGTGACAACGCCGGCGTGCGGGTGTGAAGTACCTTTGCGTCAACGTGGCTCAACAAAGGCGAACGATTTCAACGATCAAAACAATGAATACGCCAAAGCCGGTCAACTGCTGATCTGTGTTTCAATGATCCAACCAACAAGCCACAACCCCATAACCAACAGTTAGCGACAAAGCGATTATAAGCCTGACGGCTATTTGTGTTACAAACGGGCGGCAAGTGATCGGCTATACTCTCCAGCAAAGTGAGATGAATGACAGTGGCTACGTATGCTTGGGAATTTGAACAACTGGCAAGGAACCCCAACATCTTATGAGTGAATATCAATACTACGAATGGATCGCGGTCGACCGGCCGCTGACCGAAGAGGAGTTGGAAGAGGTCAGTGGTCTATCGAGTCACATGGACATCGCGACCGCCACCCAGGCCGTCGTCACCTACTCGTACGGCGATTTCAAGCATGACCGTCGCGCGGTGCTGCTGAAGTATTTCGACGCCATGCTTTACGCGGCGAACTGGGGCAGCCGCGAGTTGGCGTTCCGCTTCCCGGTCGCAGCCGTTGACGCGAAGGCAATCCGGGCCTTCTGCATCGAGGATCGCATCAGTCTGACTCGGGAAGGCGAATTCCAGGTTCTGGAGATCGACCTGAGCGAGGATGAGGGCAGCGACTGGATTGATGTGGAAGGCATCTTGCGCCGGCTGGTCCCCTTGCGCGAACAGATCATCCAGGGCGACTATCGCGCGTTGTACATGGCATGGCTGGCAGAGCGGGAGGCTGACGAGGACGAGGATGATGAGGAAGAGGAGACGACTCAGCCGCCTGTGCCGGCAGGGCTGCGCAAGCTGACCGCCGCCCACAAAGCGTTCATGCAGTTCTTCGACATCGACTCGTATCTGGTCAAAGCTGCGGCCGAATCGAGCGAAGCGCTGCAGCCGATCTCGGATCAGGCGCTGGCCGGCGCACTCTCGCTCCTGCCGCGCCAGGAATGTGACGCGTTCCTGCTGCGCGTTTTGCAAGGCGAGACACAGGTGGGCAGCACCCTGCGCAAACGGTTGATCGAGTTGGCCGGCATTGAGAAACCTGCCGCGTCGCGGCGGACTCCCGCGCCTTCAGAACTCGCTGAGACTGCCAAACGTTTCGTGCAGGAAGAGCAGCGCCGCGTGCAGGCGGAAGCCGAACGGAAGCGCATTCAGGAACTCGAAGAACTGTCCAAACGCGTGGAGCCCACCTGGACATGGGTGGAGAAGTTGATCGAGCAGAAGCAATCCAAGGCTTACGACCAAGCCGTAGCCCTGCTGGTGAATCTGCGCGACCTGGCGGTATACCAGAAGCGGTTGCCGGAGTTTGAGTCACGCCTGATTCCTCTGGTCAATCGCTACACCAGCCGGCGCGCCCTGATCGAGCGGCTGCGCAATGCGGGGCTGGCGCAGTAATCAACCGGAAACGCGTTATTTGGAATTTTGAGTTCCTGAGTTATCCACACGCATCCACAGATTTATACAGGGTTATCCACCCATTTCGCACAATTATTACGCCGCACGGTGAAAAACGCCGTCAGTTATCCACCGTGCGCTCTGTTTCTGATCACAATCGATTCGCGCGACCGCGATCTCGGCGTGAGCGATCAGATATCCCACGCAGACAGGCTTATTCAGTCCAGTACTTCGCGCCCGGCAGGCTGCCATCCATGACATAGCCGCCATCAATGGTGAGCACCTGGCCGGTCATGTAGCGCGACTCGTCCGAGGCGAGGAATACCACGCCGGCGGCGATCCACTCGGGTTGCGCAATCTCTTTCATCGGCACGCGCTGAAACAGCGCCTGCTTAACCGCCTCAGTGTACATCGGCGTGGTCAGTTCGCTGAAGGTCGCGCCTGGCGCCACACAGTTCACGTTGACCTTGTATGGCGCGAGTTCGGTCGCCATCGTGCGCGAGAGCGCCTCGATGCCGCCCTTGGCCGCCGTGTACGGCCCCGCCGACGGCTCGGAGAGCGTGGCGTGGATCGACGACATGTTGATGATGCGCCCGCCCTGCTTCTGCGCGATCAACACGCGCGCGACGGCGCGCGAGCAATAGAACACGCTGGAGAGGTTGTTGCGGATCAACCGATTCCAGGTTTCGTCGCTGACGTTCCAGAACGACCCATCGGAGATGATCGCCGCGTTGTTGACGAGGATATGCACCCCGCCAAGGTCCGCAACCGCCTGCGCCACCATGCGATCCACCTGCGCGCTATCGCCGACATCGCACTTGATCGCGACGGACTTCCTCGCGAGCCCGTCTGCGCGAATCTGCGCAGCAACGGCTTCCGCCTTCTCCATCTGCACATCGGCAATCGCCACGTTCGCGCCCTCATTTGCCAACGCTATCGCGATAGCCTTGCCAATCCCTGCCGCGCCACCGGTGACAATTGCGTTCTTCCCTTCTAATCTCATAACGCCCTCCTGTGAATGTCCGCATTGTACGACGGGACCACGAAACCCTGCGGGTGTGGCTTGGCGTACCGCGGTCTTGATAGCCACACCCGCAGGGTTTCACGCGTGCTATGATCACATATATGGGCATGCAATCACAACCACAGTACGCTGATGTTGCGGATACCTATAAGTCTCTGACCGATGATGATCTTGTCGCGGTTGCTGAGACGACTTTTGAGCAATATGACGCTCGTGAAGCCGTTGATACGCGGAATGCCCAGCATGACCAGTGACCCACAGCGCGGTGAAGTCTGTTTCCGTGTCTTCCGTCTTTTCCGTGGTCAAATCCGAAATCCGGCAGTCTTAATCTTCCGCCAGAATGCGATCCACCACCTGCTGCCGATACTCCGGCGAAAGCATCTTGAAGTAGGCGCTGTAGCCGGTGACGCGCACGACGAGGTCGGGATACTTCTCCGGGTCAGCGTGTGCTTCAAGCACCTGCTTCTTCGAGATCACGTTGATGTTGACCAGCGTGCCGCCCTGCGCGTTGTGCGTCTTGATCATCGCCTCGATGGCTTCGACCCCGCCGTACTCCTGCGCCAGGTGTTTGTCGAAGTCGATCTGCAGCGGGGCGCTGTTGCCCCAACCCGGCTGCATCGCTATTACGGCGTTCGACTTAGCTGTTGGCGCTGACCCGCCGCCGAGCATAAAGCCAGGATCGGGATCGACGCTGTGTGAGATGGCGTCGCCAGCATGCCGCCCGTTCGGCGTCGCGCTCAGTTCCTTGCCGATGCCGATCACGTCGCCGTGCGAGAACAGGCCGGGGATGACTGTGAAGCCTTTTGCCGTGGGCGTGCCGCGCACGAGGTCAACATACGTCTCCTCGATGCGCTTGGCCCATGCGTCGGCGCGCGAGTTGCCCGTGCCAAAGCGAGCGATGTTCTTCAGCATCAAGCGCACGCGCTCGCCGTCCTTGACGACAGCCGGGTCGCTGTCACCGCGCCCAAAGTCGCGCGCCAGCCAGTCGGCCAGTTCATCCCACGTCAGGCGCTTCTCGTTGACCACGCGTTGCTCGATGGCCGCGAACGAATCGGCCACGGTTGCCAGCCCGACGCCGTCGAAGGTCAAGCGGTAGATGTCCACGCCGCCCGCCGACACATCCAGCCCGCGTTCGATCGGCCCGTGACAGAATAGATTGAGCACGATCTCGATATGGTTCGCCGCGTGGTGATCCATGTGCCAGTCGAAGCCCTGCTTCATCACGTCCACTGAGATCGCCAGGTGCGCCGCGTACCGTTCCCACAATGCATCAATACTGTGCGACGCATTCGCGTCCACGTTCGCCATCATCTCTTCAAAGGCCAGCAGGAATGGCTTGGTCAGACACTGGCGCGTGCAGTCCTGAATAGGATACTCGATGCCGGGCAGGCACGTCCAGTTGCAGCCCACCTTCGCGCGCATGCGCGCCAGTTGAATCGGCACCCCGTTGCGGGCATAGCCTTCGTCCAGCCCCTTCGAGCATGAGTAACACACGCCGGTGCCGTCCTCAAACAGATACTTCACCGCGAGGCGGAACAATTCAGGGTTCAGCCCATCATGCACGCGCAACGCGATGTTGGATGGAATCTTCAGCCGGTGCGTGGCTTCGAGGATGATGAACGACATCGCGCTTGTCAGGTCGCGGCTGCCGTCCGGCGTCGGCCCGCCGATCTGCGAGTAGTGTGTGTCGTTGAAGAACAGGCTGGCGAGAAACCACACAGCCTCCTCATCGTCGACAAGTCGGCCCGCAGCCACATCGGCTTCATAGTAAGGTCGCAAGAGTTCGTCGAGTTGCGAGAGGGCGCCGCCGCGGCCCCACATGCGGTCGATGCACTGGAACCAGGCGAGGAACTGACACGCCTCGCGCAACGTGCGCGGCGCATGATCGACCAGCCACTCGTTCGTTTCGACCATCGCCAGCAGGTTGGCGCGTATCGCGGGATCGCTCTCAACCGCGGCCATCTCGCGCGCCTTGGTCACATGGCGCTTGATCCAGTCCTGCACGCCCAGCACGAGGTTCTCCTCGGCATCATAGAAGCCGGTGTCTGTGGGTTGGTTCAGGGCGCGGTATTCGCGAATCTTTGCCAGCAACCCGCCCCATCCCAGGTCGAGGCCGATCTTCATATCCGGGCCAAGGTGGTTCTGCGCGCCAATGCCTGGCCGCAGGTTGTACTTTTTGTGCAGCGGGCGCAGATGGGCTGGCCGGTCTTCGGGTTTCCAGCCGCCCACACCGGGGACGTAGGTGATCCAGCCGCCGGCGAGCGCGCTCTGCGGATGAATGTACACGGGATGCACGTCGAGCCAGGCGCGGAAGTTTTCGCCGATGCTCCGCGCGCCGTAGCACCCGCCCGAGGGGTGGTTCGATTTCGGCGTGAACGGAATCGGCTCCGGCCACGGCATGCGGCCATCATCGTCGACGTTGAAGTAACCCGTTTGCTCCAGTTTCTGCGCCGTGTGCTCCATCTTCGTCTTGCGAAGCACATCGATGCGCTGCTGATAAGCGTCATGACCTTGTTTCATTGTTGTAAATACCATCCTGGCCAGATACGGCCGACACAGCCTGTGATTGCACAGGCCGTCTACATTATTAATCCGACTTCCGCACGGCGCAAGATGAAAAGTACGCTTGGTATCCTTAGGCGAACACGCGGGTTCGCATCTACGTGGGGGGGATGACCTCTGTGTCGTCGCGTTTATGCGCGTAGGGAATGCCCCATGTGTCATCCCGTTCCTCGTCATGCCATCACACCGGGCGAACACGCGGGTTCGCATCTACGTGGAGGGATGACCCAATGTGTCGTCGCGTTTATGTGCGTAGGGGATGACCCGTGTGTCATCCCGTTCCTCGTCTCGCAATCACATCGGGCGAACACGCGGGTTCGCATCTACGTGGGGGGGATGACCTGTGTGTCGTCGCGTTTATGCGCGTGGGGAATGACCCGTGTGTCATCCCGTTCCTCGTCTCGCCATCACACCGGGCGAACACACGGGTTCGCATCTACGTGGGGGGGATGACGTATGTGTCGTCGCGTTTATGCGCGTAGGGGATGACCCGTGTGTCATCCCGGTCACCCTCACGCGATCACTGTTCTTTGTACCCGATCTCCTTCCATATCTTGCGGGCATAGCGGATCGCCGCGGCGCTGGGTTTGATGTTGCCCCGTATGCTGGGTTGTGGCTGGCCAGGGCCGGCATCCTCAGGAAAGGGCGACCAGTGGTCGTCCGCATACTGCTGGCGTTGCTTCTCGTCCCGAAAATCGGGCACGGCGAACGGCGCGCCATTCTGCAACGCGCTCTTCCATGCTAGGATGCCGACGATGGACATCGCCACGCCGCGATAGACATCGAGGTAGGGGGGCTTGCCGCTGCGGATCGCCTCGCCGAAGTGATATGTGGTGAAGTAATCGCCGCCGCCGTGCCCGGTGCGAGCCGCGTCCTGCGCCCATTCGGGGAAGTCCGGCAGGTAGGTCTGTTCAGTAACCTCATCGGGCCGCAGTTCCCATGGATCATGGGCGATGCGCAGTTGTCCCGGCCCCCAGTAACCAGGGCCGCGCGTATGCTCCATTAATCCGCGCGTGCCGTGGATGCGATACCAGATGCTGTGCCCCGGCACGCCAGTCTGGAACAGTTTGAACACGGCGCCATTGTCCATGCGGCATAGGATGACCGCGCCGATATCACCGCGGCGCGGGCTGAGCGGGATATAGCCTTCGGGTGTGGCGATGGATAGTCCATTGACAGACACCGGCCATGTGTCCGTCGCGCTCATCAACGGCGCGAGTGCGTGGGTGCAGTAGTAGGTTGAGGGGAGATTGTTGCGCCAGTGCGTCAACCCCGGCGAGATGCGCATTACATCATCCAACGCCATGGGGTGGTTGTACTCACCGTCGGCATACAACGCGTCGCCGATTTCCCCGTTCTGGTACCGCCGGCGCATTTCGATGTTGACGGCGGTATAGGGGTAGTTCTCCGCCAACATGTAGATTTTGCCGCTCTTCTCCACCTCGCGGATCAGCGCGACGCCTTCGGCCAGCGTCTTGCATGCGGAGGTTTCGCTCATGACATGCTTGCCTGCGCGGAGCGCCTTGATTGCAAATGGCGCATGCTGGTGAAAGTAGTTCGCCGTGATGACGGCGTCCATGTCGTGCTGCAGGAACTGGTCGTAGTCGGTGTACGTGGCGACGCCGAGTTCCTCGCCCACTTTGCGCAGCCGTTCTTCCCATGTGTCGCAGATAGCGACAAGTTCCATTCCTGCATAGGGCGCCTGACGCATGAACGACTGTCCGCGCCCGACACCGATCACGCCCACGCGGATCTGTTTTGCTGTTGCTTTACGCTTTGCCATATCGTCTGTCCTCTAATTAGCAGTGTATCCCAAACGGCGACTTTTACGCGAGACGCGAGCGACGATCGTCACAGAACAGTCGTGACGATTTGCGGTTACACTCAGCCCAGGCATGCTCGTCTACGACTCCGCGCGCAAACCAGTCACGCTCGGCCCGGAACTCAGCCGGGGCGGTGAAGGCGCCGTCTATCCTGTGCCGGCCCAGCCCGGGCTGATCGCCAAGCTGTACACGCACCCGCCACAGGATTACGCGGACAAGCTGGCGTGGATGAAAAACCACCCTCCGGATGATCCGGGACTCCTCTCTGGCAAAACCAACGGTGCGACGCATGCAAGCATTGCCTGGCCGCTCGATCTGCTATACAACCCGCCCGGTCAACTCGCCGGGTATCTCATGCCGCACATCACCAACGCGGCCTCACTGCTGGGGGTGTTTAACCCGCGTATTCGCGCGCGCATCCTGCCCGGCTTCGACTGGCGCTACCAGCACCGCACCGCCCGCAATCTGGCCAAGGCGCTCAAAGCGCTTCACGACAAGAACTACGTCGTCGGCGACCTGAACGAGAGCAATGTGCTGGTCACGCCACGCGCGCTCGTCACACTGATCGACACGGATTCGTTTCAGGTGCACGCGCATGGGCGCATGTTCTACTGCCCGGTGGGCAAGCCCGAATACACCCCGCCCGAACTGCAGGGCAAGACTTTCCGCGACCTGCCGCGCAAACCCGAGCACGACTGCTTCGGGCTGGGCGTGCTCGTCTTCCAATTGCTGATGGACGGCAGCCACCCGTTTCGCGCCCAGTGGCTCGGCGCGGGCGACCCGCCGTCGATCGAGGATCGCATCAAGCAGGGTTGGTACCCGTATATGAGCGGGTCGGGCGGGCCAGTGGCGCCGCCACCAAACATGCCGCCGTTGAACATCCTGCATCCGCGCGTGGTCGAACTGTTCCAGCGCTGTTTCGTCGATGGACATACTGCCCCGCGCGAACGTCCCACGCCGGACGAATGGGTGGAGGCGCTGGACGACGCGGAAAAAGCGTTGATCCCCTGCGCCAATGGCCATATCTTCTCGGTACACCTGCGCTTCTGTCCGCGTTGCAACGCCCCTAACCCGCACCCGCTGACAATCCCTGGCATGGACGCCAACAGCGGGACTGCGACGCGCATGCGGTCCCGCTGGCAAACCGTCCGCCGCCGCCATGGCCCTAACAGCCCCAGCGAGGGACTGCGCCTGCCGCGGATTCAACTGCCCGACCTGAAGATTCCCGCCTCGATTGCCGCTCGTGGCCAGAGAGTGATCGATGCTATTCAAGGCGTCGCCATCCCGCTCTGGGTCGGATGGATGATAGCGACGATCATCACGTGGCTGGCCGGGGCGCTGATCGTTGACCCGTTGAGCGCGCGCGCCAGCGACGCGTCTGCGCAACTGCTGATCGCTACCGTCTATGGCGGCATAGTCGGGTTAATGCAGTGGCTTGTCGCGCGCAGGCGCTTGCGCGAGGCGCCCTGGTGGGCGTTTCTCACTGCGCTTGCCATCACGGCGGGAACGATCATCGACCGCGCTTTTGGCATTCCGTTGCCGGGGTCATCCACCATTCTGTTGATGGCTGCAACACAAGCGGCGCTGCTCTACAGCCGGGCGCCGGGTCTGTTCGCACTGGCATGGTTGCTGGTCAACAGCATCGCGTGGCTGTCGGCGATAGTTCTTATGGGCCGGTTACCCGCGTCCATTCCAGCGACGATGCACACGCCGCTGGCAGCGCTGACCTTCGGCCTGCTGACGGGCGTTCTCATGCCTTTGTTCCTGCGCGGGACGGGACGCTACGCAAGCACGCCGTTGATGCAGCGCCTGCAACTCCTTGGCATCGGCTGGCGCGACATTGTGAAGATGATCGCCGTCCTGCTACTCATCGTGGGGCTGGCGGGCTTTATCCTGCAGCCCTGCAACGCGGGCAACATGCTCAAACTCGGCCAGTGTGTCAGCGGCCTGCGATAAACACCCCCCTTTTTGTCCCAGCGCGTCTAAACCTTAAATATGCCTGCGCTGCCTCGACTCCCAACCCGCTTCTCTCCATCCGGCTTATCCCCTGTCCCCGTGCCCTTCTGTCTGGGCACAGCGTGAACGCGTTCCCAGGACTGCCGAATGGCGTTCAAGCCCTCATCGGTGTCGGGCGCCTCGCCATAATGCGCGGCAATGTAGGCGTCGGTGATGATGCGCAGATCGGCATCCACGCCTGGGAACGCTAGTGACAGGAAAGGCGCATAATCGTTCGGCGTCTGCGCAGGCTTGCGCCCAAAGCCGCGTTTGCCCGCCTCGTGGCTCATGCGCGCGTAGATGCGCCGGATCGTGACCGCGGCCAGCCAGCGGCGCAGGTTGAACGTGTTCAGAATCGCGGCATCGATCGTGGGCGGGGGCACTTCCTCTGGCTGGAGGTCCAGCAGGTTGTCGCTCTGGGCGCGCACCCCCTCAGCATCGCGCCGCGCCCGCGCCGTCTGCCAGATCACCACGATGATGATGATTGCAAGCGCAGTCAGCCCTATCGCATAGCGCACTTCGGGAGATATCACAATTGCCGGATCGGCGGCCTTTTTTGCCTGTTCCTGCAGTGGCGCCAGCATGGCGCTGAAATTCGATACTAAATCCAGCGGGTTTCTCTTGATGTTGCTGAAGAGGAGCGCTGCGATGTAGGTGATAATGTACCCGAATACGAAGGCGACGACCAACACAGGCAACAGGACGATCCCGATCAACAGGCGCAACCCTGTGCCCAGCGCATCGCCAGTGACCAGCATCGCGATAGCCATGCTGGAGAAGAGCGGTATGCCGACCCCGAAGCCCAGCCCGCGCCACCATTTGCGATCGAACGGCACAGGTCGCCCGTTCTCGCTTTTTTCCACGTGATCGATGTGCGCCAGCGGCATGGAAAAGATTGCGCCTGCCAGGAAGGGCAGGATAAACGAAACCAGGTTGTTGTTCGGGTTTAGAGCTGTGGCGGTGGCAAACAGGACGAAACATAACACCCCGATTTGCAGTCGCAGTCGTGCCGAGTCTGGCCCCAGCGAGGTTGTTCCCAGCGCCATGCCGCGCCACCAGATGAGCAATACACCGAAAAACTCCACGAAGATCACCGACAGGCTGCGCGGGTCCAGGTTGCTTGAGGAATTCACTGTGATCAGTGCAGCGGCGAACATTCCTACCAGCCATGCGCCGGCCACGAGTCGCTGTGTGAGCGCGGACGCATCGCGATGCGCCAGCCAGCGCCGCATGAACGCGATGGCGCACAGCAGCACCCACGTTACCCCAAGCGCCACAACTGGCTCAGCCTGCCGCAATGGCGATGGCAGGAGCAGCAGCAGCGGCTCTATCACCGAGGCCTCGGCCAGCGCAGACAGGATGAGCAGGGCGATGCGCCGCTGGTTCACGCCCGCACTCCTGCCTTAGGTTCAGCCGGCCCGGGCTGCCCGGCGCCGACCTGTGATTCCCTCAACACCACCGGATCGACCGGCTTGCCGTTTGCATCCCAGTAACCACCCGTCCAGTATGACTCTAAAGGCGGCACGTGGTAAACCGGGAAAGGCAGATTGGTTATGTCGGGAGGCTCGCGATCCACCGATATCACAATGATATTCTTTCCAAGGTCGTACAAGCGCAACAGCGCAGCGGCAATCTCAGGCGTGAGCAGTGCGGTCACCACGATCTGCGTCGCGCCCATGGGCAGATGGCGCTGTTCGGTGAGCAGGAAGATGTCAAACGACGAGAGCGCGAACGAATACATCACGGCCAGGCTTTCGAGCACGTGCGCCAGTTGGCCGGGCGAACGGCGCGGGCGCACGCGCAATGCCGACGGCAGATACGGCGCGGTGCCATTCGAGGACAGGCCGATGGTCACGCCGGCCTCTCCCGCCCACACGGCCATGCTGCCCGCCACAGAGAGCGCCCATTCATAGCGTTCCACGTCGCTGCCGCGCCAGTCCTGTTCGAACGTGCTCACGTTCAGCATGATCACGGCGGTCGGTTCGCTGGTGTGCTCGCACACGCGCGTCTGCAGGCGGCCCATATGGGCGGTGGCTTTCCAGTGCACCTGGCGAAACGGATCGCCATAGCGATAATCGCGCGCGCCCATGATGCGCGAAGGGTCCTCGATCAGCCGGCGCAGTGCGGCAAACTGGCCGAACGGGTCGCGGGTTGGCAGGCCGAGCGCCTCCAGCGAGAACACGCGGGGATAAACAATCAGCCTATCGGCGGTGCGATCAGTCCGCTCTGACATCGACAGGCCAAGGATGTCGAACGCGCGCACATACGCCGTCCCAAATGAATAGTAACCGCGCTTCATGGCGCGCAGGCGCGTCACGCGCGCGGTGTGCTCGCCCGGTTTGAGCGCTGAGTGTTGCGCCAGGTTGACGCGGTCGTCAGCGTTGAACTTCGCGGAAGGGTCGTCGTCAGCAAGCTGCAATCCCGCGGGTGCGCTGTCATCCACAAAGAGCGAGACGACCGGCAGGCGGCCGCGGTTGGTCAGGTTGCACGAGACCTCGAGTATCTCGCCCATGAACAAGCGCGTCTCGTTAAAGCGCCGCTCGTAAATCACATCCTTCAACACGCGCCGGCGCAGAAATTCGCTGACGCTGACGAGCGACAGGGTGAGCACGCCCAGCGCAGTTAACGCAGGCGCGCGCACGATCACGCCGATGAGCGTGATGAACACAAGCAGGGTGATCCAGCGTTCGTCGAAAAGCATTACACCGTGTCCACCGGAACCGGTGTGCGTTCGAGCACGTCGCGCAGGATGTCTTCTGCCTTGCGTCCACGCAAGCGGCTCTGCCCGTCCACCACGATGCGGTGCGCCAGCGCATACGGCGCCAGCGTCTTGACGTCATCTGGCAGCACATAGTCGCGACCGTGGATGGCGGCAAACGCCTGCGCAGCGCGATACAGCGCCATGGTGCCGCGCGGGCTGACGCCTATCTGCGCACCGGCGGCATTGCGCGTGCTCCGGCACAGTTTGACGATATAGTCAGCCACGCTGCGCTCGACGCGAATGGCGCGCACCTGCGCTTGCAACGCCAGCAGGTCTTCCACATCCACCACCGCCTTGAGTGTGTCGAACGGGTCCAGGCGCTCGAAGCGCGCCAGGATGCGATGCTCCTCCTCCTCGCTGGGATAGCCGAGGCTGATGCGCAACAAGAACCGGTCGATCTGCGCCTCGGGCAACGGGAAGGTGCCTTCGAGTTCAATCGGGTTCTGCGTCGCCATCACAAGGAACGGGCGCGCGAGCGCCATCGAATCGCCTTCGACGGTGACCTGGCGCTCCTGCATCGCCTCGAGCAGCGCCGACTGCGTTCGCGGTGTGGCGCGGTTGATCTCGTCAGCCAGCACCACCTGGGCGAAGATGGGCCCGGCGCGGAACTCGAACGCCTGCGTCTTCTGGTTGAAATAGGAGATGCCGGTGACGTCGCTGGGCAGCAGGTCGGGGGTGAACTGGATGCGCTTGAACGAACAATTCAGGCTGCGGGCGATGGCCTTTGCCAGCGTAGTCTTGCCGATGCCCGGCACGTCTTCGATCAGGATATGGCCTTCGCACAACAACGCGACCAGTGCGAGATCGATGACGTCATCCTTGCCAATAACAACCGTCTGGATATTTGTGCGCAGCTGGGCTGCGACAGTGCTGATAGACTTTTGTGCCACGAGGTGATTGTACTAGGCAAATGGCATAACGTATCGCGTGGGCGGCACTGCCTGGTCGGCTAAGACGCTCTTACTCCTGCAGATATTCGGCGTGGCGCACGTTGCCGGGGTAGACACAGAACTCGCCCTGGGTGTTGAAGAGTAGAATGGAATGCGGGTACGGCAACACGCATGGAGACGTAATATTCACTGCCGACTCACAGAGGCATACCACAATGAAACACAGTGGGCTGTTGTTGTTGACCTTCGCTGCGCTCTCGATCGTAGTTCTATTATTTGCGCAACCGGTATACGCCGCGACTGTGCCTGTCACTAACACGCTTGACTCCGGGACAGGGTCGCTTCGTCAGGCCGTGATCGATGCCTCAGATGGCGACGCCATACCACTCCTGGGTCCTTTGCAGATTAACGAGCCAGGGTTGGCTATCCCGACGATGGCGATACACCCTGGTAGCCAGGCTTTTGATGCGGGGGATGATGCGGACTGCCCGCCCACGGATGCCAGGGGTATGCCGCGCCCGTTTGGCGCACACTGCGATATCGGCGCATACGAGGCGCAAAACATCCGCGTGGTCACCAACACGGTGGACGGGGCTCCAGGCTCCCTGCGTCAAGTGGTGCTAGATGCCGCAAATGCCGATACCATCATCTTCAGCCCGGATGTATTCCGTATCAATAAAACGCTATATCTAGGTGAATTCGGGCAGATTGAAATCAGCAAATCACTCACAATAGACGGTACTGCAGGTAGAGTAGGCTGGATTTACATTACGGGTGACAATATCTATTTTCATCGCCTCTTTCAGGTTGATGCAGGTGCGAGCGTAACACTCATTGGAATGCAACTCGGTGGCGAGTCATGCTTATGCAACGGAGTCTCAATCTATAACAGCGGCATCCTCACTATTGTCCAAAGTGGTTTTTCATGGTCACACGCTTGGAGTCAACCTTGGGGAGGTCAGCCTGGCTATGGAGGAGCAATCTATAACGCGGGCATCCTTTTTGTTATCTCTGGTTGGTTTTACGAGAATGCAGCAATGTATGGAAACGCTATATACAACCAACTTGGTAGTTCTGTTCATATAAGTGATAGTTACTTCTCTCGTGGTGGTGATGGACAAGGCGCCAACATCCTGAACGATGGTATCGCTACAGTGGATCGCAGCATATTCGTAAACGAGGCCACCGGTATTGAGAATCACGCGATACTAAGCGTCATTGCCAGTGCATTTTTCAGTAACACCGCTGATCGTGGCAGCGCCATCGTCAACGGCGACGATACTGGAGCAGGCATCGCCATCGTGAGCGAAAGCACTTTTATGGGTAACAGGTCTAGCGAAGGGGGCGCAATCTTCAACAATGCCGCGTTGAACTTGAGCAACTCTACACTCACCGGTAACGCACCGTCCTATGGAGTTGATGGGTTGGGCGGCGCTATTCTGAACAGCTACTCCGGAACACTGAATCTGGTTAACAACACAATCGCTGGTAACTGGGCCTCTCTTGGGGGCGGCATTTACAACAGTGGCACATTAACACTCACAAACACCATTGTGGCCGACAGTTCCTCAGGCGCGAATTGCGCCGGCATAGAAGGCGGAATTATGGATGGCGGGCACAACCTGGAAGACGCTGACACATGTCACTTTGGCGCCGGTGGTTCTTTGACAAACACCAATCCGCGGCTAGGATCAGCACCGAACATACTTCTCTATATAAACCCCTTACGAGTTCCGACTTTAGCGCTCTTACCTGGAAGCCCAGCCATCGATGCTGGCGACGACTCTGTCTGCCCCGCCACAGATGAGCGCGGCGTTCAACGACCTTTTGGCCTGCACTGCGACATCGGGGCATTTGAGGCAACATTCATAACGAGGAAGTTGCGCTTGATCATCGTGATGCGCTAACGACATAAGTCGCCTCATAAAGTGGACCCGGCTCCCTGCCAGACACCTCTCGCAGGGTTTCGGCACGACACGTTCGGTGCGCCGGGAATGCCACCGAATGGAATTCGGCGTCTGGCTTGCCAAGCCAAAACCGGCTCAAAGCCGGTTAAGAGATGACGTCTCCGCGCGTTTCCGAAGGATCGCTTGTGTGCGGCGATTTCAAGCGTTGCTAATCGGCTCCGGGCGATCAGTCTCATCCAACTTGCTGATGAACTGTCGCGCCGTCAGCATATGGATGCCTTCATACTCGCCCAGGCTGAGAAGGTGTTTCTTGTCCGCGCTGACAAGGTAGTCTGCTTTACCCTCAACGGCCGCTGCGAGAAACTTGTTGTCCGCGCGATCCGGGGAGCCGCACTCCTTTTGCTGGTCAGAGCGTTGACCATTACGCGTGGGCTGATGATAAACATGGAGCCATGACGAACTGTCACTACTTTCCAGACAGCTGCTTGATCTCCGCATTCCATTCCTGGTATCGGCGGGTACAATACCGAAAACATGGTGGCTGGTTTAAGTAGTATTTCGCTGGAGGCGCTCGATCCGCATATCCGGCTGATTGACGCATGGCGTGATGGGTCGTCCATTGCCGATCTCCTCGAATTGTCGTTTCGCGATGAGGGCATCGACGAAAGCGGACTGCGCATGATCCGCATGTTGCGCAACTATGGCCCGTTCGAATCGCTCCTCATGGAGGGATCACCCGGGTTTGTGTGGGTCGAGGATGGCCGGGTTCTTGGTAATGTGGGCATCCAGCGCAATCCCACCCGCCGTGACACATGGGTGGTCGGCAACGTGGCCACGCACCCGGCCCACCGCAATCGCGGCATTGCCTCGGCCCTGCTCAGTGCGATCATCCATTATGCCCGCATCCGCAACGCGCGCACCATCGCCCTGCAAGTGGTCGAAGGCAATAGCCCCGCCCAGCACCTGTATGAAAAGCACGGCTTCCATTCTGTCGGCGCCGTCGCCTATTACCGCCGCCCGTCCGTGCGCGCGCAGCCCGTGTGGCATGATGTATCGGCGGCCAGCGCCCTCGCAGTTCGCCGCGCCGGCTGGGCCGACGCCGAGAATGTGTGGCGCGCGACGCGGCTGAATGTGCCCGATGAACTGTCCTACGCCGAGCCATTTGACGAGCGCATGTATCACCTCGGTCTGCGCTGGTCGCTGACCAACTTCTTCAGCGGCAGCCCGGAACGCTGGCTGGTGGGCGAAGTCGGGGCGCGCTTTGCCGGCGCTGTGCGCACGCGCGTAAACATTGAGTCGTCAGAGCACCACGTCGAGCTGATGCTGGACGCCGGCGCCGATGAAGGCTGCGGCATCGCGCTGCTGGAGCCGGCGTTGAAGCATTTCGATATCTACGTCGGCAGACCGCTGCTCGCCACCCAGTCGCGCCCGCATGAGGCCTCGCACGCTGCGCTGCAGGCAATGGGTTTCAAACCACTGCGCACGCTCGTTCACATGCTGTTGGACCAGCACGCCTGAGGATGCCATATGCCTGAATTGCCAGAAGTTGAAACGGTCGCTCGCCAGTTGCGCGAAGGTCGCAAGTTGCGCGAAAGTCGCCAGGAATACGTCACGGACGGGGCGCCCGGCGCAGCACAATCAGCCATTGACCGTCCGTCACTCATCGGGCGCACGATCCTCGAGACGCGCGTTCTGTGGGCGCGCGAAGTAGGGCCCATGCCCGCCGCAACCTTCGAACAACGCGCGTGCAACTGCCGCGTCACAGCCGTCAGTCGCCATGGCAAATGGCTCATCATCGAACTAACGCCAATCCCAAATCTCCAATCCCAAATCTCCTCATCTCTCCCGTCCTACATGCTGGTGCACCTGCGCATGAGCGGGCGGCTCGACGTCGTCCCGCAGGCCGAGGCCTACAGCGCGCATGCGCGCGTAGTGTGGTTGCTCGACGAGGGTTGGGCGCTGCGCTTCGACGACGCGCGCAAGTTCGGTCGCGTGTGCCTGGTCGACGACCCCGTCAGCGTGACGGGCAGGACCGGCCCCGATGCGCTCCAGATCGGCGCCGCGGACTTCGTCCAGCGCATCACATCGCGGCGCGGCGCGCTCAAACCGCTGTTGCTCAATCAGGCGTT
The DNA here is from genome assembly GCA_903921365.1 of uncultured bacterium. Classification (GTDB taxonomy): domain Bacteria; phylum Chloroflexota; class Anaerolineae; order J036; family Brachytrichaceae; genus CAIXPS01. The sequence goes on along the minus strand of CAIXPS010000565.1, from coordinate 17,234 downwards.
CATCGCCGGCGTGGGCAACATCTATGCCGATGAATCGCTCTTCCGGGCGAAGCTGCACCCGCAGCGCCTGGCGCAATCGTTGACCGCGGCAGAAGCGCTGCGCCTGCACGAGGCCATTCACAAGGTGCTTAATGATGGCGTGCGCGCAAACGGCGCGAGCTTCGACTGGGTCTATCCCGGCGGCAACTACCAGGAGAGCTTCCAAGTCTACGGCCAGACCGGTAAACCATGCGTTGCCTGCGGCGCCCCCATCACGCGTATCATTGTCGGGCAGCGCAGCACGCACTTTTGCGCAGAGTGTCAGAGGTTAGAGAAGGGAGATTAGAGATTGGACGCTTCGCGTGGAGATTGAAATCCGAGCCCTGATCTCGAATCTCTAATCCCCAATCTCTCCGAACCATGAGTAGAGCACGTTTATACGCGACTGAGGCAATCGTTATCCGGCATAGCAACTTCGGTGAGGCTGACCGCATCCTCACCCTGATGACGCCTGAGCTGGGCAAGCTGCGCGTGATTGCCAAGGGCGTGCGCAAGATCACCAGCCGCAAGGCGGGACATGTGGAATTGTTCACCCGCGTGAAGCTGCTGCTGGCGCGCGGGCGCAGCTTCGACATCATCAGCCAGGCCGAGATGGTCGAACCCTATCGCCCGCTGCGCGAGGACCTGCTGCGCGGCAGCACAGCTCACTACCTCAGCGAGTTGATCGACGCGTTTGCGCAGGAAGGCAGCGAGGATCATGCGCTCTACGACTTGCTGGCCGAGGGGCTAAGCTGGGTGGCTGACTCGCCCGACCCCGCGCTCGCGGCGCGCTATTTCGAGATGCGCCTGCTCACGATCACGGGCTATCGCCCACAGTTATTCAAATGTGTCCGCACCGGCGAGGCGGTCAACATCGACGCTGAGTATGCTCAGCCGCCGGCCGGCGCGCCCGCCCCGCTGGTTGTGAGCTTCTCATCGCTTGAGGGCGGTGTGCTGTCGGTTGCGGCGGCGCGCATGTCGCGCGATGCGATGCCTGTGCCCGTCAGCGCCATGCGCCTGCTGCGCGCACTGCAGACGCGCCGCTACGAGGAAATCAGCCCTCTGGAAGTCACTCCGGCCATCCATGCGCAGGTCGAACAGACCATCCGCCGCTACCTGGCGTTTGTCCTCGAACGCACATTGCGCTCCACTCACTTCCTGCGCCAGCTTGTCAGCGAGACTCTATCGACCCCGCCATACGATGCCTGATCCCGTTCTCATGGTTACGATTCACACGTTTCAAGTGACATGAACATCACAGCCACAATTTCGAACCGCTTCCCCGCGCTCAATTCGCGCGACTTTCGCATCTTCTGGATCGGCCAGTTCATCTCGCTGATCGGCACGTGGATGCAGAACACCACACAGCCCTACCTGGCCTATCGCATCAGCGGTCAGCCGTTTTACCTCGGTTTGATCGGCTTTGCCTCTGCGGTGCCCGCACTGCTGCTCACGCTGCCGGCGGGCGTGCTGGTCGAACGCATGGACAAACGCAAGGTGGTCATCATCATGCAGTCAGTGATGATGTTGCAGGCGTTCGGGCTGGCATTCCTCTCGCTCACCGGGCTCATCACTATCTGGCACATCGTCGTGATGGCGTTCATCCTCGGTGTTGCGAACTCGATCGAGATCACCGCGCGCCAGGCCATGCTGATCGAGTTGGTTGGCAAGCAGGCGCTGCCCAACGCCATCGCGTTGCAATCGACCATCTTCAATGCGGCGCGCGTCCTCGGCCCAGCATTGGCGGGGCCATTGCTTGTGGTGCTGCAGGGCGGGGGCGAAGGCTGGGCGTTCTTTGCCAATGGCGTGAGCTACCTGTTCATCATCATCAGCTTATTCTTCGTCCATACCAACAGCGAGTACAGTTCGAACGTCGGGCCGCACACAGGCGCAATGACCGAGTTCCGCGAGGGTCAGCGTTACATCTTCGCAACCGCAGTGGTCGCGCTGCTCATCGTCACGGCTGCAGTGCCGGGATTCATCGGCTTTCCGTCGATCCAGCAAGTGCCGGTATTCGCGCGCGACATCTTCAGTCAGCCCAACGACACCGAGGCGCTCATCGCGGCGCGCAACAGCGCAATGATCACGGCGCAAGGCGTCGGCGCATTAATTGCGGCCGTCACACTCGCGACCTTCAGCATGATGAAACGCAAGGGGTTGTTGATGACCGTCGGGCAGTTCGTGTTTGCGGGCGCGCTGGTCGGTCTCTCTTTTTCCACAACGCTGCCGATGTCGCTGCCGTTGATGACGCTGATCGGCTGGGGCACCGTGACCCAACTGGCGATGACCAACACGTTGATCCAATTGCTCGTGCCCAACCACCTGCGCGGGCGCGTCATCAGCGCTTATTTCTGGGCGCTCAACGGCGTCGCGCCGTTCGGAAGCTTATTTGTTGGCTGGATGGCGCAGACTTATGGCGCGCCAACAGCAGTGCTGGTGGGTGGTAGTGTTTGCTTCGTCCTTGCGCTGGCAGTACATATCTATAGCCCGAAGCTACGACAGGTCGTTGCATAATAAGGATGACAAAAAGCATAAGAGGGCTGAAAAGACAGTAGAATAAACGTTCTATCCCGTTTATTTCAACTACTATTTAGCTATGCTGACAGAGTTACGTGTCCGCGACTTTGCGATCATCGACTCGCTCAACATCGAGTTTGCAAACGGCTTCAACGTCGTCACTGGTGAGACCGGCGCCGGAAAGAGCATCATCGTCGACTCGATATCGCTGCTGCTTGGCGACCGCGCCGACCCTGGCTTTGTGCGCGCAGGCGCCGAGCGCGCCCTGATCGAAGGCGTGTTCCATCTTGATGAGGGCGTCCGCAAGGACATCGACGCCATTCTGTCTGAACAAGGGCTTGAATCCGACGAGCCCGGCCAGTTGCTGCTCGGTCGCGAGGTGCGTCTGAATGGGCGGTCGCTGTGTCGCGTCAACGGGCGCGCCGTCGGGCAGAACGTGTTGCGCGAACTGGGCGAATTGCTTGTGGACGTGCACGGCCAGAGCGAGCACCTGTCGCTGTTGCGCGTCAAGGAACACGTCAACCTGCTCGACCGCTATGCCGGGCTGTGGGAACAACGCGCGTGCGTCTCGAACAAGGTGGCCGAATTGCGCGCATCCCGCAAGGAACTACAGCAACTCATCGACACCGCGCGCGAACGGGCGCGCCGCGTGGACATGCTCAAGTTCCAGCTTGAGGAGATTCGCGCGGCGCGGCTCAAGCCAAACGAGGAGACGACGCTTGCGGAAGAACACACTCGCCTTGCCAACGCCGAGACGCTGGCGATGTATGCCGAGGAAGCCTACAACGTCCTCTACGAATCCTCGCGCGACCAGTCGGCGGCGCTGGATCAGATATCGCAGGCCGCGCGCGCCCTCACCAACCTCGCGCGCTTCGACAAACAGTTCGAAGAATATTGCAAATCGCTGAGCGAAGCGACCGCCATTGTGACCGAAGTGGCGCGCACGCTGCAGGATTACCGCGAGGGGATCGAATTCAACCCCCGCCGCCTGCAACAGGTCGAAGATCGGCTCAGCTTGATCAAAAAACTCAAGCGCAAGTATGGCGATACTGTCGACGCCATCATTGCCTTTGCCGAAGGGGCCGAGGGCGAACTGAATCAGATTGAGAACAGCGCCGAGCGCATCGAGGCGTTGCAGACCGCCGAGTTGCGTCTGGCTGAAGAACTGGCGACGCTGGCAGTGGAACTGTCAATCAAACGCGGCCTTGCCGCCGGCGATCTAGCCAGGCAGGTGGAACGCGAACTGCAGGACCTGCGCATGGTCGGCGCGCGTTTCGCCGTCAGCATCACGCAGGAACTCGACGAAAACGGCATCGAAATAAGAGAGATTGGACGCTTCGCGTGGCGATTAGAGATTAAGGACGAGAAGAACGGCCAAGCTCCAATCCCCAATCCCCAATCTCCTCTTATCCGTTTCGACACTGCCGGCATTGACCGGGTGGAGTTCATGATCGCGCCAAACATCGGCGAGGGGCTGAAGTCGCTCGCGAAGACTGCGTCGGGTGGCGAAACTGCGCGGCTGATGCTGGCGCTGAAGACCGTCCTGTCGCGCGCCGACCACACCCCGACGCTCATCTTCGACGAGATCGATCAAGGCATCGGCGGGCGCGTGGGCGCATCCGTCGGGCAGAAGCTGTGGGCGCTCACCCGCGCGCATCAGGTCATGTGCATCACGCACTTGCCGCAGATGGCCAGTTTTGGCGACGCGCACTTCAAGGTGGAGAAGGTGGCGCACGAGGATCGCACCGTCACCAGTGTGCGGCGGCTGGCCGACGACGAGCGACTGGACGAGCTGGCGCAAATGCTGGGCACGTCAGGCAAAACCGGCCGTCAGGGCGCCGAGCAGTTGATCAAAGAGGCCGGCGAGATAAAGAGAGCCTCAAGCGCGGATTAAGAGGGGACGGAGAGAAGAGGCAGAGGAGAAAAGGAGATGGGGAGAAGAGGGGAAGAGGAGAGAAGTTGATGGATCGAAAAAAGGATGGCGCCACGCGGCGAGGAAAACGCATCAGGCTGATCACACGGCTGCGCTATGGATTGGACAACACTCTGTCGCGCGGCCCCGCCGGATTAATCGGGTGGCTGGCGCTATTTACAGTCATCCTTGTGCTTGGCGCAACGATGTTTATTCAGTATGCGGGCAACGATCCCGACAAGGACTTCATCTACATCCTGTGGAATGTCCTGTACCAGACGATCACCCCGAATCCGGTCGATCCCAAGATAGGTTCAAACACATTCCTGCTCACGATGCTGTTTGCAACGCTGAGCAGCCTGCTGCTGGTCAGCATCCTGATCGGTATTCTCACCAACGCCATCGACAGCCGCATCCAGAACCTGCGCAAGGGGCGCTCGTTCGTCATCGAGCGCAACCACATCCTGATCCTGGGTTGGTCGCCGAAGATATTCGGCATCATCTCGGAACTCGTCGTCGCCAACCTGCACCAGAAAAAACCGCGCATCGTCGTCCTGGCCGATAAAGACAAGGTGGAAATGGAGGATGAAATCCGCGCGCGTGTGGCGCATACCCGCAATACGCGCGTGATCTGCCGCAGCGGCAGCCCGATGGATCTGAGCGATCTCGACATCGTCAACCCGCAGGCGTCGCGCTCGATTATCATCCTGTCACCCGAGGACGATGACCCGGACTCCCAGGTGATCAAGACGATCCTCGCGCTGACCAACCACCCCGACCGGCGCGCCGAGGCCTATCACGTCGTGGCCGAGATTCGCGAACCCAGGCACATGGAGATCGCGCATCTCGTCGGGTCTTATGAGACAAAACTGGTGCTGGCCAGCGACTTGATCTCGCGCATCACGGTGCAATCCAGCCGGCAATCGGGGTTGAGCGTGGTCTATAGCATGCTGCTCGACTTCGACGACGACGGCATCTACTTTGTGGCGGAGCCAACGCTGATCGGCAAGACCTATCGGGATGCAGTGCAGGCCTATGAGGACTCCTCGGTGCTGGGGTTGCTGCACGGCGACCGCGACGTGGCGCTGAACCCGCCCATGGAAACAGTCATCGCTCAGGACGATGCCCTCATCGTGCTCTCGCGCAGCGACAATACAATCAAGCTGGCAAAGCCGGTGAACCTGGAGATCAATGACGCCGCGATCTGCGAAATGCGCCCGCATCCCACGAAACCGGAACGCACGCTGATCCTGGGTTGGAATGAGCAAACCGTGCACATCCTGTGCGAACTCGACAAATACGTCGCGCCGGGGTCAGAAGCGTTGATCGTCTCCGACTGTCCGCAAGGCGAGGAGCTTACTGCCGTGACGGGCAAGGGGTTGCAGCGCCTGAGCGTCACTCACCAGATGGGTGACATTACAGAGCGGGTGGTGCTGGAAGCGCTAAACGCCCAGAACTACGACCACGTCATCATCCTCAGCCCGGACAACGCCGGCGGCATCCAGAAGGCCGACGCACTCACGCTGGTGACGCTGCTGCACTTGCGCACCATCGCTGACCGCTGTGGGCGCCGGTTCAGCATCGTGACCGAGATGATGGATGCGCGCAACCGCAAGCTGGCCGAGGTCACGCGCGCCGACGACTTCATCGTCAGCGACATGCTCACCGGGCTGATGCTGGCGCAGGTCTCAGAGAACAAACACCTCATGGACGTATTCAACGATCTCTTCGACGCGGACAGCCCCAGCATCTATCTCAAGCCGGCGTCGCACTACGTGACGGCCGGCCAGCCTGTGAACTTCTACACCGTTGTCGAATCCGCCAGTCGCTGCGGCGAGACCGCCATCGGCTACCGGCTGGCTGCGGTAGTCAACGACAGCGCAAATTCCTACGGCGTGGTGCTCAACCCGCACAAAGCAGCAACGATTACGTTCGTTGAGGGCGACCGCGTTATTGTGTTGCAGGGTTGATTGGACGGCTTTAGAAACGCAACATCGGCGGCAGATACTTCGCCAGCAACGCCTCGTAATAAGGCTTTAACTCGTTCACATTGGGAGGAGTGGCGTTTTTAGAGTACAAGTCGTAGGGGCTGAAAGCCTCCACCCAGCGGAACATGGCGCGATCGTGGTCGTTCATCAGATTCTGATACTGGCCCTCGTGATGCGCAGGATAGAACGAATGATAGCGAATCATGTATAGCGCAGGCTCCGGCAGATAATCCTTCACCACGTGATACATGTACTCGTCATGACCCCACGACATGTGGACGGTTGCGAGCCCCGCCCCTTCGTGATACACGCCGCACTCGGTCTGGTATTCCGGGTTCTGCATGTCTGGATTGGCGGCGAAAAACTCGTGATACACGATCTTGTCTGAATACCGGCAGCCCACCGGGAACGTGTCGCCCACGACAGCCCATTGCGGTTCATCAAACAGGCACAGGATCTTGCCCAGGTCGTGAATCAGACCGACCAGCACGAACCAGTCGGGGTGGCCGTCCGCGCGAATGGCTTCCGCTGTCTGCAACAGGTGATCGAGTTGCGGCAGGTCTGTATCAGGGTCGGAATCATCCACGAGCTGGTTGAGGTACTCGATCGCCTGCCACGGCGTCATCATCATCCGGTTCAGGCCTGTGTGCTGCTTCTCTTTTTCCAGAACATACGCATACGTCTGCTGGCTGTGATTCAGGCGGTAGAACTCGCGCACGGTATCGCGCGTCGTATTGTCATGATCGCGATAGGCTTCCTTGTTTTTCGCCGGGTCAGCCAGCTTATCCGGTTCCGGGTAACGGGTCAGCACAAAGGCTTCCCATTCCTCTAGATTTTTCAGCGGGTTTTGTTCAGGTGAAACCGTCACATCTTGTTCCAGCATTACAACCTCCAAGTCACTTTTCTACGCTACGCGGGTACGCGGGTGAGATTATCGCATTGATGCACCGATATGCCTGGCCCATCGCGTTTGCGCTGCCGCAACGACTCCGCCAGGCTTTCTGCGTAGCATGGTGTTGGAATAGGAGACTAACCATGAAAGCGACTGAGATACTGATGTCAGAACACCGCGTGATCGAACGCGTGATTACAAGTCTTGAGGCCGGCGCCGCGCGACTGGAAAACGGCGCAGCAATCGAGCCAGCGTTCTTCCTCGATGCAGCCGACTTTATCAAGGGCTTCGCCGACGGCTGTCATCACCACAAGGAAGAGGGCGTGTTGTTCAAGACCATGGTCGACTACGGCATGCCAAGTAATAGCGGGCCGGTGGGCATGATGTTGATGGAACACGAGCAGGGGCGTGAGTTCACGCGCGGCATGCGCGCCGCCGCCCAGAAGCTAAAGGATGGCGACGCCTCGGCGCGCGCAGCGGTGATTCAAAACGCGCGTGGGTATGCCGCGTTGCTGCGCCAGCATATCCAGAAAGAGGATGGCATATTGTTCCCAATGGCCGACCGGATTATCCCGCAGCCAATGCATGAAAGCGTTATAGACGGCTTTGAGCGTGTGGAGCATGAGGAAACCGGGGAAGGCGTCCACGAAAAGTATCTGGCGCTTGCCGAGAGACTGGCAGCCGAGGTGAAGTAGAAGTCAGACCACAACAAAAAAGAGGGCGCCATGGCGCCCTCTTTTGCTATCGTTACAGCGACTAGCGAACGGCTCTTTCCGTCTGCTTGTCGAAGATATGGAAGCGATCCATGTCGAACGCAATGCCGACCGAGTTGCCGACGCGCATCTTCGAGCGCGGGTCAACGCGCGCCAGGAAGCTCTTGTCCTTCGCATTCAGGTACACGATCACTTCGTTGCCCATCAACTCGGTGACTTCGACCTTGGACTCGACAAGCGCCTGGTGGATTCCCGGCGGCGCGTACTCCGGGTCGTGCATGTTCTCGGGGCGCAGACCGAAGATGACCTGCTTGCCCTTCAAGGACTTATAGGGCTCCTGGCGCTCGGCAGGGATCTTGACGCGGAACACGCCGGCGTCCACGAACATTTCGCCGTCGCCGCCGGTCAGTGTGGCCTCGAAGAAGTTCATCGAGGGGCTGCCGATGAAGCCTGCGACAAACACGTTATCGGGTCGGTCATACAGGTTCTGCGGCGTGTCGATCTGCTGCAGAAGGCCGTCCTTCATAACAGCGATGCGGGTGCCCATCGTCATGGCTTCAACCTGGTCGTGGGTCACGTAAATGAAGGTCGTGCCGAGCTGCATGTGCAGCTTGCTAATCTCGGCGCGCGCCTGCACGCGCAGTTTGGCGTCGAGGTTGGACAGCGGCTCGTCCATCAAGAACACGGCAGGGTTGCGCACGATGGCGCGGCCGACTGCCACGCGCTGGCGCTGGCCGCCGGAGAGCTGCTTCGGCTTGCGGTCGAGCAGGGCTTCGATGCCCAGGCGCTTGGCGGCTTCCTTCACGCGCCGATCAATCTCGGCCTTGGGGACGCGGCGCAGCTTGAGACCGAACGCCATGTTGTCGTATACAGACATGTGCGGGTAGAGCGCGTAGGACTGGAACACCATTGCGATGTCGCGGTCCTTGGGGGGAACGTCGTTGACCACGCGGTCGCCGATGTAGATGTTGCCTTCGCTGATTTCCTCAAGCCCCGCGAGCATGCGGAGAGAGGTGGTCTTGCCGCAGCCAGACGGGCCTACGAAGACCAGAAATTCGCGGTCGTTCACTTCAATGTTCAGGTCATTGACGGCCACAACATCGCCGTAACGCTTGGTCACATGTTCGAACTTCACATTAGCCATACTGAAAATACCTCCAGAAAGACGAGACAATAGTTTTCGTCGGATTGTGAGTGCATTGTATCCAGACTGACTAAAAGCGCAACCTAACAGTTTAGTAAATTCTTTGTGCTAATCTTTTCCCTATATGGTTGATTATCCAATTCCTGCCACATTACGCCCAATCACAGCGGAAAGCCGCGCTGTCAGCGTCCCCGCCGAATTGCGGATTGCGCCCATCGGTTCGCGTCGCCTTTCTGACATCGCGCGCCCGGGCATGCGCGTGATCATCGCGTTCACCGACGCCACGCGCGCCTGTCCTGATGAATTGCTCATCGGCCATCTCTTGCGCGAACTCGGCGCGCTCGGCATTCCCGCATCTCATGTCACGCTGCTGTGCGCCACCGGGCTACACCGGCCGATGACCGCTGCCGAACGGGTTGCCAAACTCGGCGCCGACCTGGCCGGCCGCGCCCATATCGTCGATCATCGCGCACTCGACGCCGATGCGCTGGTTGAACTCGGCAGGATCGACGCGCCTGGCGCGCCTGGCATCCCAGTCGTTGTCAATCGCCTATGCGTGGAAACCGACCTGTTGATCGCCACCGGCGTGATTGAGCCGCATCAGTACGCCGGGTATTCGGGCGGCGCGAAAACAGTGGTGATTGGCTGCGGCGGCGAAGCGACCATCCAGGCGACGCATAGCGCCGCGATGCTTGATCGCCCCGGCACGCGCCTGGGCAATATCACCGACAACCCGTTCCAGCAATTTGTGCGCGCAGCAGGCAGGATGATCGGGCTGGACTATGTGGTGAACGTGGTGCTGAACGACGCGGCCGAAGTGTTGTTGGCCGCCGCCGGCGACCCCGCCGAAGTGCATGATGTGCTGGTGGGCCAGGCGCGCGGCATCTACGAGGTCACTGTGGATCGCCCTGCGCACCTCGCGCTTGCAGGAGTCCCTGCCCCGAAGGCTGCCAACCTGTATCAGGCCAGCCGCGCCGCGACTTATCTGGCGCTGGCCGACCGCGCACCGTTGCTGCCCGGCGCGCCCATCATCCTCCCGGCTGCGATTCCCGAGGGCGCCGGCCAGGGCACGGGCGAGGCGCGCTTCTTCGAACTGCTCGCCGGGGCAGAATCACCCGCCGCGCTAGTTGCCCAGCTTCGTCGCACCGGGTTCCCCGCCGGCGCTCAGCGCGCCTATATCCTCGCGCAGGTGTTGATCGATCACCCGGTCATCGTCGCCGGCGCACAGCGACCCGATATCGCGCGCGCCTGTCACATGCATACCGTCGCGGACATGCCGGCCGCCCTCGCACTGGCAGAGCAAATCGCGCGCCAACACTTCGGCATCGCCGCCCCCATCCCGCTCAACTACCTCATCGTCCCCGACGCGCTGCTCACCCTGCCGCGCCTGGCGCCTTAGTACACCGCGCCTCGCCGGCACGCGGGTCCGCTCCGCGTCTACGTGATTTATCCACGTAGCGGCCGCTACGCGCCATGTGGTCGCCTGATGTGGCGCGCGCAAACCCTGTAAAATACTCTCCACACCGCCCCGGTGAATCCGGGGGCGCGTAATAGATCTGCGGCTCCACGATGACTCCGCCGTAATTTCAGTCTCAAAATTCCATATGTGTCTAAAGGAACGCGAATGAATTCATTTGGCTATGTAAGGGCCGGCAGTATCGACGAAGCTGTCGCCCTGTTGAATACGCCCGGGGTAAACAGCCGCGCGCTGGCAGGCGGCACCGATCTGATGGTCGCTGTGCGCGCTGGCGAGGCCGGCAGCTTTGACCGCGTCGTCGATATCAGCACGATTCCCGACCTGCGCGGGATCGCGATGGTCGGGTCGCGCGCGCGCATCGGCGCGGCGACGACCTTCTCCGAAATCATGCGCTCCGGGCTGATCCAGCAGCACGCCCGCTTCCTGGCCGACGCCGCCCACTCGGTGCGCACCATGCAGATCACCAACATGGCGACGTTAGGCGGGAATGTGGCGAACGCCGCTGCCGCCGCCGACACGCCGCCGGTGCTGGTGTGTCTCGACGCAGAGGCCATCATCGCCACGCCTGCTGGACAGCAGCGTATGCCAGTCGCAAGCCTGTTGCGCGGCCACCTGAAGAACACATTACCCGCCGGTGGGCTGATCGTCGCGTTTGAGTTTGATCCGCTGTCCGTGGATACGCGCAACACGTTCCTCAAGTTGGGGCGCCGCAACGCGCTGACGATTTCGCGCATCAACATGGCAGCCACAGGGCGCCTGCAGGCGGATGGTCATATCGCGGAGGCGCGCCTGGTGGCAGGGGCGTGTTTCTCACGCCCGCGCCGCGCGCGCGAGGTGGAGGCACTGCTGCAAGGGCGCCTGCCGTCGGCGGCGTTGTTCGCCGAAGCCGGGCAACTCCTGATGCGCCTAATGGTGCAGGAAGTCGGCCAGAGGTGGTCAACCGAGTACAAGGCACTGGCGCTCGCGGCAATGGTTGAGGAGGCGTTGGAAACCGTATTGCCGCTGCCTGCGAATGAGACCGAAACGGTCAGAAGTATTGGTGTAAAGAGTGTGGAGAGTATGCGATGAATATCCAGATTGACTTCACGTTGAACGGACGCGCGGTGAGCATCGATGCTCCGGCGCACGTCACCCTGTTGCGGTTGCTGCGCGATTATTTGAACCTGACCGGGACGAAGGAAGGTTGCGCCATCGGCGAGTGCGGCGCGTGCTCGGTGCTGCTCGATGGTCGCGTGGTGAACTCGTGCCTGGTGCTGGCGCCGCAGGTCAGCGGGCGCGATGTCATGACCGTCGAGGGGTTAGCCCCGGTTGAAGGCGCGATGAGCGACCTGCAGGCCGCCTTCGTCAAGTACGGCGCGGTGCAGTGCGGTTATTGCACGCCCGGGCTGGTGATCGCGGGCGAGGCCTTGCTGCGCGACAATCATTTCCCCACGCGCGATGAAATCAACGACGGCATCGCGGGCAACCTGTGCCGATGCACGGGGTATCAGCAGATCGTCGATGCGATTGAACAAACCGCCCGCCAACGCGCGGCCGCTCAGGTGAAGGAGTAAGCGATGTTGCGACACACCACTAATTGGGTCACCAAACCCGCCAACCGCGTCGATGGCCCGGACAAGGCCAACGGCGCGGCCAAATACGCCGGCGACTATCGCGTCCCCGGCCAACTGGTCACGCGCGCGTTGCGCAGCCCGATCCCGCACGCGCGCATTACGCGCCTCGATACGTCCGCCGCGTTGAAAGTGCCGGGAGTGCTCGCGGTGATCACCTCGGATGACTTTGTCGATCACGGTCGTTTTGGTTTCCCGGTCGCCGACAACTTCATCCTCGCGTATCAGAAGGTGCGCTATGTGGGCGAGGGTGTCGCAATCGTCGCGGCTGTCGATGCCGACGCCGCCGAAGCCGGCGTGAACGCCATCGAACTCGACCTTGAACAGTTGCCGGTCATCGAAGACATGGAGCAGGCGTTGCGCCCGGATGCGCCGGTCATCCCCGACGTGGTCACCGAGGGCAGCAAGAAGGGCCAGCCCAACGTGTGCCTGACGCAGATCGTGCGCAATGGCGACCCTGAGCCGATCATCGCCGCCAGCCCGGTGCAACTCGACCAGACCTATGCCACCCCGTTTCAAGAGCATGCCTATCTGGAGCCGGAAGCCGTGCTCAGCATCCCCAACCCGGATGGCAGCGTGATCATCTACGCATGCGATCAGAGCCCGTTCAACAACCGCGGCATCGCGGCTGCCGTGCTGGGGTTACCCGAAGACAAGGTGCGCGTCATCCAGGCCATCGTCGGCGGGTCGTTCGGCGGCAAGGACGAAGGCGTGTACCAGATGTCGGCGCAGACAGCTAAGCTGGCGCTCCTGACAAACCGACCGGTCGGTATGGTTTTCAGCCGCGAGGAGTCAATCATCGTCTCGTACAAGCGCGACGCGTCGAAGATTCGCGTTCGCCTTGGCGCAGATAAAGACGGCAAGCTGCAGGCCGCCAAGGTCGAGGCATGGCTGGATGGCGGCGCGTATTCGGCGGAGACGGTGCTGACGGCATGGCGCGCCGCGATGCATCTGGCCGGCGCATACACCTACCAGGCCGTGACCGGCGACGTCCACGTGCTGTACACCAACAACAACTACAGCAGCGCCTTTCGCGGCTTTGGCAACACCGAGGCCGTGGCATGCATCGAACAGGCCATCGACGAGGTGGCCGAGCAGGTCGCTCTTGACCCGATCGACATGCGATTGAAGAACATCATCGGCAAGGGCGACCGGACGATGACCGGCGCAACGTTGAACCAGGAAGTGGGTTTGCGCGCCTGCCTGGAGTGGGTGCGCCAGAAGAGCGACTGGGATCGCAAGCGGCGCGAGTTCCCGGCGCAGAACAAGAATGCGCGCTACCGCAAAGGCATCGGCGTGGCGTGTTATTTTCATGGCATGGGCCTCGGCGGCGAGGGCGTGGACTTCGCCAATGCGACGATTGCTATCGAGCGCGACAACTCGGTCACGCTGACGAACGGCCTGACCGACTATGGCACCGGCGCCCGCACCGTGTTCACGTTGATTGCGGCGGACGTGCTGGGCGCGCGACCCGAGCGCATCAAGGTGCTGTTGACCGACACGGAGACTGCCATCAACTCCGGGCCGACGGTCGCCAGCCGCGCGTCAGTCGTCGGCGGCAACGCCACGCGCGTCGCGGCGGAGAAGATTGCGCAGTTGTTGACCTTCGCAGCGGCCAATCTATTTAAATGCGCGCCGGCGCAAGTCCTGCGCGACAAGGAAGCCTTTATCGGCCCGGATGAAGAGCCTGTGGATTTCGACACTGTCGTGAACCATGCGCGCCAACTGGGCTACGTCCTTTCGGCGCATGGCCGCTGGCAACTGCCCGTGATTCACTGGGATTTCGAAAAGGGCACGGGCACGCCGTATGTGGGTTACACCTTCGGCGCCCAGATCGTCGAGGTTACCGTCCATACCGGCACCGGGCGGGTGCAGGCCGACCGCATCTGGGCCGCGCACGATATCGGCAAGGTGCTGTTCCCTGAAGGGGCCTACGGCCAGCTTTATGGCGGCATCACGCAGGGGCTGGGCTACGGGCTGATGGAAGAAGTGGAGATCAACCACGGCTACATCCACAACGTCAACTTCGACGACTACATCATCCCCACGGCCATGGACGTGCCGCCGATCGAGGCGACCTTTGTCGAAGCCCCGTTCCACCTTGGGCCGTACGGGGCGAAGAACGTGGCCGAGCCAAGCATGCTGGGCGTCGCTCCGGCGCTCGCGAACGCGGTGTATCACGCCACCGGCAAACGCATCCGCGAACTGCCGCTCACGCCCGAGCGCGTGCTGCTGGGGCACGCCCTGCACAACGACGACCACGGCGACAACTCGCGCCTGTGGCTGGGCTACGCCGACGGGCTGCGCAAAGTGCGGATCACGCAGGCGGCGTGACGCGATCCCCTTCGCAGGGTTTTCGCTCGAACTTAACAATCACACGAAACCCCTGCGAAGGTTGTGCGTTGCGCGCATCACCCGGCTGGAAGCCTCGGCCTCCGATGCGTTATGGATTTCATGTGTTCCGGAGAATGTCCGTCTTGCGCGCAATGATGTGGAAGAAACGCGCCAGCAATTTGTACGGGTGTTTGTCGGCCAGGGCGAACTCGAGCGCCTCAATCTGCGCAAACACCTGCGGGTCTGCCTTGCGTTCGTTATCACCCCAGTAGTCGCATATACAGCGAATGCCGTAATCATGTTCAATGCGGCAGCCGGCATCTCGCAGCAACGCGCTGATTTCGTCGGCTGAATAGCACGTCACCGTCGCGTCGAAGATGTTTGCGCGGAACTCGCGCGCGTCGATCCTGGCGCGCGCATCCTCAAGATCGCCCTTCAGAAAGGCGGCATGATATGGGATCGAATACCTGTTGAGCCCGATGATGGAAACCAGGCCGCCAGCTTTGAGCAGCGCCGTCAAATCGCGAAACAGCGCCGGGACATCGTCAACGTAAGAGACAACGTTATGGCACATCACGAGGTCGAACCGGCCCGCCTCGAATAAGCTGCGGATGTCGCCAAGCTCTGCCTGGTGAGTGGCAATGCGTTCGGTCGTATTCGTCTCGGCCGCCTGTGCGCGAGCCAGCGCCAGCATCTCGGTTGAGTAGTCGACGATGTCCACATGATGTCCCTGTAGCGCCATCGGTATCGAGTCATAGCCATTCCCGCCGCCCGCATCGAGTATTTGCAGCGGTCCTTCGGAGAGGTGTTTGGCCAGGTTAGCCTGCGCCATTTTGTACTTCAGCCTGCCCCACGGCTGGTTCTGCTCTTTGATCCACTGCGGCATGCTGTTATCGAAAGTTGTAGACGTGGTTTTCATCTGGTTCTCTTTTCCTCTTCCTGGCCTGCGGGCTCGCGCGCTCTTCGTGGAGTGACGCACCACTATACTATCGAAGTAAACACGGCTGCCCCGTCTCTACCCCCAGGTTCCTGGTCGAGAGTCTGCGATGATCGCCGTCCCCTGATAGAATATTGAAAGCAACCATGACCCCACGCCAATCCAAATCCACCCCCCATCCCGCTGCCGGCGACGATAAAGTCACCACTTATAAGCACCCGGCCAAACGCAAGAACATCCCGCCCAGTGGACTCGAATCGCAGGGCAAAACGTTGCGCGAGTCCCCGCCCAAGGTAAAGTACGCGTACAATCCGCACCTGCCGCCCGTTTTACGTTTCTCCGACGACCCGGCCAAGGCCGACCAGCTTCCCGAACTGCTGCAAATCGCCCGCCAGAGGGCATTGACTCCCGATGAAGCCAAAGTGCTGGCCGACGCGTTGCACAATCACGAGCCGTGGCTGGAGTGGAGCGGCAAGCGCGAAAAGCCCTGGTTCGAGACTGATCCAGTAGCACTGCATATGCACGAGCGCGTGAGCACGCAGGCGATTCTGCGGGTGCTGGCGCGCGAAGACATTCAGCGCAGTCTGTTCGCAGACCCGCAGCAGGAATATGCCCAGGCGGTGCAGTTCTACAAACACAACGTGGACTGGTCCAACCGCATGATCCTGGGCGACAGCCTGCAGGTGATGGCCAGCCTGGCGCGGCGCGAAGACCTGGCCGGAAAAGTGCAGATGATCTACATCGACCCGCCGTATGGGATCAGGTTCGGCAGCAACTTCCAACCGCAACTGGGGCAGCGCGACGTGAAGGATCGTGATCAGGATCTGACCCGCGAGCCCGAAATGGTCAAAGCGTACCGCGACACGTGGACGTTGGGCGTGCATTCCTACCTGGCTTACCTGCGCGACCGGCTGACAATGGCGCGAGAACTGCTGGCAGATACGGGCAGCATCTTCGTACAGATAGGTGAAGAAAATCGACATCATGTGCGCATGATTCTTCAGGAAGTCTTTAACGCCCAGAATTTCGTGGCGGAATTCACTTATAGAACTTCAATTGGACTTGGCGGAGAGTTCATTGATCCTGTCTGCAACTACCTTATATGGTACGCAAAGAATAAAGACGAGGCTGTTAAAAAGTATCGGCAGATATTTACCGAACTAAAGCTTGGCGCAGATGGCGCAACACGCTATACAAAATTAGAGTCAACAAAGGATGGAACTGTGCGTGTCATGTCAGAAGAAGAAGCCAATGACCCAAGTTCCATATCTTCTAACTGGCAACCCTTCACAGATCAAGGCTTAACTTCACGAAGCGGTTCAGAGACAACTGGCTTTCCTGTCAATTTACACGGCAAAGACTATATTCCCACTGCCGGTGGTTGGCGCACGGGTAAGGAAGGCATGCAGCGCATCAAATGCGCAGAACGAGTAATACCGGCAGGAGCCACGATACGTTTTAAGAAGAGATTTAGTGATTTTGGCGCCTTAGCACTCACCAATTTCTGGGATGACGTTGCCGGCGGGATTCAGAGTCGAGACGACCCGAAGATATTCGTCGTACAGACAGCCACAAAGATAATCGAACGCTGTATGCTCATGACCACCGACCCCGGTGATCTCGTCCTCGATCCTACGTGCGGGAGTGGAACAACAGCATATGTGGCTGAGCAATGGGGTCGCCGCTGGATCA
>CAIXPS010000564.1 GCA_903921365.1 uncultured bacterium | reverse complement strand
GGTAGCGGGCTTGCCGCAGGATTGGCAATCATTGGTTTTTACAATTTGATTCACCTGATTATGCTCGCAACGTTTGCATTCCAATTCTACTACTGCTATCTCATTGCGACACGAATCGACTGCCTCGTTCGACCAGATGCCCCGTTTAATTGGGGAGTTAGTATTGCCTACCTATTTGGTTACGTGATCGTGTCATCAATATTGAACTCCATCATTACGTATCATATTGGGCACATCTGGTTCTGGTGACACGTGGCTAGCATGGATTGATTGGATCACTGTGCGGGTATCCGTCGCTCTTAAGTGATGCGCACAACTCTTGAAAGGATTCGAACTCTTGGCCATCATTGATGTTGTAAAGTGGGACGGGCAGGGCATGCTCGCTCAGGACGATGAGCTGCTGGCGTGGAAGTTTCCGTCATCAGAGTTGTCTACATGGACACAGTTAATTGTCAACGAATCGCAGGAAGCGCTCTTATTCCGTGGCGGTTCGATGGATGGGCCGTTTGGACCCGGTCGGCACGTCCTCAAAACCGAGAATCTACCAGTCCTTGGTGCCCTTCTCAAACTTCCCTTCGGACGCTCGCCGTTTACAGCTGAAGTTTGGTATACCAATCGTGTAATTCCACTGAACGTGAAATGGGGAACACCTGACCCAATACGACTTCAGGACCCCGTATACAACATTATCATTCCTGTGGTTGCGCGCGGTCAGTACGCAGTGCAGATCGAGCATTCGCGCAAGTTCATTGTGAAACTTGTGGGAACAATGCGGGAGTTCGACCGCGACAAACTGCGTGATTATTTACGCGGAATGATCCTGACAACCAGCAAGACCATTATTGCTAAGGAAATCGTTAAGAACAAAACGTCGCTGCTCGAAATCGCTGCGCACTTGACGGATCTTTCTGCTGCAATTCAGGCGGCGTTGACTGATCAGCTCGCTGAGTTTGGACTCAACCTGGTTAACTTTTTGGTTGACCATATCGATGTGGTCGAACACGACAAGTCTGTCGAGCAGTTGCGTGAATCTCTAGCTAAGCGCGCCGATATGAATATCCGAGGCTATAACTATCAGCAAGAGCGGTCGCTCAATGCGATTGAAGGTGCCGCCGGATACACGCTTGGCCAAGCCGAGCAGTCTGCAGTTGATTGGAATGGAGCGAACAACTACCAAAATGACCGACTACCTGGCGGCGGTGGTGGTGCCGGTGGGATTGTAGGCCTCGGCGTCGGCCTCGGCGTCGGAGTCCCGATGGGCGCCATGATGGGCCAGGCATTTAGCAACGTGGTTGCGCCGAACGTACAGGCAGCGTCGCTCCCCATGCCGCCGGCGGGGCCGCCTCCAGGTAGCGGAGGCAGTCCCTGCACGCGTTGTAACTCACCGCGAATGAACTCTACAGCGAAGTTTTGTCCCGGCTGCGGTACGCCGTACCCCGCGGTAGCCGCGCTGGCATGTGGTAATTGCAAGGCGACCCTCGTACCAAATGCAAAATTTTGCCCGGAGTGTGGAACACCAACCATCTGCGTATGCACCGGTTGTGGTGCCAGTATCGGTCCAGGCATCAAGTTCTGCCCAGAATGCGGTACGCCACGCGCTGCGCCAACTGTGACCTAACTTAGGAGCGACGATGAGCCCAACGTTACTGATTCTGCTCGGAGCCGCGGCCGCCGCAGCACTTGGCGTGTTGGGTGTCCTATGGCTGCCTTATGGCGACGTAGGGACGCCAGTCGCTTCGAATATGCACTTCTTTGCGCTCGTGGTCGCAATCATTAACCTATTTGCGCCATTCGCCCATGGCGCCTACCGCTTATCGACCAAAACTAAAGGCGGAGCGACGTCAGGTGTAATCGTCGGCTACATCTTAGCCGTCAATACGCTGATCACGCTCGGCTTATTCATTCAAACCTACTACGGACTAAGCTATGCATTCTTTTATGCAGCTCAGGCTGTTCAGTGGGTTGCAGTGCTAGTGCTCGGGGTAGC
>CAIXPS010000563.1 GCA_903921365.1 uncultured bacterium | reverse complement strand
GGCTGCTCAATACACTCACCGGCAAGGCAGTCGCTGTGCAGTGGCTCAAAGTGTAAAGCGGTCGCCCCGTCAAAACTATGAGTTATGCAACGTACCCACCGATTCCCAAGGGTGGGCATCAACTACTTGTTGAACAAGGCTGCGCACAGGAAGGTTTACAGCAGCTTGATAGAGGAGTCATCCAGAACCACATGACCATTACCCATCGTGGTGTGGTTGCCAGGCTGGAGGATGGTTCAGAACATGACGCAAATGCAATGTGTCAACCCTCAGGGCAGAAGTGCCTGGGCTATTACGCATTCGTAATCTTCAAAGATGGTACTCGATCTGGCGCGTAACTGTTGGCCGGGCCAAATACGTCGCGCTGGTATGCATTTGGCATTAAACATCCGTGGCACGGACATTAAACCGCACTACAGCGCCGGGGGACTGAAGGTGACCATCTGACGTGCATGGCTTAACTGACCAAATGCATTAATTGACCCGTTGCCTGCTTTTAGTCTGGACGACCTTGTATGGATCCGCCCTGGGGAGTGACTATGAATGTGAAATGTATAAGCAACGAAGACCTGGTGCGCCGATTGCAAGAGCTTTCATTTGATGCTGGTATCCAGTTTATCAATGGAGAGAGCATCAAAGCAACGCTTCAGACACGTGCAGAGATAAGGGAGGAACTGATGTGTCGGCTTCAAAATGGGCAGATACCCAGAAGGGAGCCAATTCCAATTCCCGGTAAGGTATGCGATCCGCAATGAATGAAATCACCTCTCATCGGGGCTGGACAGTGGGCGATTCCGTGACACTCAAGACAGCGGTAGATGGCTACTACTCTGGGTACGCTGGCAATCCCGCATTCAGCTTCAAACCAGGCCAAGTGGGCACCATTGCAGCAGTCAAAGTGCCCAAGGTTCGCATCGTTCCACCTGACACCTGTGCCTACTTCATGTGCGTGGACTGGCATTGCCCAGAGACAAGCAAAGTAGAGCGTTGTTCTGTGCATTATGACAACATCATCAAACTGGAAAGAAATCGTCCAGGAAGCAAACCTGCTGGCACTTGTTGAACACGACGTGCCAGTTCTCAGAGGCACTTTCAACGGTCGGTATACGTGGGAAGTGCCTTGTCCCAAGTGTGGCGGCGTCACCCGATTCCGCTACAGAGCGGCTAAAGGTGAGTACCCGGAGATGGTGTTTTGCAGCCACTGTGCCCCCAGGGGACTGCATGCCATCAGCTACGCCATGTGGCTGTATGACATGGATTTCCCAGAGGCGTGTAGCTGGGTATCCAATAAGCCAAATGTCGATACGCGCTATTCAGCACCAGTATCACCACCCAAACCAATCAGTCCAGCCGTCGCATTTCAATACCACAAACTCCTGGGGAGCCGTCAACATTATTACCGCAATCGTGGCATCAGCGATGAAATGATTGACCGCCATAAACTTGGCTGGAATCCATACCTGCGCCGCTACTCTATTCCCTGCTGGAAGCAAAACCCAGATAGTGGTAAGTTGGAGTGCTGGAATATCCAGTACCGCATCACACCAGAGGAGGAGAAACGCCTGAAGGCAGCTGGTATCAGGTATGCCAAATATCTATCAGAGAAGGGCAGTCATAACCACCTGTTCAACGCAGACATATGTGGTGATGGCGTCAGTACCCTATACATTGTTGAAGGCAGGTTGGATGCACTGGCGCTGACAAGTCATGGTTTCCCAACTGTAGCAAATCCAACGTGGCAAGCGGCGTGGAACAAGTACCTGAATGCCCAGCATGTCATCATCATTGCTGATCAGGATGCCAACGGCGTTGGGGAGTTAAAAG
>CAIXPS010000562.1 GCA_903921365.1 uncultured bacterium | reverse complement strand
GTTGCTACGGTCAGGAGATGCGCAAACACGTACTTTTCGCCATGTGTCTCAACATGATGGTTGCTGCAGCAGGCATGCTGCCAGCGGACGAATCCTTTCACTTTGTGCAGATCACAGATCTGCACATCAGCGGCGGCACGGATCACGTGCAGCGTGCCACACGGGCCATTGACGCAATCAATGCCCTGCCCATGCCGGTCGAGTTTGTCCTGATAACAGGCGACTTGGTGAACAACAACCTACGGGACACGAATGTCGTGGCGCGTGTAACCACCCTGCTGAGCCGCATCCACGCACCAGTGCATGTTGTGCCAGGCAATCATGATCTGACAGCCGAATACTGGGTCGAAAACACCAACGCCTATGTGCAGGCATTCGGCCCGCTCAACACCCGTTTCACCTGCCATGACGTCGTGTTTTTGACACTCTGCGACGAAACCTTGCATGACCAGCGCACGGCCGCCGCGCATCCGGACTGCGATCCACTGGGCTGGCTGGAGCAGCAGTTGAGAACCTCAAATGGCCAACCCGTGATCATTGCCAACCACCGCCCCTGCGTGGAAGATTTCCATGGGAATGAACTTTACCCCGGCTGGCCCCAGATCTACCGCCAGCGCTGGACCGACCTGTTGAACCGCTACAACGTACGGGCCGAAATCGCCGGTCACTTTCATCGCGACGAACTCTACTGGCTAGGCAACGTGCCACTTTATGTGGCCGCACCGCTGGCCGGTTATTACGGCCGTCAGGCAACCTTCCGCATCTACACGTGGCAGGATGGCCGGCTCTCGTATCGGACCGTCTATCTGAATTAACCCAAGAGGGTGTTTAGGCTGAAGGCTGAGGGCTGAAAGTCTTAGCTTCACGCGCGCTGCGTAGTTCTGAGGCGATTATTTTCATGCTTCCGCACACTGACGCAACTCATTGGTTTGCAAGCTGCATCCGTTAGCTTTCAATCCAAACCACTCATTGATGGCTGACAAGAAGCCCATGAGTGAACGCTGCCAGACAGACCCCGCCAGGCGGCACAACTGTCATTGAAATGCAAACGTGCGAGGATCAGGGTGATCCTCGCACGTTGCTCCGACGTTGCGTCAGCTCAGTCGGCTACTTCGACGCCTTCACGCGGTAGAAGGTCGATCCGCCACTAACAGGTAGACCACCTGCCTGCGGCACAATCTGATTCGTAACCACGGGTACGGTCAACACATCAAACCCTTGGATACCTGTGACAACCGCATGGAACCCGGCCTCGCCGGACTGCAAATCAGTCGAGGATTCAACTGTGTAGGTCCAGTTCGGCTGGCCATCCCACTCCACGCTCTTACCATCTGTGCTCAAGCGGATCGGTCCGGCAAACGCGACAGACTCCGGCGACGCAGCAGCCACCAAACCAGGGCTGGGTGTCGAAGCATCTGCCCAGACCGCCACGATCTGGCTGTTGGTCGGCGCATGCAAGCCCGTGATCTTGATCGGACTCAGAGTAACCACTTCCCCAGGATTTAGCGCGTAATCATGGTTGCCAACCAAGTGCACGCGATTGGAGAAATCGCTGCTGACATTGATATACGCATACCCCGTATTTGTGTCGATGCCGGTCTG
>CAIXPS010000561.1 GCA_903921365.1 uncultured bacterium | reverse complement strand
TGGTGGCGCTGGCGTCGGTGTTGGTCATCTTCGCCGCGTCGCGTGTCTGGTACCACGCGCACGGGGTACGTTTCGACGTATCCCCGCTGAACGGTTTCGTGCAGTATATAGACCCGGGCCTTCTTCGGCACGACCTGTGGCGCAGCGTCTTCTACCTGCACTCTCAGCCGCCGCTGTTCAACCTCTTCCTCGGTCTCGTGCTTCAGGCGTTCCCCGACGGCTATGGGGCAGCGTTCCATTGCGCGTATATCGCTATGGGCATGGTGTTGGCTGTGAGCCTGCTCACATTGATGAGGATCTTGCGGGTTCCGCGATGGCTGAGCTTGGCCCTGACCGTGTGCTTCGTGGCGGGGCCGACGTGCGTCCTGTACGAGAACTGGCTGTTCTACGCGTACCCGGTTGCCGTGATGCTTACCGTCGCGGCCCTGTGGTTATACCTCTTTGTTCGAACGGGACGCATTGTCATCGGATTGCTGCTGTTCAGCACACTCGCGGCCGTTGCGCTGACATGGAGCTTCTTCCACTTGGCCTGGTTCGCCTTGGTTGTCGCCGCGCTTGCAGCCCTGCTGCCAGATCGCCGAAGGTCTGTCGTGGCAGCCGCGGCCATACCGTTCGCCCTTGTCTTCCTGGTATACGCCAAGAATCTCATCATCATTGGTGACTTCTGTGTCAGCAGTTGGTCCGGCATGAACATTGCTAGGATGACGACCGCGCGATTACTGGAAGAGGAGCCGACGTGCGTGGCGCAGATGGTGGCCGATGGGAAGCTCTCACGGGTCGCGCTGGTGGTTCCATTCAGCCCACTGGACAACTACAAAGGCCTGCTGGATCCGTCCGTAAGTGCCGGTGGCATCCCGGTTCTGGCGCAGGAGTCCAAAGGGATCGCCGGGGCGACGCCACCTTCATCGGTGAACTTCAACAATGTCGCCTACCCAAGCATTGCTCGAATCTACATGCGCGACACCGTTGCGCTGATGCGCATCCGCCCGGGGTCTACCGACGGTCATGGAGCCGGGCGCGAACCATATTCTTCCGGCCGGCGAGCGAGTACGATCCTTTCTTGACCCGCAACCGGCGGCATATCGCCCGTCTCGACACCGCATATAACGCGCTCCTGTGCACATCGGCGAGGAACCGGGCCAGTTGGTTTGTCGGTTGCCTGTTCGCTGCTCTGACCGTGGTCGCTGCTTGCCGGAATGGGCGTCTCACTCAACCTTCTTCGTTGGTGATTCTATTTGTGCTCGCAACAGTCCTGTACGTGAGCATGACAGGCACGATGCTGGATGTCGGCGAGAACAACCGCTTCAGATTCAGTATCGACCCATTCATCCTGATCCTCGTGGCTGTTTTCGTGGCCGACCATGCGAGAGCCGCCGTGCGTTACACAGGCGCGATGCGAAGTGAGCCAGAATGAGCCGCCGATCTGGGCGAACGCCGCGCGTGTCGAACAGTACTGGTTACTCTCGCTGTACAACAGGAGGTATGGCCGTTGAAGCGAACTCTCGCTACCCTCATCACCGCTGCCATCTTCGCCAGTCTGGTCAGTTGCGCCTTCGCCGGGGACACGCCCGCTGCCA
>CAIXPS010000560.1 GCA_903921365.1 uncultured bacterium | reverse complement strand
CTGTGGCGGTTCTGGGGGCCGGTCAGCGCGCTCAGCCGCGTGTATTCGCAGGTGCTCAGCGCGATGGCTTCCGCAGAGCGCATCTTCGAGTTTATCGATGCGAAACCCGAAGTGGCCGACAAGCCTGACGCCGTTGCCATGCCGCGCATCAACGGTGAAGTGCGCTTCGACGACGTGTTCTTCAAGTATGAGGAGAACAGCAAGGCCGCATTGCGCGGGGTCACCCTGAACGTCAAACCCGGTCAGACCGTGGCCATCGTCGGGCCGACCGGCGCGGGCAAGACGACGATCATCAACCTGATCATGCGCTTCTACGATCCGAGCCAGGGGCGCGTGATGATTGATGGTCATGACCTGCGCGACGTGCAACTGCCGTCGCTGCGCAGCCAGATATCGCTCGTGCTGCAGGACCCGTTTATCTTCAGCGGCAAGATCGGCGACAACATCCGCTATGGCAAGCTGGACGCCACGATGGAGGAAGTCGAGGCGGCTGCGCGCGCCGTGCACCTGGATGAATTCATCGCCAAGCTGCCTGAAAAATACGACTACGATGTGCAGGAGCGTGGCGCCCGCCTGTCGCTGGGACAGCGCCAACTCGTGTCGTTCGCGCGCGCGCTCATCGCCGACCCGCGCATCTTGATCCTCGACGAGGCGACGTCGTCGGTGGATACACAGACCGAGCGGTTGATCCAGCGCGCGCTCACCGTGCTGTTAAAGGGGCGCACCGCGTTCGTGATCGCGCACCGCCTCAGCACCATCCGCAACGCCGACCTGATCGTGGTGATGCAGGAGGGGCTCGTTGCCGAACAGGGCAGCCACGAACAACTCATCGCGCAGCGCGGGCTGTATTACAGGCTTTTGAACGCCCACACGGCCCCAGTGGACGGTGCGGACGCTAACGGCAACGGCAACGGGCACGCCGCGCATGAGGCTGCAGGCGCCATCATGGCCGCGGCCGCACCCGCGCCGTTGTCGGAGACTATGTCGGCAAACTAGCGAGCGCAAAGATGTCTGACTTCTCCGAGAAGTCAGACATCTTTGCGCGCCATCTTTGCGCGATACTACAACCATGACTACAGTCTCACTTGAGAAGCTCTGGGGCATTTATCAGTTCAAGCCCAACCCGGAACAGGAAAAGGCGATCCGACACATCGACGGGCCGCTTTACTTGCCGGCCGGCCCTGGGTCGGGCAAGACGCGCGTGTTGCTCTGGCGCGCGGTCAACCTGATCGTCTGCAACGGCGTCAGCCCGAAAGAGATCTACCTGGCGACGTTCACCGAGAAGGCCGCCGGGCAACTCAAAGAAGGTCTGCGGTCTTTGTTGGGCGCCGCCAGCAACTTCACCAATGATCCTTACGATCTGGCTGAGATGTACGTCGGGACCGTGCATTCGCTCTGCCGGCGTCTGATCCTGGATCGGCGCTTCCACTTGAATCGCGCGCGTGGTAAATCCTCGGTGCTCCTCGATGACCTCGGTCAATACTTTCACCTGTACAACAAACGCACCTGGGAGCAGTTGGTCGAAAGGGTCGGGTTGGGCGAAGATGCCAATAGCGTCATCAACCAGGTTTTTGAGTCCAAGTCATCCTCGCGGCACGAAGCCGTCACCCACTGCATCTCTTTCTTTAACCGCCTGTCTGAGGAACGCATCGATCCACAGTCTTTGCTCCCGCAGGTGACTGACGCGGGATTGCACACCGTCGTTGAACTCTACGCTCATTACCTCGAATCACTCCGCCCGCCAGGTCAGCCTCGTCGCGTGGATTTCGCCCTGTTACAACAGGAGGCGCATTCCGTTCTCGATGCCTACAGCGGCGGCGGGAACGTGTTCAAGCACGTCATCATTGACGAGTACCAGGACACGAACACAATTCAGGAGAGCCTGTTTTTCAGGCTGGCAGCCGGTCACCGCAACATTTGTGTGGTGGGCGACGATGATCAGGCGCTCTACCGCTTTCGCGGCGCAACGGTGGAGAACTTCGTGCAGTTCCCAAAGCGCTGCCAGCAGCGGCTGGGGGTTGCGCCGCGTGAGATTCCGCTCGCAACCAACTATCGCTCGCGTGTGCAGGTCGTTAAGTTCTTTGGCGACTTTCTCAACCAGTGTAATTGGCGCAAAGAAGGCGGTGGCTTTTACCGTGTTGCCAGCAAGAAGATCGTTGCCAACAGCGCCGACAAAGAAGTGTCGGTCGTCGCCAGCCAGCCGGCGGAACCACTGGTGGTCTGTAAGGAGATCGCCGGGCTGGTGCGCAGACTGATTGACGAAGGTCGCGTGGAAGACCCCAGCCAGATCGCGTTTCTGTATCCATCACTCAAATACAAAGGCAAGATGACCGACCAGGTCGCGCGCATGAAGCAGGCGCTTGAAGACGAGGGGTTGCAGGTCTACGCGCCGCGCGCCGGGCGTTTCCTCGAAGTCGACGAAGCCATCGATTTGTTCGGCTTGATGGTGCGCATCTTCGGCAAACCGGTGCGCGGCGACTTTCCCGGTCAGGATTACAGCCATTTCCACGACTGGATTGATGTCTGTGCAGCCACCGCCGAACAACTGTGCGCCAAAGACCGGGAACTGGGCCACTATATCAGCGATTGTCAGGCTGAGCTTGAGCGCGCTCGCGTTGACTACGAGGCGATGCTGGCGGTCGCGCAGAAAAAAGGCTGGGATATAAAAGACCCCTACGACCATAGCCAGATGAAAACTGCCTTAATCGCAGCGCGCGACCTGTCCGGCAAAGCGCGCCACAGCCTTGAGAGCAGTCACTTCGAGAAGATGATGGAACGCCGCGCCGCCACCGGCAATGCGCCAGCGCTCTCGTACGTCATCAAGAGCGCAACCTCGATCGACTGGAACCTGCTTGACCTGTTCTACCGGCTGTGCGGGTTCCAGCCGTTTCGGCATATGTTCGACCTGGCCGAGTCGGGCCGCGACGAAGGCCCTATCTGCAACCTCGGCCTGATCTCGCAATATCTGGCGCGTTTCGCCGAAGAATACGTTTCGCTGATCACGGGCGACTTGCTGCAGGAAGACAAGATGCAGCGCATCCTGTATATGTCGTTCCTGTTCGCGCTTTTCCGCCGCGGCGAGGCGGAATACGAGGATGCCGAAGACCCGTTCCCGCGCGGGCGCATCCCATTTCTCACCATCCACCAGAGCAAGGGACTCGAATTCCCAGTTGTCGTGCTGGGCAATCCGCGCAAGGAAGACCGTGGCCCGCAGTTGAACGAACGTCTGCTGCACACCTATGTCGAACGCGATGGCGAGCCACTCGAAAGACAAAGCGAGTTCGACATCATGCGCATGTTCTACGTGGCGCTTTCACGTGCGCAGAAACTCCTCGTGCTGGCGCACTTCAAAGGGAGAGGTCAGCGACTCAGCCCTGCATTTGACGCCTTGATCGGCAACGGCATTTCGCGCATTCCGGAATTGAAAATCGCCAGTGTCCCAAAGATGGCGATGAAGTCGGACGAGACGCCGCGCAATTACAGCTTCACCTCCGACTACATGATGTATCAGAAATGTCCGCGCCAGTACATGGTGTTTCGCAAGTACGGATTCGTGCCATCGCGCACATCGACGATGATGTTCGGCAGTCTGGTGCATCGCACCCTGGATGATCTGCATCAGTTCTTGATCGGTCAGCGTGAGAATGCGCCAGCCGATACAACACGAGGCGCGCGATGATAGACCAGGAAATCGAACAACACATCATCGAGTTCTTCAACGACAACTTTGAAACGCTCAAGCTGGAGGGTGGTCACTCGCTCGCTTCCTACGTGAAGGAGATGGCCTTGAACCAGGTTCTGATGTACTGGCGCAGGCTGCATGACGTTGCGACGCGCGTGACCGAAACCGAAGTAAAACTGAGTCTGCCGGGTCAGCACACGCCCAGGGGACGCAGCTTTAGCATCGAGGGCATCGTCGATATCGTCAAAGAGGCCGACCCTGAGTTGTCACGCGACAGGACGGTGATGTACGACATCAAAACCCACGACCGCGAATCGATCGAGGGCAATAAGACCTCCTATTTGGGGCAACTGAACATCTACGCCCACATCTGGCAGGTGTTGCGCAAGCAGTGCCTCGACGAGACGGCCGTGATCTGCACGTCTTTGCCCGATGAGATCAACCGGGCGCTGCAAATCCGCGATGAGCGGCGGCTGGAACGCGCGCTGCAACGCTGGAACCCGATTATCGAGATGCCGTTTGACGCTGACCAGGTCGAATCCACCGTAAATGACTTCGGCGCCGTTGTGGATAGGATCGAGGACGGCGAATTTGGCCCGCCGGATATCGAGGTGCTGCGCCAGCATGCACCCGGAACGCACGTCCCGTTTGCCACGCATGTGTGCCGCAACTGCGACGCGCGTTTCTCGTGCGCCTCGTATCGGCAGTTTATGACCTCGGGTCGCCGCACTTCAGATAACCAATACCGCCAGTATGTGCTGGATGACTTCGGCGATGACGACGAGCGCGACGAATGGCGCGTGGCCGAGATGGATCACGCCGCCGCGCGGACCGAAATGCTCAACCGGCTTGCAAAGTCCTGACTGTATTGGCAGTGATGTCTCGCAGAGAATTACGGCAGTGATAAAACACTATGCACGCACAAAAACTGAAACCCGACAATTTGACACAGGAACGCACCGATGCGTTGAAAGCCAGTTTCCCCGAAGCCTTTGCCGACGGCAAGATCAACTGGGATGTGTTGCGCGAGCTTCTCGGCGCGGCCATCGAGGATGATGATCGCCCCGAAGAGCATTTCGGGCTGTTCTGGCCGGGCAAGCGTGAAGCCCGCAAGCTTGCGGCGCAGCCGAGTCACGCGGCGTTGCATCCGGCGCCGGGTGAAGGGGTGAACGAGGAAACCACGCGCAACCTGTTCATCGAAGGCGACAATCTCGAAGTGTTGAAGCTGTTGCGCAAGGCGTATGCCGGGCGGGTCAAGCTGATCTACATCGACCCGCCGTACAACACCGGCAACGATTTCATCTACGAGGACGACTTTACCGACAGCACCGACGATTACCTGCGCAAGACCGGTCAGATGGGCGAAGGCGGCGAGTTGCTGGTGAGCAACCCGAAGAGCGATGGGCGCTTCCACTCGAAGTGGCTCAACATGATGTATCCACGGTTGATGTTAGCTCGCGAACTACTGATATCTACCGGCGTAATATGTATCAGTATTGATGACAACGAGATT
>CAIXPS010000559.1 GCA_903921365.1 uncultured bacterium | reverse complement strand
CGATGACACTGACCCCGGAACAAGAGTGTGCAGTCACCTGCCCCGGAGCGTTGATGGTGACTGCAGGAGCCGGCAGCGGCAAAACGCGCGTCTTGGCGCATCGTGTTGCGCACCTCGTCAACACGGGGGTATGCGACCCGTTCAACATTCTGGTCGTGACCTTCAGCGTCAGGGCAGCGCGCGAATTACGAGAACGCCTGGCTGATCTGGTCGAACCGGCATCCGCGAAGCTCATGATGGTGTGCACGCTGCATGCGCTTGGTCTCCGGATGTTGCGCGAGTCCGGCGACTTACTCGGTTATGAGCTGGATGACCGTCACCGTAAACCCCGCGTGATCACGCCAACTGAGAGTCGAAGCATGGTTGCAGCCGCAGCAAAGACGGTCTGCACGACGCCGTCCCATCCACTCGCGCGACTCGGAACTGAGGAGGTTTCAAACCTCATCGCCGACGCCAAAGCCAAAGGCACTGGTCCAGACGCTTTCACTCGCCAGCCTGCGGATGCAGTTCATGACGCGCTGGCTGCGTGCTACACCGCGTACCAGGCCGAGCTAAAGAAAGCCAACGCAGTGGACTACGGCGACCTCATCCTGCAGCCGCTCCTGTTGCTCGCGATACCGGCTGCGCTCGATTTCTACCAGCACCGCTGGCAGCACATTCTGGTCGACGAGTTCCAGGACACAAGCCGGCCCCAGTATGAGGTGCTGCGGCGCATCACCGGCGCTCACGCCAAACTGACAGTCATTGGAGATGCGTGGCAATCGATCTATGCCTTCCGAGGGGCGATGGGCGGCGAAGGATTCGAGCAATTCCGGCGCGACTTCCCGGACGCGAGTGCCGTATGCCTGTCCCAGAACTTCCGCTCCAGCGCCAACATCGTGGCACTGGGAGACGCGTTGCTCGCGGATATGAAACCCCGGCAGCAGGCGATCAAACCATGCGGGCTCTCGGTCGCGCTGCTGCGAGTCTCCAGCGAACATGAGGAGGCGTTTACCATCGCGAGCGAAGTGTCGCGCGCGGTGCGCTGCGGCTTCGCGCGATATGACGAGTGCGCCGTGCTGTGTCGCACAAACGCCCAGATTCATCCCATCGAGAACGCCCTGCTGCACGCGAGCGTCCCATACTACGTGGTAGGCCGGGGCAGCTTCTTCGATCACAGTGAGGTGCGCCAGGCACTCGCATATCTGGCCCTGTCGCAGGACTTCATGGGCGATGACTATGCCTTGCGCACGGTCATCAACGCGCCACCGCGAGGTCTGGGGCCAACGGAATTGGCGCTTCTGAGAGGCGAATCCCCGGAGGTCACGGCGGAGCTGTTGCTGGATGGAGAGCGCATTGCGGTGCTTGAGCCAAAGATTCGCGCCGGCGTGCGCGCATTCCTTGACGCCATTCAGCGTCTAGAAGGTCTGCGCGATGCACCCCCGGCGCGGGTGGTGGAGTTCGTGATGTCTGAGGATGGCATCGGTCTGCAACGTTCCTTGCTGTCCATGTCAAACGCAGCCGAACGCCTGGATCGTGTTCGTGAACTGTGGCGCATGGCCTGCGCCTACGAGCGCGTGACCGATTTCCTGGATGAGGTGGACACGATGAGCGGTCAGGACCCGCTGACCTCGGTAGGGCGTGAGCGCGTGCAGGTCATGTCGTTGCACGATGCCAAAGGCCTGGAGTTCAAGCTAGTCTTCGTGGCCGGCCTGGAGGAAGGGCGCATCCCGCACTACTACGACCAGGATTCGCGGCGCGGGCTCGAAGAGGAACGCCGGCTGTGTTACGTCGGCTTCACCCGCGCGACTGACGCACTGTGCCTGACCTACGCGCGCCAGCGCAACGGCCGGGATGTGGCGCCTTCACGCTTCCTGCAGGGATTGCCGCCAGCGGTCTTCACCCGGCTTCCACCCGATTGGTCAACGGCGGTTGCTGCAAACCGGGGGGATGCCTCTAAACAGAATGGGTATGGACAGCGCGTTATGCCACATTAGCATGCCAACAAAGCATGCCAAAAAGAGGTGACAACCTTGAATACCAGAACGCATGAAGAGACACGCGCACATGATGTGATCGATCGAATCAAAGCGGCGGCTCGCATCAGCGACGTGGCCGCACAGTATGGCGAGGTGAAACCAGGCGGCACGGAACGTTCGGTGTGTCGTTGTCTGTGCGGACAGAACAGCGACCGCCACCCGTCGTTCATGCTTTATGAGAGCGACGATCACTTCCACTGCTTCGCCTGTGGCCGGCACGGCAGCGTGATTGACCTGGTCATGCTGGCCGAGAACTGTGATCTGCGCACGGCGATTGAGACGCTCAAACAGCGCTATGTCTATGGCGACGCCGCAGCGGATACGCCCCGCACAGTGGCACGACCGGCTGCTCCTGTTGAGATTGCGAAGGTGGTTTCACCAGAAACACGCGCCGTGCTGAATACCGCCGTCGCGCACTATCAGCATGTCCTTGCCGGCAACATACCCGCATTGAACTACCTCAAGAACGCCGGCCCTGACGGGCGCGGTGTGAGCGTTGACACCATCACGCGCCTGAAGATCGGCTATTCAGATGGCCAGACGCTGGCACGCGCGTTGCACGGCAGCGGCGTGAACCTGGGGCTTGGCGCGCAGGTGGGTCTGTTGACTCAGTATGGCGAGATGATGCGGTCGCGCCTCGTCTTCCCTGTGCTCGATGGTGATGATGCTGTCTTCATGATCGGCCGGGCGCTGCGCAAGGAACAGGAACCCAAGTACCTTGGGCTACCGGATGGACTGGCGCACAAGCAACCCATGCAGTGCGGTCAACCAGACCGGGGTGTGGTCATCGTAGAAGGACCGTTTGATTACGCCGCACTGGTGCAGTGGAAGCTGGATGCCGACTTCAGGCTGATGGCGCTGCTTGGCGTTGGACACACCCGAGCCGTCAATGATCTGACGCTGATGCGACCCAAACCGCGCGTGCTCATCGCGCTGGATCAGGATCAGGCCGGTCACGATGCGGCGCTGAAGCTGATGAGCACGCTCACGGATCGCGGCATCCGCACCACCATCCTCACATGGCCCGGCGCCAAGGACTGCGGCGAACTGCTGCAACAGGGCGACTGCGGCAAAGGAATCTTCGAGCGAGCACTTGAGAAAGCTGGCGCTTGAGACTTGAGAAAAGGAAGTGAATGATGTCAGATTCAAAACCCACTATGCGCTTTGAGTTGGAGAGTGATGAAAAGACAGGAATGACCTACATCGTCGGTCCTGAAAAATACATGAAAGAGCAGGGGCATGAACTGCTGGATCGCATTCTGGCCGGCGAGGACACGATCTTCAACATGACCTGTGGTCAAGCGCCGGACATCTACCAGGCCATACTCGCGCGACTGCAAACGGATTATGCGGGTTGGGCAGGGCTCAGACAAGTGCAGAGCTGGCTGGCCAGTTAATCACCGTTCGTCTATCCATATCACGTTACGTCCCGTGCGCGGCAGAGGCCATAATCCTCCTGCCGCGCAGTTGTTTTTCAGAGGTAAACCAAATGGGTATTTCTACAGTACGCTCCGCTGCGCGGTCTCGCGGGTGCGGCACACGCAAACAGGGCGCTATCTATGCCGAGTGCGGGTTGAGCATATGGGGCCGGCCGATTGAGCACTTTCTGGTCGATCCGCCGCGGGTCAGCGACGCCGGTGCGCTGGGCTTAAGTTCAATCGGGGTCAAGCTGGTCGAGGTCAACGGCGTCTGGCACATCTTCGACATCGTTGGCTCGGAGCATTATCCCAATGTGGCTGACTTCATCGAGGAGGTGAGGGTGTTAGGCGCGTCACGCCGGCTGGCGAGAACGCTGGATTTTTCCAAGCTCACCTCCGACAGTAAGCTTGTGCTGTTACATCGCCGTGCGCAGATCGACAACGCCGGCGAGTACTTCGACGCCATGGGCGCCTGGATGCCAACGGGCTGGCACTGTCCCAAACATGTCCCTGAGCATGAATCCGTGAGATTGCCGCCCATCATGTGCGCGGGCCTGTGGTGGGTCGATGTCGAGGCTGGGGCGATCCCGGCTCATATTACGAGACACATCACCCCATCCATGTGTCGCATGCCCGATGAGTCGAGGTTAACCGCAGTAGCGCGGCAGATGCCAGGCTTCATCTACAACGCCTGGGCGCGCCCTGACGGAATCCATCCGCAGTATCGACTCGCGATCTTCATGGTGCTGCCGATTACAAACCTGGCGGTCATCCGCGCCAGTGATGGTTCGCATGCGGAGGCTCAACGGTCGGCAGAACAAGCCCGCCTGCCGGTGGAGGTGTGCGATGACTGAGACGATGTTCGAATTCCTTGGTCAGGCGGTGACGCTGCCGCTGCCACACGAAAGGACGCTCGATCTGAAAGTGCTGGAGGTGTCTGATGTGATCACACCAGGATGTGAATTCGTGGAGTCGATCAAACGTTTTGGCGTCATCACGCCCATTGTGGTATTTGATGACGGCAGCAATACCCGGCTGCGGGTTGCGGATGGCCGGCGACGCATCGCGGCTGCAAAACTGGCCGGGTTGAGCAGTGTGCCGGCGACTGTGTACGAGGCCAACAGCTTCATCCCCGACCTCATCACGATGGTGCTCAACGAACAACGCCGCGACAACCCCGTGGCCGACTTCAACGCGATCCAGCGCCTGCAGCGACGTGGCGCGACTGAGTGCGAGATCAGCGAGATCACCGGCATGCCTATTGGGCGCATCCGGCGGCGCATGAAGCTGGCGACGCTGCACCCGGACATCGTCGCGGGTTTGGGACAGGGACACTTGGCGGTCGCGGTGGCCGAATCCATTGCGCCACTGCCCAGAGTGTTCCAGGACAGCCTGCGCGAGCGACTGGGTGAGAAGGGCAAACTGACCATGTCCGACGTGCGCGACATCAAAGTGGCGCGCAAACAGCAGGCGGCAGAGACGCTGGTCATTGCTGGGCTTGGTGAACTGCTCAACCCGACTGTGGCTGTTGCCAACCTGCCGGACATCGTCGCGGCACTGAGGACAACCACCCTGCACTGTATGCTGGATGAATTGCCGACTGAAACGCGCTTTGAGCCTGTCCGGCAGATCATCGCGCACGAACTCGGTGCTGACTGGCGGGTTCCATTGCCCGAATCCATTTTCACCCGCGCCGGCGAGTCAGTTCATATCAACTAAAGATTGGCGTCGCGAACCGCGACTCCATTGCACAAACAACTCCTGCAGGCTATCTGCAGGAGTTGTTTCTATTTGAAGGAGAAACGTGACGAACAACAAATCACGATCTGCTTTGGTGCAGGGCAGCTTCATCGCCTATCGCCCCGCAACCCTGGTTGAATTGCCCGCCGCTGAGCGTCCCGCCAGCCGCATCCTGAGAGACGGTCCCGCCGTGTGCAATACCGCAGAACTGTTGCAGGCTCTGATCGGTGGATCCAAAGCGGAGTCCATCGCGCGCGAACTTATCGGCCGGTATGTGACGCTGGGCGCCATATCACATGCGCCCGTTATCGAACTCACGCAAATCGCACATGGTCTGGGCGAGAAAAGTGCGATCCGGCTCAAGGCAGCACTTGAACTTGGCCGGCGAGCGCTTGTGCCGATTTCTGACGAACGACCCCAAATCAGGACGCCATCTGACGCTGCGCAGCTCCTGATGGTCGAAATGAGTTCGCTTGAGCAGGAGGAAGTGCGCACCCTGCTCCTGGACACTCGTAACCGCGTCATCTGTGCGCCGATGCTTTACAGGGGTAGTCTGTCTTCATGCGGAGTGCGCATCGGCGAGATGTTTAAGGCGGCCATTCGGCACAATGCGGCGGCGCTCATCATTGCTCACAATCATCCTTCCGGTGACGCATCCCCATCTGCTGAGGACGTCAAGTTGACCACCAATCTCGTTAAGGCCGGCAAGCTGCTGGACTGCGAGGTGGTTGATCACATCGTTATTGGCAAGAACTGGGTCAGCCTGAAGGAGCGCGGTCTGGGTTTCAACGACGCGTGATGCGCACAGTGTTGCCACTACAACAGACCAGTTGCTGAGTGGTTCGTGTCTTCCAATCTGATCTACATGAACTGGCACCATTGGATCAGCCAATGGTGCCAGCCTCTCCTGGAGCATTCCTAATGCAAAGCAATGATTCCGAACGGGCGACTGCCCAAAACTTGCTCGAAAGTATCAGTGGTTATGTCGATGATCTGGCGCACTGCACCGATGCCGTGCGTCTGTCAGATGCAGTGCAAAACTTCCTCACAGCCTGTGCCCGGTTCCACCGCTACTCGTGGAACAACATGCTCATGATCATGCTGGCGCAGCCTGATGCCAGACACGTCGCCGGCTTCCAGACCTGGAAAAAGCTGGGCCGTTTCGTCAAACGCGGCGAGCATGGTATCGCGATCCTCGTCCCCATCCTGCTGCGGTCGAAAGTGCAGGCCGAGGTTCGCGCAGAAGACGCAGCATCCAAGTCAGGCCAGGAACCGGCCACGCCCGCATCACGCGTCGGCTTTAAGGTTGGCTACGTCTTCGACGTCAGCCAGACAGAAGGTAAAGACCTGCCGCCGTTGCCGGACTGGCGCAGCCCGGCCCGGCAGGAAGTGCTGCATGCACGCCTGATCACGTTCGCCGAATCACTGGGCATCACGGTGCGCACCGGCGAATTACATGGTAACGCTGAAGGCGCGAGCCATGGCGGCGCGATCACATTGCGAGAAAGGGCCGGCACGGAGACTTTGATCCATGAGCTGGCGCACGAGCTGCTCCATCGCACAGGCGAACGGGTCGCGCGTAAAACTGCCGAGATCGATGCCGAATCGGTCGGTTACGTCGTCGGGTGCCACTATGGGCTGGAAGGGCTGAACTGTCCGACCTACCTCGCGCTATGGGGCGCCGATGCGAACGCGATCCGCGACCGGTTCAAGGCGATCACAACCTGTGCGGCACGCATTATTGCCGGGGTTGAGAGTGGCGACGCGACTGCATCCAATCCCGTGCCAGACCCTGTGCTCTCAATCAATGACAGTAATTCCGTCGAGCCGATGATCGCATAACCGACTTTCATATTCCCCGTTTTTACGAAACAGCCCCTATGCAGGGTCTGTTTCGTTGTCAGGAGTATTTCAAATGACTATTCCCTCGGTTGTCGTTGGTGAAATGGCTGACGACAACGTGATTACCCCGGTTCACCCACAGAGCAGAGACCCTCAACCGACCGATTTCGCTTTTGAGTTAGGCGAGTGTCTGGACGATCTCGGTGGTCCAGCTCAGCG
Organism: uncultured bacterium; assembly: GCA_903921365.1. Lineage (GTDB taxonomy): Bacteria > Chloroflexota > Anaerolineae > J036 > Brachytrichaceae > CAIXPS01. The sequence goes on along the minus strand of CAIXPS010000559.1, from coordinate 1,288 downwards.
TTATCGCAGCAACGTGACCGCCTTTCGCCTTCTCAGGCAACTCGAAATCGAAGACCGACCGGCAACGTTCGACGAACAGCGCTTACTCGCACGATACACCGGGTGGGGCGACAGCCGTGTGTTGAAACTGGCGCAGGAGGACGACGACTTCCTGGATATGCTCACGGAAGAGGAATGGGACAGCATCAAGGCCAGCAGCTTGAACGCCCATTTCACCGCCATCCCGGTTGTGCGAGCCATCTGGCGCGCGCTGGAACACCTGGGTATCGGACAGCTCGACAGGATTCGCTGTCTGGAACCTGCCGCCGGCATCGGTCACTTCTACAGCGCCATGCCATTGGAGCTGCGCGCGAGGAGCCGGCGCGTCGCGGTCGAACTGGACGGACTGTCTGCCCGCATCCTGCAACATCTCCATCCTCAAGCGCACGTGTACGAAGCCGGTTTTGAGAACGTGGCGCTGCCCGATAACTACTTCGACCTGGCCATATCGAACATCCCATTCGGCGATTATCCGGTCAGCGACCCGTCGATGAAGCTCAAATACCTGCGCGCCTGCATCCATGATTACTTCTTCGCCAAAACCATGGCGCTGGTGCGACCCGGCGGGATTATTGTCTACATCACCAGCAAATACACGACTGACAAACAGGATGACCGTGTGCGGCGCTGGCTGGCAGAACGGGCGGATCTGCTGGGGGCAGTGCGGCTGCCTGAAACCGCGTTCGCCAGGAACGCCGGCACAGAGGTCGTCACCGACGTGTTGTTTCTGCGCAAGAAGGACGGGACGGACTGCGCGACTGGCCCCAATAACTGGACTGACCTTGGCACGATCACATTGCCCGATCGCTTCGACCATCTGACGGCAACCAACATTAACCAGATCTACATCGACCACCCGGAGTGGATGCTGGGCAGACCGGCATTGTCACGCGGGCTGTACCGGGATGACGAGTTCACGGTCAAGGGAGACGGGCGTGATATCGGCGCGGCCATGATTGAGGTACTGTCGGCAGTGTTACCAGCCGGCATCTTCACGAACCCCGCATCACCCGGCAATGATATGACGCACCGTGTTGATCTCGAATCGATCTCACCGCGCACGCTATTCCCCGTCACCGGTGATGCGAGTTTCGAGCAGCGTGAGCGCATCACGGGCATGCAGACCATCTACGAATCCGCCAAGTCACTGTTGGCTGCGGAAATCAACGCTGCATCACTGACTCATATTGAGTCGCTGCGCGCCGACTTGAACGAGGTGTATGACGGCTTCACCAGCCGTTTCGGTTGT
>CAIXPS010000558.1 GCA_903921365.1 uncultured bacterium | reverse complement strand
TGAGCGTGATCGACGCCGTAAAACGCGGTCAGTTCATGCCCGATCATGTGCGTGGCCCAATCCGCCGGCGCGCCGCACGCAATCAACCCGTTCAACGCCTGCGTGGCGCTCCACATGATGTTGGCGCGAGCGTCGTAATCGGTCGGGTTGGCAATGACCTTGGGCGCTTCCTCGATCAATGTCGCCATGATCGCCTCAGCCTGCCGATCCTGCAGCGGGGCGTTCGCCGGATAAGTCAGATATTGTTCGAGCACATGCACAAAGGCATCGACGATTCCGTTGGCGACCTGCCGCGCCGGCAGGGAGTACGTCGTCTCAGGATCGAGAATCGCGAACAGCGGATAGACGAGTGGATTGCCAAACGCCAACTTCTCCTGTGTGGAATCGCGTGAGATGACAGCGACGGGGTTCATCTCTGATCCAGTCGCCGGCAACGTCAGTACGCCGCCAAGGGGTATGGCTGTGTTGACTGGCGCATCATGGGCAAGAATGTCCCATGGATCTGCGCCCGTGTAGGGTATTGCTGCTGCAATGAACTTTGTGCCATCGAACACGCTGCCGCCGCCAACTGGCAGTAGAAATGCGACGTTTGCCTCGCGCGCCTGCTGTGCGGCCTTCATCAACGTCTCATAGCGTGGATTGGGTTCGATGCCGCCGAACTCCACCACTGAATAGCCTGCCAACGCAGTGATCACCTGGTCGTAGACGCCGTTCTTTTTGATCGAGCCGCCGCCATACGTCAATAGGATAGTCTTGCCGGCCGGGATTGCGGGGAGCAGCTTTGGCAACTGAGCAATCGTGCCTTTGCCGAAAACGATCTGGGTCGGGTTGTGATAATTAAAGTTAAACATGAATAAATCTACTTCTGGCGTCGTGTCTACGCCTCTCCTGCAACGCGATACATGGCAATGACCTTCTCAGGTTCGATTTCAGCCAGGATGTTGTGGATGTTGCAAAATATGTAACCGGAATCCTGCTTCAAATAGCTGACGACTTCGCGCGTTTCACGCTCGACATCGGCCACACTCCCCAGAGGCAGCGTTACCTGAGAGTTAACCCCACCGCCCCATAGAGCGATGCGGCCGCGCGCCTTGTCCTTCCATTCGCGGAAGCTGTGCTTACCCGCGCACCATTGCACCGGGTTGAGAATATCGAAACCCGCCTCGATGATCATATCCATGATGCTATAGATCGCGCCGCATGAATGCAGGAATATCTTGACTGGCGGCGCTACCCGGTGGAACTCATCGTTGATGCGACGTCGATACGGCAGAAACAGATCCTTGAAAGTAGCGGGGGAAGCAATCGTGCTGTTCTGCGTGCCCCAGTCATCCGCGGCAGCCATCACCACGTCCACGTACGGCGCGATTTCGGGCATCAGCATGCGGATGTTTCGAGTAGTCACTTCCGTATTGATGTCATGCAACTCGCGCACGTAATCAGGTTCGGTCAGGCACAGAATCGGGAACACCGCCATCCCGCCGTGGGAATGAATGGAAATATCGGGCGAGAGTGAGCCTTCGCTCATAAACACGGCGCGGTCGCTCGATTCGCGCACGCGCTTGCACAACTCGCGCAACGCGATGACCTGCTCATCCGTAAGCACACGATCTTCGAGCGCCTCGCGATATTGCTTCAGGTCATACATAGGCAGCTCACTCGTCCAGTCCACGGGTTGACCGCCGTGCGCCTCGTCGAACACGTAGGATGCGGACACCATGCGCGAGGCGCCATTCTGCAAGATGCTGGCGTCGGGCTGTGTGACGAACGCGTGCGGGTTTCGCACCAACGCCGGCAAGCGACCCGCAAAGTCATACGGATACCAGAAATCTTCCTGATCATAGGCATTGGTTGCCCCATAGCACTGCACAACGCAATCACACCCCAGCGCATCAAGAACGTCGAGGTCCGGCATGGCGAGCATCTGTCCAGTGTCATAGACCCTGGGCAATCGCGGGGGCAGCCCCAACGCCGCCACAAGCTTTGGATAGGCAAACGCGCTGATGCACGTGGACAACATGCCGCCCATATCTTTGGGCTGGCGGTCGGGAGTCTGGAAATTCAACGCGGCCAGCACGCGTTCACGAGAGGTCATTTGTGTCATGGTTAATAGACGCACTCCTTGGCGGCGTCGGCAAAGGCCTGCAAACACGCAGGATCGCCGGCAAAAAAATGATCGGATGGGGCGCAGATGTAGCCGGCGTGATCGCGAGTCGCCTCGAAGCACTCGATGACCTGGCGTCGCGCTGACTCTGGCGTCCCATGTTCAAAGCCTGCGTTCTGGTCAAACCCGCCGATAAAGAACAGCTTGTCACCCACGCGCCGGGAGGCCTCGCGCAAATCGCAGTCGCCGCCCATCGCGGGCGGGGTCATGGTTTCGAGGCCGTCCGCGCCCGATTCCGCGACGAGATCAAGCATCTTCATCAAACCACCACACAGGTGATACACAACCTTCACACCCGCTGCGTGCAGCATTGTATTCTGTTGCTGGTCATAAGGCAGGCAAAACTCGCGGAACAGCTTCGGGCTGATGACCGTATTTGATCCAGCGCCACCGCCGACTTCAACCATATCCGCCGGCGTGCCTTTCCACATGTCGAGCGCCTTAAGGGTTTTCTGGAGAATTGCGTTCAAGGCATAGTGCAGAAAGTCGGGTGTGTCGATCGCCATCATGATGGCTTTCTCGGTGTCCACCATCGTGCAGAAACTCTGCCATGGGCTGCCCTGCCCCGGGCTGAATGGATGGCTGCGGATGATGCCCTTGTCCCCCAGGCGATCCTTTACCTTCTGGATTGGGCTGAAGTCGATGCCGACGGGCACGGGATAGAACTCATTCCACAAATGGAAGTCATCCTCAGTCTTGATCAGGCATTCCGTCTCCCAGGGCGTGATGTCGTTCACGGCGCCGGCGTGATGCAGCGTCCCTTTGGGCGTTGTGATGATTTCTTCCCAGCGGTGGTTGCCGTCGGCATCCATGCCGTGCTCGATCCGATCGGTGCGCCAGCGCGCCAGATCGTGTTCTGAAAACCGATAGGTCGGCGACACATAGATGGCATAGTCCATGTCGAATTTCTCATAAGCCTGCCACCAATCCATCCCATTCAGGTAATGCCTGAGGTAATAGTCCATCCACCCATGCACCTGACACGGCAGGCGATCTGGCCTGCCGTTGTTAAGCGCAGTGAGCATTCGTTCGCGTGAGTTCATCGTTTTCCTCCGGATTCATTAATCCATAGTTCAAATGTTGTGAGTAAGTTGCCGGTTGCCATTTGTAAAAAAATGTGCATTTTTGCGGTTCCACCTTACCAGCCAATTGCCCGGTTTGCTGAGCCATACAGATGCAAGTAGCGTGTGATCTCTGCCTTCAACCGCCCTTTACCCTGCATGAAGATATCCTCCTGCTCGCGCGACCCGACAACGCGATGGATGTTGACCCGTTCAGGCAGGCCGCCGATGGCCTCGGCGATACCGGCAAGGTAAACCTGCTTCAATCGTGTGCCGACATTAAACTTGGCAACACCGCGTTCAATCGCGGCGCGCACGGCTGCCGCCGGGTAGCCTGTGCCTCCATGGATCACAAGTGGAACAGTGACCGTTGCGCGAATTCTGGCGAGCAAGTCGAGGTCCACGGCTGCCTCTCCATCCGAGAGAATGTGCACGTTACCAATCGATACTGCCAGCGCATCCACACCGCTTTCTGCCACGAACTGTGCTGCTTCGAGAGGATCGGTTCCGCTCGCGCGCACCGCAGAATCAGTCCCATCCGCAAGACGTCCCAGCTCAGCCTCCACTGATGCGCCGCCCGCATGCGCGAGTTCACAAACTTGCCTGGTCAACCGCAGATTCTCTTCGAATGGCAGATGCGATGTGTCCAGCATCAAAGTGTTGCAACCGCTGTGGAGGCCGCGCACAAGCTGATCCAGCGCGCGCGCCTCATTAAACAAAACGGCGGTTGGGACGCTGGCGTGATCCGCGAGACACCGGGCAAGCCCGGCGAGCTCTTCAACGCCGGTGCGATCCAGCCATGCCGGGTTTGTAACCGCGCCGCCGAAGCCGATGATCGCCGGAGAGTTGTTGTCCTCCGCCGCTTCCATAGCGGCCTCAAGCGAATACTGATCCCACGACTCGTAATAACCGATAGCATATCGATCCCGAACCGCCCGGCTGAGCAGATCGGGCATACTGACAATACTCATCTGTGCCTGCTTGATATATTAAAGTTCATCCCCGTAAATATAGCTTCAATGCTACACATGCGCCAGTTGCAATCGCGCGTTTGGCAAAACAGCCCATGGCCTGTAATATCCACTTGGTCTACGTTAATAACACGTTACATCACGTTATATGCGTTAAACAAAATAACGAGGTTCCATGATGAGCACATTTACACTTGAAAATGATACTTTGCGACTCGAGTTCGCGCGCGATACGGGCGCGATGGTCGGGATCACCGCACGCCACACCGGCTGGGAAATCCTCAACCGCCCGCAACTCGGTCTGTCCTTCAGATTACTCGTTCCATTGCGCGCGCAGGACGACTGGCATGCCAGCGGCGCGCGCAACAACACTGTCCCCGGCGAGCGCCAGAAGCTCACCAGTCTTTCCATCGCCGCAGACGTGCGGTCAGCAACGATGGTGTGGGACGGCGTCGAATCAGATCACGGCGGCGCTCTCGACATCACGGTCACGTTGCGCGTGTCCCTCACCGACGCACAGGCGGTGTTTTACACGACGGTGGACAACCGTTCAGCATATACCGTTGAGAACGTGTACTGTCCCTATCTTGGGGATGTCCAGCATCCGCCCAGCGACGCGTGGTTCAAGACTTTCCTGTACAGCTATGCCACAGCCCAGGAATGGCCGATATGGCCCACCTTCCAGAACCTGCGCGGTTACTATGGCGTCGACTACCCCACACAGGTTGGCGGGTGGAGCCCTGCGCTGGGCGCGCCGTGCTCTCCCTATATCCTGCTGCGCGGCGCTAGACAGGGTCTGTACATGGGCGTGTGCGCCCCAAGCAGCGAACTGGTTGCCTGGCTTGGCGAGTTACGCCCTGGTTACGGGAGTTCTATCGACGCGCGCGTCCCAGCGACGGCCGCGATCGCCGGTCGCGACGTTGCGACGCGATTCGCTGCTGTGCACGTGCCGTATATCCAGCCCGGTGAGAAACGCGAGCTCACCCCTGTCGCACTGCAACCTTTCGAGGGCGGCTGGCAGCAGGGCGTGGACATCTACAAGACCTGGCGCAGCACCTGGATGCGTCTGCCCTCTGTGCCCGACTGGGCCAGCGAACCGCACGCGTGGCAGCAGATTCACATCAACTCGCCCGAAGATGAACTGCGCATCGCGTTTCGAGATCTGCCGGAAGTGGGCGCCGAGTGCGCTCGTCATGGCGTGAAAGCCATTCAACTGGTGGGTTGGAACGACGGCGGCCAGGATCAAGGCAATCCCTCACACGACCCGGACCCGCGCCTGGGCACTTTCGAAGAACTCAAACAGGCCATCGCGGCGATTCAGGCGATGGGGGTGAAGGTGGTGTTGTTCGCCAAGTTCACCTGGGCCGATCGCGCGACGCCACAGTTCCGCAATGACCTCATCCGCCTGGCGATCAAGGACCCCTATGGCGATTACCAGGTTCACGCCGGTTATCAGTACCAGACTGCAACCCAGCTACTCGACATCAACACAAAGCGCCTGGTGCCGATGTGTTTCCTGAGCGAGGAGTATCTGGGGATTTGCCAGGCCGAATTTGCGAAAACCGTCGCGCTTGGCGCAGACGGAATCCTGTTCGACGAATGTCTGCATCACGGCCCTGCCCTGCTGTGCTTCGACCACGACCACGGCCATCGCCATGGCGCGCCGGTATACGCCAATGATCGCGAACTGGTGCGCCGATTGGAACAGATATCCAAACCGCACAACCCCGATTTTCTATTCGCCGGCGAAGCGTGCTATGACTGGGAGCTTGAGGCTTACCAGCTTTCATATCACCGCAGCGAAAGCAAAGGGCATATCCCACTGTCCCGTTATATGCTCCCCCAGGCAATGCTGATGACCGCCGTCACGGGCTTCGACGACAGGAACATGATCAACCAGTGCCTGATGTATCGCTACATCATCAGCTATGAACCGTTCAACTTCAAGGGTCGCCTGGACGATTACCCGGCAACGATGGCGTATGGGAAGCAGATGGACGCCCTGCGCGCTGAGCTGCGCGAGTATTTCTGGGACGGCGAATTCCGGCACGAAGTCGGCGCAACAGTGACCAGTGACGGCAAGCCGCATCAGCCTTATGCTGTTTTCAACGGCACAAACGGCAGGCCAGGCATCGTCATCTGCAATTATGATGACAATAAGGCGATAACAGCACAGGCGACAATCGACGGCGCTGATGCTGGACAGATGCGCTATCGACTCGTCGATGATCCCGCATGGCGCAATGTCAGCGATGGCATTACCATTCCGGCATGCTCCGCAGTTGTAGTGATTGAGAAATAACCAGAGGTTTTGACATGACACATACGGCATTTGAACAAGGTGAAGGCATACTCCGACTCGCCCCGACGTGGGTTCCACGATCGTTCTGCATTCCCGGCAAGCGCATCAAGCTGCATCCCGATGACCTGTACGCATTTGGCGCAAACCGGGGCGGCATCGATGAACGATGGCTCTCTTCGACGACCAAGGCGGACAACGGTCCGCTGACGACGCCCGATGAGGGTCTCAGTTACGTTATCTACGGTGATGAAGGCGCGCCGCAAAAAGCACTGCTGAAGGACCTGGTCAGCGATCTCGGCGCGACGCTGATCGGCGACAAACTGTTTGATGCATACGGTGTCTGGCCGATGTACTCGAAGTTCTTCGACAATCGCGGCCCCCTGCCCCATCACCT
>CAIXPS010000557.1 GCA_903921365.1 uncultured bacterium | reverse complement strand
GAGACAAGCATCTCGCAGGCCACCCGTTATCTCACCGAGGCGAAGAACCAGTTGGAAGCGGTGCAGCAGACATTGTCCGAACAGGAGAATGTGATCTCGCGGTTGAAGAGCGATATGGCATTAGCGCATGAAGACATCGCGCAGTCCCGCAAAGCGTCCGCAGAACGCCAGGCGGTCATTGTGCAGTTGAGCGGGCAGATTGACAGCATGCAGGCCGGTCACGCCACGACGCTGAAGATCGCGTCAGACCAGAAGAACCTGATCGCGCAGTTCAGCGATCAGCTAAAGAACATGCAGTCCCGCTATGACAGCATGCAAAGCATGTGCGCCGAACGCCAGACGACGATATCGAAGCTGACCGCCGATCTGGCGGAGATGCAAGTCTCGTTAGCGCGGATGCAGCGCACAGCAGGCGAGAAGGATGGTCTGGTTGCGCAACTGTCGGGACAACAGACGGCGATGGACGCGCGTTATGGCGAATTGCAGAAGCAACTGTCCGATCAGCAGACGGCCAACTCCGGCTTACTGGCGCGCTTAAGCGATGCGCAGACGCGCATGAATGAGCTCGACAGCAAGCTGAAAGAAAAAGAAACACTTGTCGTGGACATGACCGGGCGCGTCAAGCAACTGGAGTCGCGCCTGGGCAGCGCGCAATCCGCGACGGGCGAACCCGCTCCCGCCTTGCCGGCGCACCAGATCCAGGCCGATGATCTGCGCCGGCGCTTGAGCGAGGCAGAACGGGAATTGACAACCCAGCAAGTCGCCTACATACAATTAATGAACGAAGCGGATGACCTGAAGGCTAAGCTGGAAGATGCAGAACGCGAGGCGCGCGCGCGCGATGCGGTCATCGTGCAATTGACCAGCAAGGTCGACACTGTGCAAAATCGCGCCAGCCAGATACAACAGGACAGCACGGAGCAGCAGCCAGTGGTCGCACAACTGACGAAGAGCATTGTTGATACGCAGGCCAGGCTTGACCGCGCACAGCAGGAGTTTGTCGAACAACAGGAAGTCGTGAAAGACTTGTCGCAGCACATCACGGAACTGCAAAGGAGTCTCGATCTGGCAGGCGTTGATGCGGCAAAGCAGCAGGTTGCGATCACCGTGCTCACCGACCAGCTCAATTCATTCGTGACAGAGGACGAATCGATTCTGCTTGAGAACATCAACGGAATCGGGCCGGCCGAAGTCATAAAGCTTAAGGCCGCGGGCATCGGGTCTGTCAAAGACCTGGCGTTGTCAACGCCAGCGCAGCTCGATGCGGCGCTCAAACCCCCGCCGTGGAAGCACCCGGACTACGAGCGCTGGATCCGCTCCGCTCGCATCCTTGCGCGCAAGCTTTAACACGAGACACTCGCCTTCTTCGTTCGACGCGTTACGCGGAAGGCGAGTGTGCTTACAACGGCGTTGAGCGGCGCCAGTGTCCCTATGCGTTACTCGCTCAGATACTTTGCCAGTTCCACCATCGGATAGCTGACGCGCGCGCCGTATGGGCGGCGCCCTTTGTCGAAAGTCGCGTCGATGCCGATCTTCGTGCCAATTCCCTTGCTGTCGTTGGCAGGGTCCATTTCGTGCCCCTGCGCGCCGGGGATGGTGAACACATCGCGTCCCCAGTCGACCCGCGTGGTCAATGCCCACATCAGATCCGACGGGTCGTAGATGTTCACATCCGATTCGACGACGACGCAGATGCGGAAGTTCGGGTGCGCGGCAAAGGCGCCCATCGCCACGTTACGCGGCTCGCCCATATTGGTCTTCTTTGCGAGTTGCACGACCACCAGAAAGCCATTCGTGTATGGGGGGATGTGCACGGCCTGCACGTTCTTGCTGGTATGCGAGACGAAGCGCATTAACAGGGGTTCGCGCGGCAACACATTGCCGATGTAGATGTGTTCGTTCCATCCCGGCACAATTGTCTGGAAGATCGGGTTGTCGCGGTAAGCGACAGCGTTGACTTCAAACACGGGCGAATTCCACGGTTCGCCGTAATAGCCATGAAACTCTGCGAGCGGGCCTTCTGCGCGGCGCGCGCCGGGCAGAATATGCCCTTCGAGCACCAGTTCGGCGCGCGCCGGAATCGTGTCCACGTCCACCGTGATGCCGCGCGTCACTTCGACGCCGCGACCGCGTATCGCGCCGGCGATCTGCGTTTCGTCGCCGTCATACTTGCAGCCTGCGGCAATGCTCAACGCCGGGTCAAGCCCAATGGCAACCGCGATGCCCAGCGGCTCCCCCTTTGCCTCCGCCGCTGCGTGCGAGCGTTGCACATCGCGCCACTGGTTGATGTTCATGCCCAGTGTGCGCGGCCCGAGGATTTCCATGCGGTTGTACCCCAGGTTGCCAATACCGGATTCGGGGTGCTTGCTGACGGTCACCCCGCCGGTGATGAAGCGCCCCCCGTCGTCGACGGCATGTTTTGGAATCGGCAACCGGCTGAGATCGATGGCAGTCGGGTCAGTGATGACATGCCTTTTCCACGGGGCATTCTCGGTGTATAGCGGCGCGATGGCGTTTTGCGGCTCAAGCGCGCGCGCCATGGCAGCGGTGACGCCGCGCTTGTCGCATCCCAATGCCAGGGCAACGCGCTCCTGGTTTGCCACCGCGCTTGAAAATAGCCGCCATCCATCGTATCCAATGAGTTGCTCGAAAAGTGGCGCCGGCGCGCCAGTGCGTTCACAGGTTGCTCCGATATTTGCCGTTTCGTGAATAATGTTGACGGGTTTGTGGATATGCACAATCTGGCTATGCTGCTCAAGCACATCCAGGTACGAACGCAGGTCGTAAATCTCAGTCATGTTCAAGTTTTGTTTACCTCATCTTCATGTTGTGCATAAGCACGGGCAGAATCGCCGTTGCTGTTGCGGTGTTTCATTTTACAATGCGTGACATAGGACATGGCGTATTGCATACATATCTCATTTGACAACAACAAAGCGTAAACCTAAAATCTACAAGTCTTTAAATCAAAGCCTAGTACGGGCCAGGACGACAGTAAGCAAGGGCGCTTGTCAACAACGTAGCATTCTTGGTTCTCCGCCGTGATCTCGCAACAGGCCTTATCAACAAAATAGTCTACATTTTATTATTTAGGAGAAGGTTGTTCGATGTTCCAGATGACTGACCTCACCCCGTTTGAGAGGGTCGTTCCGTTTATTGTCATCGGCATAGCAATTATCAGTTTGCTATATGCCGCGTGGCTCCGCGCTACTGTTCTGAAAAAGGACAAAGGCACTGCGAAGATGCAGGAAGTGTGGAATGCGATTCGAGTGGGCGCGGATGCCTACCTCAGTCGCCAGCTCCGCACGATCCTGCCCTTGATTGGCGTCCTCGCCGTGGCCATGTTCCTCAGTGTTTACGTTGTTAAACCCACCGAAGCAGCCTCTGCGATGTTCGGTGACAACGCAACCCTCATTATTGCCGTCGGTCGAACGATTGCGTTCATCCTTGGCGCTTCATTCAGCTTGATCGTCGGTCAGTATGGCATGCGCATGGCAGTGCAGGCCAACGTCCGCGTGGCCTCGGCTTCCCGCCGTGGCTTCACAGAGGCGTTGTCGATTGCCTACTACGCCGGCACAATCACCGGGATGCTCACTGACGGCCTCGGCCTGTTGGGCGGCACTGTAATCTTTATTATCTTTGGCAAGGCTGCACCGGACGCACTGCTGGGCTTCGGCTTCGGCGGCACGCTGCTCGCGTTGTTCATGCGCGTTGGCGGCGGCATTTTCACCAAGGCTGCCGACGTCGGCGCCGACCTCGTTGGCAAAGTTGAGAAGGACATTCCAGAAGACGACCCGCGCAATGCGGCTGTTATCGCCGACCTCGTGGGCGACAACGTGGGTGACTGCGCCGGTATGGCCGCGGACATCTTCGAGTCCTACGAAGTCACTATCGTGTCTGCGTTGATCCTCGGTCTCGCCATCATGGCGATCGATCCGACCCACGCCGCCAAGTGGATCATCTACCCGCTGATCATCCGCGGCATCGGCGTTATTTCCTCGATCATCGGCACATTCACCGTGCCAATCTGGGAAAATATTCCGATCAAGGCGTTGCGCGCGCATAACGCCGAAGAGTCGATGTTCCGCTCATATGAAGTATCCAGTATCATCACCATCATCAGCGCGTTCGTTGTGTCGCTGCTGTACGAAGGCGACTGGCGTCTGGGCGCGTTGACCGCGATCGGCGTTGCGCTGGCCGTGGCTTTCAACCCGCTGACCTCCTACTTCACCTCAACCTCCAAGGCTCCTGTGAAGGAAATCGTCAAGCAGACCCGCGGCGGCCCAGCCACCACGATTCTGTCTGGTCTGGCCTCCGGCTACGAGTCCACCGTGTGGGCGCTGGTTGTGATCGTGATCAGCTTCGCGCTCGCAATGATGCTGTTCCAGAAGGAAGGCGCGACCTACGTGTTGTACGCGATCGCCATGATCGGCATTGGTATGCTCAGCCACACCGGCAATAACGTCGCCATGGACTCCTACGGACCCATCTGCGATAACGCCAACGGCATTGGCGAGATGGCCTGGCAGGGCATGGAAGACGAACCCACTCGCAAGGCGCGCCAGATCATGGCCGACCTCGACGCTGTGGGCAACACGACCAAAGCCATCACTAAGGGTGTTGCAATTGCGTCTGCTGTAATCGCAGCCGCTTCCCTGTTTGGTTCCTACATCACCGATGTTTCCACAGTGCAGGGCAAGATACCCGGCATGGAACTCATGACTTCGATCCGCATTTCTGACACAAAGGTGTTCATCGGCTTGCTGCTGGGCGGCGCGTTGCCGTGGTTGTTCAGCTCATTGTCGATTCGCGCCGTGTCCCGCGCGGCTGGTCTGATCGTTGAAGAAGTCCGCCGCCAGTTCCGCATCCCCGGCATCATGGAAGGGACCGTTGCGCCTGACTACAGACAGGTCGTCGGTATCTCCACGGAGTCGGCTCAGAAAGAACTGATCCCGCTGGCTGTGATTGCGGTAATCACGCCGTTGATCGTTGGCCTGGTGTTGCAGGTCGAAGCCCTCGGCGGCTTCCTGGCTGGCATCATCGTGTCTGGTCAGTTGCTGGCCGTGTTCATGTCGAACACTGGCGGCGCCTGGGACAACGCGAAGAAATCGATTGAAGACGAACCGCGCGACTTGATTGCGAACACGGGCAAAGGCTCTGAGCGCCACAAGGCGGCAGTGGTCGGCGATACCGTCGGCGACCCGTTGAAGGACACTGCTGGCCCGGCATTGAACCCGATGATCAAGGTTGTCAACCTGGTTTCTCTGCTGGCAGCCCCGCTGCTGGTCACCGCCAAGTTGGAAGACCCTGTTACCATCATCGTCGTGCTGGTTCTGTTTGCAGCGGTCATTTGGGCGATCTGGCAGAGCAAGCGGGAAGTTATCCTGCCCGAGTCGTCACCGGCTCCGCAGAAAAATACGGCCAAGTAGCTGTAACCATCCGTTAGCTCAGCCGTCCGCTGATTGAACGGTTCTGCTGATTGAACGGTAATGGAGCGCAAAGTGTGCAGAGGGAATCCTCTGATATGCTTTGCGCTTCATTGTTTATAGTCCGAAAAGGAGTTAAAAAAGTGAAGTATCGTCGTTTGGGAAGCGCAGGAGTGCGCGTCAGCGAATTATCAATTGGCGCATGGGTGACCTATGGCGGTCAGGTGGATGACGGCACGACGCGCGCGTGTCTATTGGCAGCCTATGACGCCGGCGTGAACTTCTTCGACAATGCCGAGGCCTATGCTGGCGGCAATGCCGAGATATCGATGGGCAAGGTGTTAGCGGAGTTGCCGCGCGAGTCGTATGTCGTCTCGACCAAGATTTTCTGGGGCGGGCGCGGGCCGAATGACACCGGCCTGTCGCGCAAGCATCTGACTGAGGGGTTGAACAAGGCGCTCAAGCGGTTGCAGGTGGACTACGTGGATTTGATCTTCTGCCATCGCCCCGATCCGAACACGCCGATTGCTGAGACGGTGTGGAGCATGGATAACTTCATTCGCCAGGGCAAAGCGCTGTATTGGGGAACCAGCGAGTGGGACGCCCAGCAACTGACTGAAGCCTACGCGGTCGCGCAGCAACATCATTTGCTGGCGCCGCAGATGGAGCAGCCGCAGTACAACATGTTCGTGCGCGAGCGAGTGGAAAAAGACTATGCGTCGCTGTATGCGCTGATGGGGCTTGGCACAACCATCTTCAGCCCGCTGGCGTCCGGGTTGCTCAGCGGCAAGTACAACGACGGTGTTGTTCCGCCGGATTCGCGCGCTGCGCTGCCTGGTTACGAGTGGCTGCGCGCGGAAGTGCTCAAGCCGGAGCGGCTGGCGGCTGTCAAGTTATTGGTTCCTATCGCGGCCGAGTTGGGTTGCACGGTGGCGCAGATTGCGTTAGCGTGGTGCCTGCTCAACCCGAATGTCAGCACGGTCATCACCGGCGCCTCAAAACCCGAACAGGTGCATGAGAACATGAAGGCGCTTGATGTGGTGGATATGCTCACACCCGATGTTGTGGCGCGGATCGAGGCGATCCTGGCGAACAAGCCAAAATAATCGCACTGCCATCAGACTCCCGGAATTTCCCTGCGGATTCCGGGAGTCCGTCTGTTACAGCGCCTGCACGCTGACCTGAACGTCCAGTGTTTCGCGGGCCTTGCCCTTAAACACGCCGCGCGTGGGAGGGACATCGCCGTAATCCCTTCCAATAGCAAGGCGCACATAGTGTTCGGTTTGCTCGCAGTTGTGTGTGGGGTCGAGTGAAAGCCAGCCCTCATCGCGCGTAAAGGCGTCCACCCATGCGTGTGAGGCTGCTGCGCGCCCATCCGATTGAGGGTCATGCAGGTAACCGCTGACGTAGCGCGCCGGGAT
>CAIXPS010000556.1 GCA_903921365.1 uncultured bacterium | reverse complement strand
TTTGGGTCGGGATCGCCTTCAACCTCACATTCCTTGGCTACTTCAAATACCTTAATTTCTTCGAGGCCACGCTCAACGACGTACTTGGCGCCAATATGGTGTTGACGGAGCTTATCCTGCCTCTTGGAATATCGTTCATAACCTTTCAGAAGATCGCCTTCCTGGTAGATGTGCACGCTGGGCGTATCCGAAGCTTTGGACTGCAGGACTACTGCCTGTTTGTGCTGTTTTTCCCGCAACTTATCGCAGGGCCGATCGTGCATTATCGAGAGATGATGCCACAATTCCAAATGGCAACCTGCCAGTTCAATGGCCGCGATTTCGCTGTCGGCATCACACTATTTTTTATGGGCTTATTCAAGAAGGTCGTTCTGGCCGACGCCGTCGCACCGTATGTCACGAATGTGTTCGCGAGCGCTTCGGGCGGGCAGTCCACTTCGTTCTTATTCGCATGGCTTGGTGCAATCGGCTTCACGCTACAGATTTATTTCGACTTCTCTTGTTATACCGACATGGCTCTCGGTTTGGCGAGGTTCTTTGGCATCAAACTGCCAGTCAATTTCAACTCGCCGTTGAAGGCGACTAACATAATCGATTTCTGGCTTCGATGGCATGTTAGCCTTACACGCTTCTTGACCGCCTATTTGTATAACCCGCTGGTCCTGGCACTGACGCGCAGAAGGGCGGCAGCGGGTAAGCCTGCTTTCAGCGGGCGGAATACCACGCTGGGTGCCTATGCACGTTGCTGGCCTTGCCAACGGTCTTGACTATGTTCGTCTCTGGCCTGTGGCATGGGGCCGGCTATCAGTTCCTACTGTGGGGGTTGCTTCATGGGCTGTATCTGTCCGTAAACCACGCATGGCGCGTTCTAAGGCCGCGGTTCTGGCAGGGACCGAGTTACCAGCGCCTTATGACGCCGGTGGGGTTTGCCCTTACGTTCACGGCAGTCGTTGCGGCCATGGTTATGTTCCGTGCGAGTACGGTTACCGCCGGTCTCAGGGTTTGGCGAGGTATGCTGGGTATGGACGGCATCGCATTGCCGGGCGCTGTTCTGCATCGGTTAGGCGGCTTCGGTGATCGGCTGATGACGCATGGCGTGATCGCGTCCGGGGCGAGCGGCAGCGAGTTTGCTGCGTTGACCGGATGGACCTTGTTGCTACTCGCTATCGCCTGGCTCGCGCCGAATACACTACAGATGTTATCGATGTATGAGCCGGCGCTTGGTGTGAAGCCGTTACCCGACCGGTGGGTCGCGTGGCGGCCATCGTCCGGATGGGCTATCGGAATGGCATTCGTTGCAGTCTGCGGGATCCTGTCACTTGGGCGGGTCAGCGCCTTCCTCTATTGGCAATTCTGATGTCGACGTCGCGCTATATTATCGTCTGGACCAGCGCGGTGCTGTTACTGCTGGTCGGTGCCGGGATCTTCAACCTTGCCGTGGATCCGTTCGACGTGTTCGGCATGAGGCGCATTGACGGCTTCAACGCTACGAAGCCAGATCGGAAGAGCGTCGTGTAGG
>CAIXPS010000555.1 GCA_903921365.1 uncultured bacterium | reverse complement strand
GGGCGGTGGGCCTATTTGATCCATGAACTCGATGAGCATATTACGGTGTTTGCCTATGATGCTGAGGCTGGCAGCCTGAAAACGCTGCAAACCGTGCCAACCCTGCCGGAAGGTTATGCGGAGGAGAACACCAGCGCCGATATCCATGTGTCGCCATCGGGAAGGTTTGTGTATGGCTCGAACCGCGGACATGATAGCATCACCGCGTTTGAGATCGACCAGCAAACCGGACTGCTTACCTTCGTCGACCGCCATACGAGCGGCGGAAAGACGCCGCGCAATTTCGTCATCGACCCGACCGGCGCATTCCTGCTTGCGGCGAACCAGGATACCGGCGATATTGTCAGTTTCAGACTGGATGGAACTACAGGCAAGATGATCGACACAGGTCAGGTTGCCAAGGTTTACAAACCCGTCTGTATCAAGTTTTTGAACTAGCCAATAACTGTATGCATATCACATTGCGAGGACACTAAAAAATGATCGAAACACCGGATATTGTTCGTCCGTCAAAGGAACTCATTGATGGTTTGGAGCACATCGGCAGCGCAACCGCGGCCGGCGAGTTAAACCGCCTCGGAATACGGGATGCCCACATCCGCGGCCCGATTTCGTGGAACCACGGCAAGTCAGTTGTCGGGCCGGCGTTGACGTTGCAGTTTATGCCAAAGCGCGAGGATCGTTATAGCGTTGATGAATACGCTGACCCGGAGCGCCAGTTACACCGCCATGCGCTTTATCACACGCAGCCCGGCGATATCATCGTCGTCGATGCGCGAGGCGATATGGGCAGCGGCGTTTTTGGCGAGATGATGCTCACGTACTTCAAGGGGCGCGGCGGCATCGCGGCCGTTATTGATGGCTGCATCCGCGACTATCCCAAAGCCCAATCGCTTGACCTCGGGCTGTGGCTGCGTGGAACCACGCCGAATTTTCACACGCAGACGAACCTCATGCCGTTTGCGGTGAACGTGCCGATCGCATGCTCCAATGTGCTTGTGATGCCAGGCGACATCATCGTCGCGGATGACGATGGCGTGGTGGTTGTGCCGATCAAGCTGGCGCCGGAGTTGCTCAAGCGCGCCAGTGAGCACCGTGACTGGGAAGAGTTCTCGCACCTGAAGCTGTCTGCGGGCGGCGACCTGCGCAAGTATTACCCACTCAACGAGGAGGCGCGCGCCGAGTACGAGGTGTGGCGTCAGAGCCGGCAGCATTAGGCCAGGGCGCCCGTTGGTAGATTGTGCCGGTGTGGTACGCTGAAGGTTCCGCTGGAACACAGGTAGTGTGCCATCACCGGCGAAAATCAAGTCGTTTTTGATTGTATTAAGCCGAGAGGTCAGATATGGATATTGCTGGTTTCAAGGAATCATTGAACTTAGCGTTACCAGTCGACACGTGGAGCGATGCCCTCAAGGCGCTCTGGTACGATGCCAACGACGACTGGCATACTGCGCATACCCATGCGCAGGCGCAGGCTGACAGCGAAGGCTCGTGGGTGCATGCCTATCTGCACCGCAAGGAAGGCGACCCCTCCAATGCCGCATATTGGTATCGGCACGCTGGTCGCCCTGTGGCGACAGGATCACTGAGCGGTGAATGGGACGCAATCGCACAGGCGCTTCTTGCCATGACCTCGGTATAGCGCGCATTGGTTTTAGTGGCTGTTCAGCCAAACCTGTGCCGCGTCGAGTTGCTCGCGCAAAGCGCGCGGTGAAGTGCCGCCCGTAACATCGCGCGAGGCCGCCGATTGTGCGAAGTCGAACACGGCATGGATATCCGGGCCGAAGTGCGGCGACAGTTCATTCCAGTCTTCGTCGCGCAACGCGCTCAGCACGATTCCCTTTTTTTCCGCTAGCGCCACTGCGCGCCCACTCAGGTGATGCGCCTCGCGGAATGGGAGTCCCTTGCGCACAAGATACTCGGCGACATCCGTCGCGAGCATGAATGGATCCAATGCGGCAAGCATGCGGTTGGCATTCAGGCGCAATGTGCGAACTGCGGCTGCCACGACAGGCAACGTGATATTCAATGTGTCCAGCGAGTCGAAAAGGGGCTCCTTGTCTTCCTGCAAGTCTTTGTTATAAGTCATCGGCAACCCTTTCAGCAGGGTCAGCAGTGCCATGAGATTGCCCGTCAACCGCGCGCTTTTACCGCGCGCCAGTTCCATCGCATCCGGGTTCTTCTTTTGCGGCATCAAGCTCGAACCGGTAGAATAAGCGTCGTCGAAAGTGACAAATCCAAACTCGGCGGTCGAATAGATGACAAGATCCTCGGCCATGCGACTGAGGTGGGCGCCGATCATCGCACAGCAGAAGAGCAGTTCAGCGACGAAATCGCGGTCGCTGACGCCGTCAAGGCTGTTCAGGCTGACAGCCCGAAAGCTCAATTCAGCGGCCAACGCCACGCGATCGATAGCGAAGGGGTTGCCGGCAAGGGCGCCTGAACCGAGGGGCATGACCGAAGTTCGTCTGGCGCAATCCATCAGCCGATCCACATCGCGCTCAAGCATCCAGAAGTAGGCCATGCACCAGTGCCCGAACGTGATGGGCTGGGCGCGCTGCAAATGCGTGTATCCAGGCATCAGCGTATGCCCATTCGTGGATGCCTGAACCGCAAGCACCTCCATCACACCCTTGACCTGGGATTGCAGATGTTTGATTGCCTCAAGGGCGAACAGGCGGATGTCTGTGGCGATTTGATCCCTCACAATTAGTGGGTCGCGAGGCGACTTTTCCTTCTTGTGAGAGGTTAATAATACTGGTTGGTGTCACTGTGGTGGCTTATTCATCTTT
>CAIXPS010000554.1 GCA_903921365.1 uncultured bacterium | reverse complement strand
TTAAAAACTTCATGGTGATAGTTGATGAAAACGGCTTTCAGGCCATGGGTAGTACCCAAGAGGTACTTGGACTAGGCTCAATACAAGCAAAGTTTGAAAGTTTCGGTTTTGAAGCAATAACTATAAATGGCCATGATGAAGTGGCAATTGACGCTGCTATTAATAAACTCTGGGCTAGTCATTCAAACTTTCCAAAAGCACTCATCGCCAAAACCATCAAAGGTAAAGGCGTACCCTTCATGGAAAATAATAATATCTGGCATTACACGCGGCTTGATTCTGAAACTTACGCGCAAGCATTGTCTGCTGTTGCTGGGCGTGAGCAATGAGAGCGGCTTTTTCAGATACACTAGTTCGCCTTGCCAAGGCTGATCCTAATGTTTTATTACTGACGGGCGATCACGGTTACGCCCTGTTTGATGATTTTCGCAGAGAATGCCCTACGCAATATATCAATGCCGGCATTGCCGAACAAAACATGGTGGGCATGGCTGCCGGATTGGCAAGAGCCGGCTTTAGGCCTTTCGTCTATGGGTTGGCTGCTTTTATCCCCGTGCGCGTTGTTGAACAAATAAAGTTAGATGTAGCGCATGATCAATTGCCCGTTATTTTTATCGGTGATGGAGCTGGATTTGTTTATAGTCACCTAGGAACGAGTCATCAATCAACCGAAGATATTGCCTGTACGCGAGCAATACCTCATCTAGCAATTTATTCGCCTGCTGATCAATTTGAGGTAACGGCTTGTATGGAATTAGCCTACCACTCAAAGGCACCTGTTTATTTACGCATGGGCAAATCTGACCGTGGCGACGTGCATATTGACATGCCAGAATTAAAAGTAGGCAGTTTGTTGGAAGCCAAATCGGGTAAATGCAGCGATATCGCTTTTATTGCTACCGGCTCTCTGGTACGCACGGCCATCGATATTGCAGCAGCAGCTTACCCTGATGCTACCGTTTGGAGCGCGCCCTTTATCAAGCCGCTTGATAGCCAACAAGTAGCGGCTATTTGCAAACAAAGTAAAGTCGTCGTTGTTCTTGAAGAGCATTCTGTATTGGGTGGGCTAGGTTCAGCTATCACTGAAATTGCCTCTGCGTTTTCACCCACACGCATACTGCGAATTGGCGTCAATGATCGGTTTTCACATTATTGTGGCACTTATGAGTATCTGCTAAAAGAGCATGGTTTAGATCGCTTGACTATTGAGCTAAAAATACATGATTTTCTTGGAGCAAACTGAAACATGCGAATAGCCATTTTAGGAGCCACCAGCCAAATTGCAAAAGATTGGATTATTTTTTTGCAAGTATGACTATGTTTTCTATCACAGCCTTAATCAGTGGGCGTTAAACTGTAATGTCACCTAATAATCTGATCCAAATCTTGAATACTGACGAATATTACCATCGCCTGATTCAACAGGGTGAGAGCGCTCGGGTGGAATTTAAAACCAGCTTTCAGAAAGAACTTATTGAAACATTAGTTGCTTTCGCCAATTCTAAAGGTGGCTTGGTGTTAGTTGGGGTAAGTGATGCTGGTCAAATCATGGGCGTTGATATTAAGGCGGAAACTCTACTAGGTTGGGTTAACCAATGCAAGCAAAATACGACGCCCAGTGTTATTCCCGATATTGAAGTTATTCTGCTTGACGGTAAAACAGTGGCAGCGATCAGTGTGGATGAATATCCAATTAAGCCCGTGGCGTGCAAAGGTCGCTATTTTAAGCGCATTGGCAACGCCAATCATCAAATGTCGCCCACAGAAATTTCTGATGCCCACATTAAATTGATCAACTCAAGTTGGGATTACCATTCTGATCCAGTTCATGGATTAGACAGCATTTCCTACACTAAGGTACAAGCCTTTGCTGATACACTCTCGCTTAAAGCCTCTTTCGA
>CAIXPS010000553.1 GCA_903921365.1 uncultured bacterium | reverse complement strand
TCCAGATGCGGCTGGATCCAACTCGCCGGCAGGCCGGGCGGGAGTGTGAACGAGTAGTAGTGGGTTAGCGGGACCGCCGAGGCAAAGCCCTTGAGCATCGCGATGCAGGTGTCCACGTCCACGATGTTCAGGATACCGAGTTCCTTCAGGTGCGCCGCGTCGCGAATGTGCGGCAGCAGCGGCAATCCTGACTTGGCAAACCACTCCGCGTACAGGTTCAGCTGATACAGCACGTGCGGGGCAGCCTCGTTCCAACTCTTCTCAGGGTCGGCTGCGGGGATCAGCCAGAAATACCCGCCGGCCAGGCGCAGGTCGGTGGTGGGCTTGCCGAGTTTCTGCAAGGCGGCGACGTAGGTATCGTACTGGTCCTTGTTAGGCCCGCCCACAGCCAGGAATCCGTCGCCATACTTGGCCGCGCGCTCAATGCTGGGCGGAGTGAAACCGCCCACCCAGATCGGTAACCTTGGCTGCTGCGCCGATAATGGCGCTAGTTTGGCCTTCGTGACTTCATAGTACTTGCCCTTGAACGTCAGAGTTTCTCCATCCAGCAAGTGGCGGATGATGTACAGCCCCTCGTCGGTGCGCCGGCCGCGTTGGGTCTTGGGGATGCCGAAACTCTCGTTCTCGTCGATGTTGTAGCCGATGGAAACGCCGAGTTCGAAACGCCCGTTCGAGATGACGTCGACGGTGGCAGCATCCTCCGCCACGCGGATCGGGTTATGCAGGGGCAGAATCATGATCGCGGTGCCGATGCGGATCGTCTTCGTCTTGACCGCGATGGCCGCCGAAATCGGCAGCAGCGACGGCGCATAGCCATCGTCGACCAAGTGGTGCTCCGACAGCCAGACATTGTCGAAACCGTGCTGTTCGCCCCACACAATCTGCTCGAAGATTTCGCTGTAGATGTCAGTGTACTTCCGGCGCCATTGGGCCGGGTTGCGGAAATCATAAAACAGGCCGAAACGTAGGGATTGCTTTCCGTTGCTACTCATTTCTATTGCTCCTTCTGGTAGACTGAACCACTACGATTGATGCTAACAACATGACAACCGGAAAAGTTGCCATTTCCTGACAGTTGGGCTGACACAAAAGTTGACACTTTTGCTGTCAGTTTCCGGCGGCTGGTGACTTATGACGGGATTCGGGGGTTACAATGCGTCACATTCGGGAGGACGTGTGGCGCAATGAGACGAGAAAGCATCGATCCTGGGTCGTTTAACACATTCGGCGCATTGTTGAAGCAACTCCGGCGTCGCGCGCAGTTGACTCAGGCTGAACTGAGCCTGGCTGTGGGTTACTCCGAGACCTACATCACGCGCCTAGAGGGTGACTCACGCCTGCCCGACCCCGCTGTGATCCGGGCGCGCTTTATCGACGCGTTGCATCTGCACGACGAGCCCCACCTTGCGCAGCAATTGATCACGCTGGCCGAGGCGGCGCACAAGCGCGTCCATACAGGGTTTGACGCGCCCACATCGGAACAGGATGTTCCACGGACCAGTCTGCCGGCGCAACTGACCAGCTTCGTCGGGCGCACACACGATCTGGCGGAGGTCACCCGTCTGCTGGGTGAAGGCCGGCTGGTCACCCTGACTGGCTCCGGCGGTGTGGGCAAAACCCGCCTGGCGATTGAATCCGGCTCGGCTGCACGCGATCAATTTGCAGGCGGCGTGTGGTTCATACCGCTTGCGCCGGTGGTTGAGCCGACACTTGTTTCTCGCGCGGTTGCCGACACGTTCGGCCTGTCCGAACAACCTGATCGCTCATTGCTGGATACTGCGTCTGCCTACATTGGCGAACGGCGCATATTGCTCATCCTCGACAATTGCGAGCATCTCATCCATATCTGCGCTGAGATTGTCGAGGCGTTGCTGCGTGCGTGCCCGCGTCTGCACATCCTCGCAACCAGCCGCGAGTGGTTGAATGTGCCTGGTGAAACCGCCTGGCGCGTGCCTTCCCTGGCGATCAGCGAGACGCTACAACTGTTCCTCGACCGGGCGCACGCCGCACAGCCAAGTTTTGCGGTGACCAGCCAGAACACCTCTGCCGTGGCATCCATCTGCGCACAGCTAGACGGCATTCCGTTAGCCGTCGAACTGGCTGCTGCGCGGCTGAGCAGCATGTCCGCAGAGCAACTTGCCGCGCGCTTGAGCGATCGCTTCAAATTGCTGACCGGCGGCAGCCGCACGTCACTGCCGCGCCAGCAGACGTTGCGGGCGACGATCGACTGGAGCTACGAGTTGTTATCCGAGCATGAGCGCCACCTGCTGCGCTGGCTGTCGATCTTTGCCGATGGCTGGACGGTGGACTCCGCGGAACGCGTATGCGCGTGTCCTGAAGGATGCGATATCCTGAGCCTGCTCCTGAATCTCGTCGACAAGTCGTTGGTGATTGTGGACGATCACGCCGGAGAGACGCGCTATCGCATGCTGGAGATGATTCGCCAGTATGCATGGGAGCATCTCACGGCCTGTGGTGAAGCGGAGACAGCGCATCGCCGGCACGCGCAATACTACCTTGCCTTCGTGCAGGAACATGCGCCTCCTCTGCTGCGAAAAACCACAGTACCCGAGCAATTTGGCATCATTGGAGGCTCTCAACCCTGGTTTCAGAGCCTGGACCAGGAGCGTGCCAATCTGCGGTCGGCCTTGACATGGAGCCTGTCCGAGGCGCGTGATCCGGTCGACGCACAAACCGGAATTTACCTGGCGTTGTGGCTATCAAACTACTGGGACATACGCGGGCCGCGTCCAGAAGGCCGCGCGTGGATGATTCAGGCACTGGCGCGTATCGACCCAGCAGCGAGAACGCAGATACGATCAAGACTTCTGGCCGCTCTTGCAGGCTTTTTGCAATTTATGGGTGAAGACGATAAGGGAGAGTCTTGTGCCCGGGAGGCACTCGCCATCAGCCGTGAACTCGGTAACCGTTACGACACTATGACCGCGTTGAAGAGATTAAGTGAACAGGCATGTGTGAGTATGGCGGAAGAACGAGGTCTTATTGAGGAATGGCTATCCATCGCGCATGACATGGGAGATGCCAGGAACGCCGGAATTGCGCTCTGGTATCTGGGTTTGAATCTGCAACATGCCGGGGACTTCACCCGGGCCGCAGACCTATTCAATGAAAGTCTCAGAGCGCTTCCGGCGCAGGAGCAAGGCGCAATATATATCGCGAAATACTACCAGGGTGTGCTGATGTGCCAACAGTTTGGCGGCGAGAATGGGCTGACACAGATCGAAGAAGCGCTGGCGCATTTCCGCCATAGCGGTTTTCAACTGGGCATCATCACCATCCTGCTGTGGCTGGGTGACAGGGCGTTGTCGCTGAATGGTGAGCCGCAAGCACGCCTATACCTGAATGAGTGTCTGAGGGTCGCTTATCGCGACGGTGCCTGGCGCATGTTCGTCAGTTGTCTGGGCTCACTGGGTGTCGTGGAGGCGATGTCGAACCAACCCGCGCGGGCCGTTTTAATGATGGCCGCAGCACAGCAGTTGAACGCCGCAGCCCTCTCCGCCGATCAGCACGAGCGTATCGCGGCTGCGCGGCGCCAGATCGATACCCCATCGCTCGCATCCATCGAAACCGCAGGGCGGACGATGAACTTCGAGCAGATCATGGCTTACGCACTGGGCGAATAGTGAATGCCTGAAACACGAGGGATTCCATCCCCTATAATCCCCTCACTAAACATGACCAACTCACAACCCGATCCCGCTGTCGCCATGCCCTCCACCCAGACGTTCTACAGAATCGCCGGTTTGCGCAAGGATTTCGACAGAATTCTGCAATCCACATACCGTGCTACCGATGCGAAACCATCCGGCGCAGAAGGCGAGGCGTTCCGCCGCATCATCGAGGCGACCAGCCCCAACGACCTCGTGCGCATGGCCCCGCTCTCGCGCGGAGTGGCGCAACTCGCGTGGACGCAACGCATGAATGAATTCGGCGCGGCAGCCCTGCCGCACATCGTCCGCCGGCTAAAAAGTTCGCAGTCGATCCTGGACGAAGAACAGCGCCATATCGTCACCGAGCGCCTGATTGGCGCGCTCCGCCGGCTTGATGCGACGGGAGGGCAGGCGTTGCTCGACTGCTTCAACAACCTCGACGCGTACGGTCAGAGCCTTGCATGCGCGGCGTTCGGCGTGTTGGAGACGATTGAGGCCGCCGACGCAATGGCGCGTTTCTATCAGCGCGTCAAGACCGATGCGGATACCGGCTACCTCGTCGGCGCATTGTGGGGATTGATCGGCTTACAAGACGAGCGGGTGGATGACTTCATGGCGCAACTGATGGACGCCGGGCGCATCTTCGCGGAACAATACCCTTTCGCCTCGCTGGCGGGCGGTGAAGCGACTCTGCGCGGGTTAACCCGCCGGCTGGGCGCGGCGGTTGCAGAGGAGCGTTATGCGGGTGAGCGCGACGACGTGCTTATGGCACTCGCCTCCATCGGCCATCGCCTCGGCATGGAACGGTATCGCGCCCTGCTGGACGAATACGTCGAGCCGGCCGGGACGGTGCAATCGATCATGGACGTCGCCGAGCGCGCCTCGCCCATGCGCATCGCCAATTATTTCAAGATGTACTACGCCGAGCCAGACCGAGGCTAGGCGCGGTCGCACAATGGTTCCGTCGTTCTACTGATTGAGTGTTTAATTCAGGATGATGGATACGCACATTCGCCCGGACATTGTGAATGGAGCAACCGCAACGGCGGTCACCGGGGCAACGGCACAGAGGGCAACCGCAAGGCGCGGAGCGGCCCCTACCCTAGTCGGCGTCCTCGTGCTATGCGTATGCATTACCTTCACGATTACCGGGCGTGGGCAATTGCCCGATGTAGGGGCAACCCTCGCGGTTGCCCATCTTGCGGTTGACCATTCTGATGTCGCCTCGGTCACCTACGCCCCCGCCTCACCCATCCCCATCGGCATCGCCAACGCATGCGCGACGCCTCTGGTGTTGACCGGCGCGATCACCTCGGCCAGCCCGACCCAGGCTGGCCTGCTGTACCGCGACGGCAACGTAAGCGCCTGTGGGCAAACCGGTTCGTGCGCGGTGGCCGATACTTTGCCACATCCCTACCAGAAATTCGACTTCATCAATGGGACGTCTGACGCCCAATGCATCTCCGCCACTATTGACGCAAGTGCCTGCACCAGCGATCTGTATAGCGCCGCATACCTGGGCAGCTATACGCCCGCCAACATCTGCACGAATTACCTTGCCGCGATGGGATTCAGCACGTCGAGCGTATTTACCTATTCATTCCTCGTGCCGGCGAATGGAGCGTTCTCGATCGTCAACACATCGGTGTACACCAATGCGCTGTGCAACAGCTACACGCTCACGGTGCGCCCATGCAGCGCAAATGTTGCCGCGACTGCCAGCCTGACGCTGACGGGCGCAGGGGCTGCGAGCGGCGTGCCGGTGGTTGCGGCGAACGCCAACGGCAGGGCAGTGATCACCTACAGCTTGTCGTACAAGAACGCCGGCAACTACAGCACGGTCATTCCATCCACAAGCGTGCTGATGACGCCGCTGGTGCAATCGGCCGCGCCCAATTACGTTCTGCTCGATTATGGGCGCGCGGGCGGGTTGATTGCGCCTGGCAGAACGATTTCCCAGAACGTCGCCGTGATCGCGTCGGGGATTCCGGGCAGCGTGTGCCTACCAACGACATATACGCTCACGACTCAGATCGGCGCAAGCG
>CAIXPS010000552.1 GCA_903921365.1 uncultured bacterium | reverse complement strand
TTCCTTCTTTTCGCGGACCTCCTCCTCGTCTTCTTCGTAGACCTGGAACACCGCCAGCCGTGGACTGAACCGCAGGGGCTGACGGCGGGGGACAAATGCACAGCATTCAGATGGATGTGAGTCAACAGCGATGTGGTAGGCTTTGCTTGACGATGAAGAGCCGACGCGCTCAGGCTGCATGTCCTTCCTGTAGACAACAAACTCAATGTCAAAGGCAGCAGCTAGCGCCGGGAAGACAACCATCGGTGGGGTCTTAAGCGACATTGTCAGAAGCTGGTCAAGCACCTCTCCAACGGTGAGACCATTGCCGTACGCAATCAGCTCCGATGGATCTTGTTGTAGGAGCTGCTGGCACACAGTAGCACGGAGATCCCGCGTAAAACCGACCCGGTCAGCTTTTTGCGCATACCGCCATGCTCGCGCTTGTGAAACCCGAGGCAGCACGCGATAACCGCAAAAAGCCTGCTGAACCTCTCCACAGTGCATGCATCAGCGACAATCGCGCTGACACGATACTCTTTCCACGCAAAGTTACGATCGGAATGCAAGTAGCCGCCCAGAGCACCAACGGGAGACGCAGCATCGAGCTGAGGCACATGGATGAGGGCCTGAAGACCATTGACGCTGCGAAGACCAGACGACATCCACTCATATAGCATATGGTGGCGCGCGCGAGACTGCGGACGCCGGGGATTGTCTGCCTGAAGGGCAACGACAAGTTGCCGGACGCGCAAGCGTAGGTTGCGAATGCAGAGGATCGTTTGTGGCGCAATATCGGGTTGGCTAACAAGCGACTTGATGAAGTCCCGCAGAAACTTGCGCAGGGTACATTCACCTTTTTGAACAACCAGTTTATCACGAGTCTTACAAAAAAGCGATCAACCCACGTCTTGTCAAATTTGTCCGAAATTGCACAGACGCACTTGTCTTGGAAGATCATCATCAACCCTGGAAGATTCTTTTTCATGTCGGCCTTGCTCTGAGTCGCGAGATCGCTGAATATCTTCATGTGAGACAAGATGACGGAACTGATCAGTTCATCGAGCTGTTGCAGGAACGGATCCACCAGCCAGCGACGTATCATGGGGGACAAGCTATGGCGCTTCAAAAAGGCCGCAAGGAACTCATTGATTAAGTCGCGATCCTTCGGTGGCGCCGCTGTGAGGTGCAGCAGGCTGGCAACGCAGTCGGAAATGGCTTTGCTGGCGGCATCCTCAATGCGCTCACAAGAATCGGCTGCGATGCGGCGAACGATGTCGTGAAAGGCCACACTGGGCAGGTGCAGGCGGACTGCGCGATAGACCAACTCGAAAAGAGGAAGCGTTCGTCCTGTTCCGACACGGCCGCCAAGGATCTTCTCGAACATGACTCGCAGCTGCTGGAGTGGTTCGTCCTTGACAGCAGTCATGAGAGTGACAAGAGCATCGTCACAGGCAGTCTTAAACGCACCAGACAGGGCATCGAGCCAGGCTGGAGTGCCGCCATCGAAGCCTGCTATACCATCGTCGGAGGCCACTGCACTCCCTCCAGTCACCGCTCGGGCATGTGCGCTGCCGTCAGGGGTTGCCGTCGCCACAGCTGCTGGACCGGCACCATTGCAGCTGAAAGCAGTGCGGCACACATTCCTAGGGCCCCACATGTTGAGCTCGGTCATGAGCTCCACAAGTCTGCCGTTGATCTCTCCGAAGCGGGTCAGTTTGACGATCCTGGTTGAGTGCCTCTTGATTTCATCTGTCAGGCGCTCGATGGAGGGGTCGCGATACTCGTCCAGGATGTTGTCAGCTAGCTCAAGGGCACCCAAG
>CAIXPS010000551.1 GCA_903921365.1 uncultured bacterium | reverse complement strand
CCACATCCGATCGCGTATAGTGTCGGAAGTGCCCCATCAGTTTACGATATGCCGGGAACCAATGACAATAGGGCAGACTCAGAATCAGGCATCCACCGAGGCGCAGGATGCGGGCAATCTCAGCCACCCCTTTCTCGTCGTCCTCGACGTGCTCAAGCACCTCGATACAAAGAGCAAGGTCGCAGGACTCATTTGCCAGAGGGATCGCCGTAGCTGACGCAACATGCACATCCGCCTTATCCCCCAAAACCGCTTTGGCGATCTTGGCGGTTTGTTCCGCATATTCCAAGCCGATCAGCCGTACACCCGCTCTGTATACATATAGCAGATTATCGCCGGTCCCGCAACCCACATCGACAACGACGACCTGTTCGCCCGACATGCGACCCCATGCAGCTTTCCTGAGTATTTCACCGCGATAACCCCTTCGTCGATCTCTTCCCGAGGTCATGACCTGCACGTCGTTCTGATTGAAGAACTGGTTGTAGAACTGCTCGGTTCCGTCCGGGTTCTCCAACTTGGACCTGCCGATCTTCGCGATGCGAAGCAGTGCGAAATCCAGGTAATCCCATATTGTCCGCCGATTGCCATCCTGCATTGTTATTTCGCTCCCAACCTATCACGATGCATCATCGAGTCACGATGCATCATCTAGCAAACATGGTCTCGGCGATATGCCCCAGAACGCCCAACGCCCAAACACGCGACCAGTTGGAATTGGAAGAATGATCCAGAAAGCCCTGCCACACAAGGTCAACTTCTTTCGGCGCCACCCATCCTGATGTTTTCAGGAGATCGAGTTTGCCTTCAAACTCAGCCCGAAGTGTCTTGCGCATCCACGCCGCATGCGGCAGGGAAAATCCTTGTTTTCGCCTTCTGGCGATATGCGGGTTTTGCAGGATGGGGCCGGCGGCATCCGCCAGCAGGGGTTTGCTCACCCCATGCGCGCGCACGCGCCAAGCACCGGGCAGTTTCCCCACAAAATCGACCAGTTGCTGGTCGAGCAACGGCACGCGTAGTTCCATGCCGTGAGCCATACCCATGACATCCGTGTCACGCAGCAGCGTGTTGCGCATGTAAAACAGGCTTTCGATCGTGCTGATGGCTGATCGGACATCGCGTTTGGCAAACACCGGAAGCTGACCGCGGGCCGGGTGTTGCGCGTCAACCCACACGTCATCCAGCGCGAGCGGACCAGCTTCGAAACCAAACTCTTGAAGACTGCGATTGCTGTATAAGCGCCGCCGCGCCAGAGTCAAAGCCAGGATGGACGCCGGGTTGGCAAGAACCAAATCCTCCACCTTGCGCTTGATGTATTCCGGTTTAGAGGATAGCGCCAGTCGCGCCAACCGAACCCGCCATGCCGGTGGCAAGCCTGCAAAAATACGCAGCAGACGCTGCTGCCGGGGCAGCGTATCAAACTGCCCGTAGCCGCCGAATATTTCGTCTCCGCCCGGGCCCGTCAGCGCAACCTTGATGCCGCATTCGCGGGCCGAGGCAGCCACAATATAGGTGTTCAGCCCATCGATGCTGGGCTGATCGATGGCTGCAAACCAGTTCCGCGCCAGCCGTTCAACATCACCATCGGACAGATGGATCGAAACGTGCGTGGAGCCAACCGCGTGAGCGGTCTCCTCAGCCAGTTTGCTTTCGT
>CAIXPS010000550.1 GCA_903921365.1 uncultured bacterium | reverse complement strand
TACGCAGACCGTGCTAAAACGAGACGAGGGACGTTACTTGCTCGAAAAGCCAGATGAACAGGAAGTCGCGAATTGATGGCCAAACGCGAGAAAAAACACTCAAGGGTGATGTTCATAATCACCCTTGATTTTCCGCTTGGGCCGGACGCGACGGGGTTCGAACCCGCGATCTCTGCCTTGACAGGGCAGCGTGTTAGACCACTACACTACGCATCCAGCTAACAGCTTACGAAATATACCATAGTCCGTTTAAAGGTCAAGGGTGATTTTGATGTGTTTGCCGATAAGTCTCCAATGTCATCCCGGCCGCCCGATCCCACGTGAATCCGTCCGCCCGCCGCAAGGATTTCTCGCGCAATGCGGCGCGCAGGTCGGCATTCGTCAGCACGCCTGCAAGCGCCTCGGCCAGCCCGTGCACATCGTCCGGCGACACCATCAGCCCGGCGTCGCCAACAACCTCGGGCATCGCGGTGACGTTGCTGGTCACAACCGCCGCGCCACACGCCATCGCTTCGAGCACCGGCATGCCGAAGCCTTCGTACAGCGACGGGTACGCAAAGACGTCGCACGCGTTGTACCACAACGGCAACTGATCCTGCGCGATCTGGCCGATGAAGCGCACCTTGTCCTTGAGCCCCAGTGCGGTGATGCGGTCGAAGATCGCCTGGTATTTCCAGCCGGGGCTGCCCCCGACGAACAGTTCCGCATCGGGTATGCGCGTAAGCACTGCACTGAATGCATCGATCAGCGCCGGCAGGTTCTTGCGTGGTTCGAGGCTGCCGAGAAAGAAGATCGCAGGCGCTGCGCCGATATGGCTAGACGCGCGGAAGGCGGTGACCTCCTCGGCGGGCAGTGGGCGGTAACGGGCGTGCGCCCCATGCGGGATCACGTCGACGCGGTTATTCGGGATGCCAAGCAACGAAACCACGTCGCGCTTCGTCCACTCGCTCACAGCAATGATGCGCGCCGCGCGCCGGCACGACAGCCGTGTGAGCACGTTCAGGTACGCGCGGTTCATCAGCTTGTGCGTCTCGGGGCGTGTGATAAAGCTCAGGTCGTGCACGGTGATGACTGTGGGGCAATGCGCGCGCAAAGGAGCGACAAATGCCATGCCGTGATACACATCCGCGCGCCCTTCGCGCAACACGCGCGGCGTCTCCATTTGTTCCACCCTCAAGCGCATCAACGGTGACTCAGTGTTGTGCGCGGAGGGGAGAATTGAGATTGGAGAATTGAGATTGGATAATAGGCGCTCCGGGTGGGGATTGGGCAGTGAGAGTTGATTGCGGACGGTGGGGCCGATGAGTGCGGTCAGCTTGAATTCGCCGGAGAGCACTTCGGGGCGCGCCGCAAGCGCCTCGATCAGCGCCTTGATGTACTGATGGATGCCGGCCTGCCGATAGCCGGGTGTGCCGCTGAGTAAATAAGCGCCCAGGGTAATGTTCATTTCAACGCCGCAAACACCTGTTTCAATGTTGGTTTGCTCCCGCTTAGCAGGCTCTGGGCGCGGAAAAGACGGGAGACGAGGATTGTGACTAGCACCGCCGTCGCTGCGAGTAGGACGGCGCCAAGGACGATCTGGAAGAACGGGACGTCGGTCGCAGTAACGCGGATCACCATGACCACCGGCGAGGTAAATGGGATCAGGCTGAGGATGACCGCGAGTGGGCCGTTTGGTTCGAGCACCAGCGAGGTGATGATGTACATCGGGATGATCAGCGGCAGGATGATGAAGAAGGTGTATTGCGCCGCCTCGCGTGTGCCGGGCATCAGCGCACCGAGTCCCGCCATCAACGCCGCGTAGGTGAAGTAGCCGAGGATGAAGTACACAATGGCCACAATCACACTTCCCGCGGTGATGCTGCCCAGCCCGGCGGATTCCGGAATGTAGCTCAGCGCGCCGAGCGACGACAGCAGCCACAGCGCCATCTGCACCAGCCCGATCAGCCCCAGGCCGAGGATTTTGCCGGTCAGGAGTTGCGTGGGCGTGACGGACGACATCAGCACCTCCATCACGTGCGTCTCTTTCTCAACACTCACCGTCTGCATCAGGTAGCTCGATGCGGTCACCATCACGATCATGAACAGGATGCCGGCGAACATCGGCAGGATGGGGAAAGACAGGCCGCCACCGCCGCCCTTGGCGTCGGCGGGGGCAAGCGATTCCTCCTTCTGGACGTTTACCGCGGTGTCGGCGCGCGCCAGTGCCTTTGTGTCGCCGCCCAGAAGGTTGAGCCTGAGCAAGCGCTCGAACTGGTTGGTGGGTGAGCTGATTGGCGTGAACTCCGGCGAGATGTAGCGCACAGCGCCGCTGGCGATGTAGTCGGCGGGAACGATGAAGAATCCGTTTATCCTGCCGGCGCTCAGGTCAGCGCGCGCGGATTGCTCGTCGGGGTAGCGGGCGACGGTGGACCCCTCGGGGATCGTCTTGATCAACCCACTCTGGTCGACAAAGCCCTGCCGCACTTTTTCGTTTTGTTTGGCGCTCACGGTGGCGACGGTGGCCACGCCGCTGCCGACGATGCTGATCGTCATGATGAGCCCCATGAAGATGGGCAGGCCGATCAGACCGATCCAGTAGCTGGGTTTGGTCACAATCGTCAGGAACTCATGACGCAGGATGATGAGAATCTTTTTCATTCCTAAAGGACTCCGCGCAGTGTAATTCAGCACGTTCAGAACTTGATTTTCGCCGCGAGCTCGGACAGTTTGATGCCCTGGCCGTAGCGCAGCATGCCGAAGCGGAACACCTTCGATGCCATCCACATGGCGCCGATGATGCTCAGGGTAATCAACGCGAGCGAGACGATGATCTGCCACGCTGGGATGCTGGTCATCCCATAGCGCAGCAGCAATGCCAGCGGCGCCGTCAGCGGAAACAGGCTGAGAATCACCGCGAGCGCGCCGTTCGGGTCGAAGATGATCACGCCGAAGAAGAACAGCGGCGTCATGCCGGCCAGGATCACCGGCGACGACCACGACTGCCCCTGCTTCGCGTCAAGCACGACCGAGCCAATTGCAGCCATGAATGATCCGTACAACAGATATTGCAGGATCGACAGCACGAGCGCAAGAATGATGAACCCGAAGTCGATGTGGGCGCTCTGCAGAAACTCAAAACGCTGTTTGGCGATCTGGAACACAACAGTCCCGGCAATCAGCCACACGGCGACCTGCGTCAGCGCCACGACGGCGAGGCCGACGATCTTGCCGCTCATCAACTGCATCGGCGTCACCGACGTGATGACGATTTCCATAGTGCGGTTTTCCTTTTCGTCGACCACAGCTTGCAGCAGGTACGACGCGCCGCCAAACAGCGCGACGATGAACAGGATGCTGACCGCCAGCGGGAAGATGATGGCGAAGAGGTCGTTGTCATTGAAGGTGCGCGCGCCGTCGGGTGTGCTCAGGATGTAGTTGCTGCCCGCTAGCAGCCGCTCGGATATCGCCGGGTTGGCGTCGTCGACCAGCGCCGTTTTGGCGAAGTTATCGAAGGCGCGCTTGACCTGGCTACCCGGCTGGTTTTTCCAGTAGTAGAAGTCGGCTTTGCCGGTCGTGGCGAAGTCGGGCGCGAGTTGATAGTAGGCCAGTATCTGCCCGGCGGACAGCGCGGCGTCGGCGGAGGCGCGATCGTTGAAACGCTTGAAGGCATTACTTGCGTCGGCAGGCGGCGCGATGGCGCGCGCCAGGGTGTTCTGCGGGTCGATGTAGCCGACCACGCCCTGGTCGCTCTTGATCGCCGCGGATGCTGACAGGAAGCCGACGAGTGTGGCGACGGCGATGATGAGTAGCGGCGCCAGCAGCACGAGAATGAAGCTGCGCCGCGCAGCGCGGTGCCTGTATTCGTTGACGGCGACGAGTAGAAATTTGTTCATGGCTTTGCATCCTTTAGGATTGCCATACACCCCCTATGTCACCGAGACGACTTTGACAAAGATGTCGTCCATCGTCGGGATAACGAGTTCGAATGATTCGAGCGTGATGCCCGGCGCGTCGGCCAACTGGCGCAGCGCGAC
>CAIXPS010000549.1 GCA_903921365.1 uncultured bacterium | reverse complement strand
GTTCCCGGCCTAGCAGCGTGATCGCTTCTCTCTTGCCAAGGCCCTCCCAATAATTGACCATCAGCGTCTCCGTGCGCTCCTGCCATGACAACCACACAGCAAAATCAACATCCATAATCTTCTTTAGCATCTGGTAGATCATCTCCGTCATGTCGCGCGAATTATCGATAGTCGTAAGATTCGTGGCCAATTTGTACAGCGCCCCGAACTCATTAAGCTTCTTGTTAAGCTGCTGAAGATGCTCGGCGTCGTCAATGGCGACCGCCGCCTGCGCCGCAAACGTGACGAGCAGGCGCAGATCGTTCTCGGCAAAAGCGGTACCGTGTTTGGGATCGGAGAGGTTGATGACACCCAGAACCCGGTCCTTTATCTTCAGAGGCGCCGACACCAGTGAATTGGTCTCGTAGTTACCTCTGGCGTACTGTCGAAATCGCTGATCGGTGAGGATGTCCGTTATCAATAATGCTTCACCGCTCTGTGCAACGTAACCGGCAATCGAGTTGCCAAGTTTCACGCGGGTGTTGCGTTTCACTTCTTCACTCACGCCGACCGCCGCTGAGATCGTCAGTTCCCCCTTATGTTCATCCAGCAGCATCACTGAACCGACTGTCGCACCGATTACGTCCAACGCCACGGCAATGATTTTGGTCAGCAATTTGTGAAGATCATGCGATTGTGAGAGGAGGATGCCCGCCTGATAGAGCGCGTCCACCTCGGCCACGCGTCGATTTAGCTGTTTGTTGGTGTCCTGTAATTCATCCAACAATCGCTGCCTCGCAATTTCCAACTCGCGCTTTTCCAGTGCCCGCTTAGTTGCCAACTTGAGTTGCGTGAATTCAATCGGCTTCATCAGGTAGTCATACGCCCCCATATTGATCGCCGCGAGCGCGGTGTCCAGCGAGGCGTAGGCAGTCATCAGTATCACCATTGCATCCGGAGTCTGCTTACGAATTTCTTGTAGTAATTGGATACCATCCATCCCCGGCAATCTGATATCGCTGATCACTAGATCAAAACTGGCGTCCGCATACAAGCGTAATGCTTCCTTGCCGTCAAGCGCGGTCTGGACATCATAGCCCGCCTTGGTCAGCAAGCTCTCCAGCGACCGGCAGAGACGCTCCTCGTCGTCCACCACGAGTATGCGCGATTGTTCAACCTGCGACATGGCCGCTCCGCAAGGGTAGTGTAATCGCAAAGCGGGCACCAGCGTCCGCGACATTCGTAACGGCAATCTCGCCCCTATGTGATTTGATGATTCCGTAGCAAACACTGAGACCGAGACCGGTACCACGCCCCCCGGTCTTGGTAGTAAAAAAGGGCTCCCAGATTTGCGTCAGGTTCTCCGGCGGAATTCCGGGTCCCCAATCCGTGACGCGCACGATCAACTGTTGTTCGTTCTGCTCACCATCGATCAGTATCTTGCCCCCGTCCGGCATAAAATCGCAAGAATTGATCAGCAGGTTCAAGAACACCTGCTTCAACTGTTCTGCCGAACCCCAGATCAGCGGCAGTCCCGATGGCAGTTGCTTCTCAATTCTGACCTTGCACACATGCGCATGATGCGACAACAGGATAAGAGTTTCATCGACGACTGCCTCAACGTCTATTTCCGCGAAGACATCCTCCCGGGGACGGAACAAATCCAGCAGCTGCCTCACAATGCCGGCAATGCGATCTACTTCCTCAGTGACTATCTGCAAGTATTCGGCGGCGCTGTTGGACGGTACCGACGCCTCGCGCGCCAAGAGC
>CAIXPS010000548.1 GCA_903921365.1 uncultured bacterium | reverse complement strand
TTTACTATGTGGAGTACGGACTTGCCCAGCTTGGCGCGGTGCAGGTGTGGCGCAACTCGTTGCAGAATCAGGCCAATGCGGTGAAGCAGTATCGCCAGGCGTTGTCATTAGGCGGCACTGTCACGCTGTCGCAGCTCTACCAGACGGCGGGCGCCAAGTTCTCGTTTGACGTCAGCACCTTGCGCGACGCCGTCGGGTTGATCGAGCAGACAATCGGCCAACTGAAAGCCTGAGCGTTTTGAGGCGGTAGGCCAATGTCGCTTACATTTGGCGCTTACCGAGACGACGCGCGGTGCTGAAGGTCACAAGACCCAACTCGTCCAGTGGTTAAAACTCAGTAACATTCGTGTAAACGTCGGCCGGGTGAAGCATTGCCATGACATATTGTGTCGATTGCGTTTCGATGGGCAATGCTATCACCCCTACGATGACCGGAACGGAACGGATGCGGTGGTCTCATCCGGTCATTGTAGGGATGACAGCATTGCCCACAGGAATCATGTGCGCCGTGATGTATCTGGCAATGCTTCATCCCGGCCGTTACCTACCACGAAACTACACGGCGCGCAATTACATATTCGATAGTTCGAAACTCGTCATGCGCGCCGTTCCGCTCTGGGTGCTTCTCATAAACGTTATTCAGATGCCGGAGACTGATTCGTGGTTGCGCGTCATCTCATGACGACAAACGCCAAATCATATCCCCATATTTCGCGCGAAATTCGGCCTATCGCACATTCCAAAATGGCAGTGCGATGTGACGTTTTGTGTGCGAAAATCAGGTCAGCGACTTTAAGCATTGTTGTAGTTGTTACCGTGCCGTCTTATACGGCGGGCGCGCCCATCTTGTTCGTAAGTGCGGCCAGGCTCTCAAGTT
Organism: uncultured bacterium; assembly: GCA_903921365.1. Lineage (GTDB taxonomy): Bacteria > Chloroflexota > Anaerolineae > J036 > Brachytrichaceae > CAIXPS01. The sequence continues at coordinate 52,249 of CAIXPS010000548.1, read as the reverse complement.
TCGCGAGCGCTTTCCCATTTCGGATTGATTCCTGCGCCATCTCGATCCCTGCGCGCAGGTCGCTGGCTGCCTCCGATACGTACAGCGCTGCGCCGGCATTTAGCACCACGACATCGTGGCGCGCGCGCGTGGCTTTGCCCTCCAGAATGCTGCGCGTGATCGAAGCGTTGAACTCAGGCGTGCCGCCGCCGATATCCACCAGCGTGGACGCTTGCAGGTCAAACTGGGTCGCATCCAGTTCGTAGGTGGTCACCCGCCCGTTCTGCAATTCGCTGATCTTGTTCAACCCGGTGGTGGTGAGTTCATCCACTTTTTCCGGGCCGCTGACGACCAACGCATGTTCCGCGCCCAGATCGCCGAGAACGGTCGCCATCATCTCGGTCAGCGCTGGATCGAACACCCCGAGAAGCTGGCGTGTGGCGCCTGCGGGATTGGTAAGCGGGCCAAGGATGTTAAAGATCGTGCGCGCGCCGATTTCGCGTCGCGGGCCGGCGGCGTGTTTCATGGCGGGGTGATGCACTGGGGCGAAGGCAAAGCCAATCCCGATCTCGTCGATACAGTGCCCCACCTGTTCTGGTGTGAGTGTGACATTGACGCCCAGTGCAACCAGCACGTCTGCGCTGCCCGACTGTGACGATGCCGCGCGGTTGCCATGCTTTGCCACTGCCACGCCGGCGCCTGCCACGACGAAGGCGGCTGTGGTGCTGATGTTGAATGTTCCAGACCGATCCCCGCCGGTGCCGCAGGTATCGACCAGCAGGGTTTGCTGGGTGTGTATCTTGAGTGACTTTGCGCGCATGGCCCGCGCGCTTCCGACAATCTCATCGGGCGTCTCGCCCTTCAGGCGCAAGGCAGCCAGGTAGGCGCCGATTTGCGTCGGGGTGGCGCCGCCGGTCATGATCTCGTCCATAGCCGCTTCGGCTTCCTCGGCTGACAGTGATTGCCGATTGAATAACTTCGCGATTGCTTGCTGAATCATGGCTTTGAATCCTTTAGGATGGCTGTCCTCTATATCTTTGCTAGAAAGTTGGCTAGTAGCAACTTTCCGTGCTGGGTTAATATGCTCTCCGGGTGGAACTGCACGCCGAAGGTGGGGTGGGTGCGGTGGCGTAACCCCATCAATTCACCTTCCTTCGTAAAGGCCGTGATTTCGAGCACTGCGGGGACGGGTTCTTCTACGATCAGCGAGTGGTAGCGCGTGGCCTCAAACGGATTCGGCAGCTCGTTGAACAGGTCCTTGCCATTGTGATAGATCATTGATGTCTTGCCGTGCATCAGTTTGGCTGCGCGGACGACTTTGCCGCCAAACACATGCCCCATACATTGCTGCCCAAGGCATACGCCCAGGATTGGCATGCGACCGCTGAAAGCCCTCAACACGTCGTTGCTGATCCCCGAATCCTTCTCTGGCGTCCCCGGGCCGGGCGAGATCACAAACGCCTGTGGTTTAAGCTTCTCAAGCGCGTCGATGCTGATTTTGTCATTGCGAAATACCTTCAAATCGGCGCCGAGTTCGCCTAGGTATTGCACCAGGTTGTAAGTAAACGAGTCGTAATTGTCGATCACTGCAATCATGACTTTATGCCTCCGCAGAATCAATCGCTATCAGGAGCACGCGCGCCTTGTTCATCGTTTCGTGGTATTCGCTGGTGGGATCGCTATCCGCGACGATGCCCGCGCCGGCCTGTAGATAACAGGTGTCGCCGCGCATGACGATCGTGCGGATGACGATGCACGTGTCCATCTGGCCGCTGAAGGAAAAGTACCCCACGCAGCCGCCATAGATGCCACGCCGTTCTCCTTCCAGTTGCTCGATGATTTCCATCGCCCGCACCTTGGGCGCGCCGCTGAGCGTGCCGGCAGGGAAAGTCGCGCTGAGCACGTCGAATGCATCCAGCCCCGGACGCACGCGCCCCTGGACTGAACTGGTAATGTGCATGACGTGTGAGTAGTTCTCGATCACCATCAGGTCGGGGACGCGCACGCTGCCATATTCCGCCACGCGTCCCACGTCATTCCGACCCAGGTCCACCAGCATGACATGCTCGGCGCGTTCCTTTGGATCGGCCAGCAGCTCTGCCGCCAACGCCGCGTCCTCTTCCTCCGTCGCCCCGCGCTTGCGCGTGCCTGCGATTGGGCGAACCGTTGCGATCCCGTTCTCGAAGCGCGCGTGCATTTCCGGCGATGCGCCAATTACGCGCAATGGGCCGCGTTCAATCTTCAATAGATCGCCGATGTTCAGGTAGAACATCCACGGCGACGGGTTGAGCATGCGCAGGGCGCGATAGATCGCGAATGGATGCGCGGTCGTGCGCCGTTCAAGCCGGCGCGACAGCACCACTTGGAAAATGTCGCCTGCTTTGATGAACTCCTTCGCGTCGCGCACCATCTGTTCGTATTCCGACTGTGACTTATTTCCGCGAGTGGGAGAGCAGATGGCTTGTGGGTCGGACAGGAGCGGGGCAAGCGGTGCGTCCAGACGCGCATAGATGGTCTTGATGCGCGCAACTGCATCTTCGTAGGCAGCCTCAATCCCCTCGTCGCTCGTATCGGTGATATGTGCGTTTGCAACGATGAGCAGGTGGTTGCGCGCGTGGTCAAATACCACGAGCGTATCCGCCAGCATGTAGACGGCGTCAGGGACTCCCAATGTGTCGGCGGCGGTATTGGGAATTTGCTCGAACTGCCGGACGACGTCGTAACCGGTATACCCGACATATCCGCCACAGAAACGCGGCAGGTTGGGGTGGGGGACGAATTGAAAGCGTTTCATCTCCGCGCGCATGGCGCTGATCAGATCAGGCTCCTCGCCGCTTGCGCGCGCCTCAACCGTGAGACCGGCCTCCGTCAACGTGTGTCGCATCAGCTTCTGGTTTTGCAGCACCAGTGCTTCGCGAATGCGCACGCCGAGAAAAGAGTAACGGGCGACGCGTTCACCACCGACGACGCTTTCGAGCAGAAAGGAGGGTTCGGTCCCACCCAGTTTTAAGAACAACGACACAGGCGTGTCCAGGTCGATCGGCAACTCGACATGGATAGGGATCATGTTCCCCTGACTGGCCAGAGCGCGCACCTCGTCGAGCGAGGGTTTTATTGTGATTCGGGATGTGCGGAACACTTCTCATTCTCCAACACGAAAAAACAAAACATCTCTCGTACATAAGGGACGAGAGATGTTTGCTCGTGGTGCCACCCTGGTATGCGGCTAAGGCGAATGACGGTTAGAAAAACAATAGCCGCGCTCTGTTACGCGCACAATCATGCGCTCTGCCCTGTAACGGTGGCAGTTCCGGATCATCTACTCGCAGTCGCCTGCTTTCAAATCACGGCTCCCAAGTCCATTCTGCGTCGCTCCACGCGCCCGGCTCTCAGCTCAAGGCCCGGCTCTCTGTGCGTTTCTACGCCGCATACTCGTCTTGATCGTTGCCTTAGTTCTTAAATTCTATGCGCCAAGTATACGGATTGAATGGGCGATGTCAATAGGCGCGCGCGATCCTTTGGCATCTCAGCCGCGTCTCATCGATTTGTAATACGCTACCGTCCCGTATCCATATGTCAAAGGTAATCGTTATTGGCGCCGGCGTGGGCGGCGCAACCGCCGCAGCCTTGCTTGCAAAGGCAGGTCACAATGTCACTGTGCTCGAAGCGCATGTGTATCCCGGCGGCTGCGCTGGCACGTTTTACCACAAAGGGTATCGCTTTGACGCCGGCGCGACGCTTGCCGGCGGCTTTCAGGCTGGCGGCCCGCATGACGTCGTGGGAAAAATACTGGGGATTGATTGGCGCGTTCATGCGGTTGACCCGGCGTGGCAGATCGTGTTGCCCGACCGGACGATTACCCGGTGGGGCGATGAGGCACACTGGCATGCTGAACTCAGCCGCGTCTTCGCTGACAGTCATGACGTGAGCGCTATCCTGCGGATGAATGAATGCCTTGAGCGCATCAGCGACGTCGTATGGGATTTCGCATCGCGCCGCCCAGCCTGGCCGCCGTCAAATCTCGCGCAACTGGCGCAGGCAGGCCTCGCTCTCCGCCCGCGCACCATCGCTGCTCTTCCGCATCTCTTTCAGAACGCACAACAGTGGGCGGAGCAGGTGGGCGCGCGCGATCGCGCCTTCACAACATTCCTGAATGCCCAGTTGCTGATCAGCGCGCAGACCACCGCCGACAAGGCCAGCGCTTTGTTTGGCGCAGCAGCCTATGACTTGCCGCGCAAGGGGGTCAACCATGTCGAGGGCGGGATCGGTGGAATCGCGCTGCAACTGGTGGATGCGATCAAGCGTTTTGGCGGGCAGGTGTTGTTCAGACAGGAAGTGGTCAAGATTGAAACGCGAGAGGGCCGTGTCTCGGCTGTCCACACCAACAAGGGCTTAAGGGCAGAGTGCGACATCTGCGTCGCGAATCTCACGCCCTGGGACCTTGCGCGCTTGCTCGGCGATGCCGCTCCTGCTTCGTTACAGGCCGAAACCCGGCGCCGCGCCGATGAATGGGGCGCGTTTACGCTCTATGCCGGTGTGGATGAATCCGTTGCGCCTTCCTGTGACCATGTCCAGGTCGTTGCAGACTATGGCCGTCCGCTTGGCGAAACCAACTCGATCTTCATGTCGTTCTCGATGCAGGGCGATGCGCGGCGCGCGCCGCCGGGTCAACGGGCGCTGACGATCAGCACACACACGCGCCTGGCAGATTGGTGGGCGTTGCGCGACCATCCTGGCGCCCAACAGGAATATGATGATCGCGTCGCTGCTTATTCCGAGCGAATGCTGGATAACGCCGAACGAGTCATCCCAGGCCTGCGCGGGCATGTTCATTTACTGTTGTCTGGAACCCCGGTGACCTTTCGTTTTTACACGCGCCGCCACAAAGGGGGTGTGGGTGGTTTTCCATTTACCAGCCTGTTCAATGCGCGCGGGCCGTGGACAGGATTGCCAAACGCATGGCTTGTTGGCGACAGTATTTTCCCCGGTCAAAGCACTGCCGGGGTGACGATGGGCGCCCTGCGCGTTGTCGACGAGATTCTTCAGTTTCTGTGAAGCGTCACATAGAAGAAATCACGATCGTATGGCTCAAGAAACTGATTGGGCGTCACTGACATCTCGTTGAGTAGTTTGTCTGCGGCCACGGGATGGCGGCTGTTGGGGGGGGCGGTGTGATAGATTGCAAAGCGCGTGAAGAAGCCGTTGATGTCCAGTTGCATGGCGTTGTATGCGCCGGCGATTCTGAGCGCATCGCCAAGGGATTGCACAGTCAGGGAAGGGCCTGTGGCGTAGATCAGGAAACGACCGTCGCGCGTGATCCCGATCCCGGATCGCCATGTCGTATCGAGATTCTTGACCGTGTAGCCCCACTCCTTGCGGTTGCCATCATTGACTGAGGGGTTTACATGTCCCATGTCAAGCAACATCGGGCAGTTCTGGCGAACGGCAACGATGTTAGTCGTGTTTGTGATATCGATACCCCACGAGCCCAGATCGATCGACCCATCGTTGTAGATGACCAGTGAGGCCAGCCCGTAAGAGGGCGTAATGATGTTTATGCCGTTGATCGCAACGCCAAAGTTGCCATGGATGGACTTGAAGCCGCCGTTAAATGCCACGAGCAAGCCTGACGTGTCGGGGGATTGGTCCTGGATTGGGATGAACCCGGTGCGGGTCACCGGCTGGACGCCACGGGCGCTCACGGGTTCCAGTGTGCCGAGTATAAAGTGAAGGTCCACCTGTGAGAGATCGATTCGCACCACCGCAGCCTGCGCATAGGCTCGCGCCGGGTCAGGTTTTACTGTGCCGCGAGCGAGAATGGGGCGACCCGACATAATCGGGCCAAATGCCTGCCACCCGCCGTCGATGTATGGCGCGGCATCCAGGACGCTTGGCAACGGGATGGGAGTTGGCGTTGGGCCGGCTGGTTTTATGGCAGCAGGCGTTCCCGCCAGGGTCGTCGATGGTGTTGCGGTTAAAGCAACGCGAGGCGCGCGCGTTTCAATCGGTGGAAGGGTGGGTTGAGAATCCACCGGTGTGCTGGCAAAGGAGAGTTTTGGTTTTTCGCCGCTCACCTGATAGCGCGTCCGGTTAAAGACATCCTGTATCTGGAATGAAAAACTTTCGATGTCCGCCACGGCCTGCACGCCAATGATCGATCGCAGTGTATCGGCCATCTGTGCGCCGGCAGCTGGTGAGATCACGGGGATTGCAACTAACCCCAGCAGCAGCACCAATAGCACTGCAACGATTACGGCTGTCAGTTTGAGCCATTTTTTCAAAGAGGCCCATGGAGAAATTCTGGAGTTGTTGTTGGGTTTAGAGTTATTCATTGGATCGCCCCCCGATTTAAGGGGGGCGTGAACTGATCATGCAGATAGAGCTAGCGGGACTCACTCAAGTGCCAGTAGTTGTCACCCACTGGAACATAGGATCCGCTGGCCTGCAACGCTGCAAAGACATCGAGCGGCGTTGCGCGTGTAATGACATTTACCACAGCATACAGCGTGCGGGCGTGCACATTGCCCTGTGTGCTGAGCTTGGCAATTTCAGGGAAGGCTTCGCGCACCGCTTGTGTGATGTCGCGCGGACGGTCGCCGCGCAACCCATCGAGAGTTGCGGGATTATCCACGAACACCGCCATGAGTTCATCGAATTCACAGGCCACCTGGCGTTGAGCGGTTTCCTGTCGCAGATGCCCATCACGGTTTCCTGCTACATGCACCCATTCCTTTTTAGGCCTGCGGCGTTTGCAGTCAATCAACACGACGTTGTCAGTTTGACCCCGCGAAAGCTCAAGAAAGGCGCCGGCAGGCAATTCATTCTGACGGTACCAATCCCCCAAGCCGTAGATATACCGTCCATCGCGAACCAGCCACACTACGAACTGCCGGCCTGTGGAGCGATCCTGAAAGGTAATAGGCACGCGCGGCTTGCTCACTTTAGGCAGGACAGCGGATACGCGTGATGACCATCCCAGTGTGCCCGCGCGCCGGTGGGGAAAGGTCAGGATCAACGATGCGCTTTGAGCGGGTTCGGCTGGCGCGTCCGGGTCGAACGATAACTCATCATCAAGTTCAACCGCCAACTGCGCGAGTTCCGGGCTGATGTTCTTTTCACCATTGAAGCGCGCCGGACGAAGCGCTGCGGGGACGATGCGCACCTCAGGGGGTTCAAGGCGGCGCAGGAACCATGCCGAAATGCCGTCATCAAGGCTGACATCGTCAAACCGCTCGTCGCGAACCAGAGCGTTGTTCAGCGAGATTTCCTGAAGATTGCCAGCGATTTCGGGCGGAAGTCCGAGTTCTTGAAGGATGGTAAGGGTGGGCAGCGGCCCGCCGCCAGACATATCAAGAACCGCTTCGGCGAGGTTCAGGTGACCGACATTCACTTCGGCCATCATCGCGCGCAGGAACCATTCGTTGGCGATGCGCATGAACTCGGGGTTGCGCACCAGACCGGCGTCAACCACGGCAGCGATGTTGGCGCCGTATAAACCATGCAATTCTTCGGGCGTCTTCAGCACCTCCCCCTCATTGAGGGTGGTCAGAATGTTGTCGTCATTCAGCCGGTGCGGCCAGGCATAGTTTGCTGCGAACTCGCGCTTCCTGCCATTTGCCAGTTCGACGGTGATGACGTCAAAGGACGACTTTTCAGGATTGTGGCCTGGTCGCAATCCGATGACGCGCCCCGCCATGAGTTTCAGCGTGGAGAACATCACCTCCTCGCCAACCTTATAAGTCTTTTTGGGCTGATAAATAGTGCGTCGTTCCAAGTCGCGACGAACGACAGCCGACTCTTTATCAGTGCGATGCTGGATAACGGCATGAGCAAGATCACTCAAAGGCTTGGGACTGCCTGCTTCCAGCAAATAATTCGAAAGGAAATCGGCGTCGTCCTGAGTGAATTCGTACGCCGACCAGTATTCACGTGTTTGCGTTTGCCTATGAATCACAAGCTTGAGAACCTTTTACTTAAGATGGTAACTAAGGGATTATACCTAATTGCAACCTGTTCCCGCTAGTACGAAATCAGGTCGCGGTCTTTCGTCGAATTTAATGTTACTGCGCCGAGCAGGCGCGCATGGGCGCGGCTTAGCAAATCGCGCGCCTGTTGCACATGGGCGCGGCGAGTCTTGCCCATTTCCACAACCATTAACACGCCGTCTGTCTGTGAAGCGAGTATAGCGGTGTCGCTCACGCCGATCATTGGCGCGCTATCGAATAGCACGATGTCCGCTTGAGATGTGAGTGATTTGATCGTCTCGCGCATCTGCGGCGAGTCCAGTAGGTCCAGCGGGCTTATCTGCGCCGTTCCGCTGGTGAGCACGCTCAACCCGGCAACACTGGTGGGAGAGAGCGGTATCTGCCCGTCAGAAACACCGCGCGTCAGCATGTCGCTGAGTCCGCGCTCGTTTTTCAGGCCGAAGAACTCATGCAGCACTGAGTGGCGCAAATCAGCGTCGACTGCGATCACTTTCTTGCCGGCCTGCGCCATCACGACTGCGAGATTTGCCAGCACGGTTGTCTTATCCTCGCCGGCCGATGGTGAAGTCACAACAATCGTCTTGACCGGGGCGTCCAGCGTGGCGAAATGCAGGTTTGTGCGCAAGGTGCGATAGGCCTCAGCGGCAGCGGACTGTGGATTGGTGAGTGTTATCAAGTTCATCTTCTATCCTTCCCTAAAGGATTCAAAGCAATGCGCTAGCGTGTATCTGGATAAACATTGCCTTGAATCTTTTACGACAGATGCGCGCGGTTTATTCATGCGGTATGGCCCCAATAACGGGTATTGCCAGTTTGCGCTCAATGTCGGATTGTTTGCGCAGGACGTCGGCCTGTGACCATTCCAGCCCAATCACGATGAGGATGCCAACCAGTCCGCCCAGGATGGCGCCTGCGATCACGTTGACTGCCGTGCGCGGGTAATCCTGATTGTATACGGGATCGTCGCCCAGAATTGCATCAACCCGATCCTCGCGCCGTTGTTTGGCGTTCTCGGTGTTGCGCCAGTCGGCAAAGTACACCGCCCATGCCTTTGCGATGCGATTGGCAGTGTCTCCATCATAATCGCTGATTTCGATCTGAACGGCAAAGCGCGCCGCATCATCAGCAACTTTCGTGCTGTTATAAATTCGGTCGCCGCCGTACTCAAGGCCCAGACTGGAATTGAGCTTCGCCGCATTAGTCTTATTGAATATGATCCCGATGTACGAACTCAGGAGTTGCTTCGCGGATTGCGTCAGCCCGAAGTCGGTTCTGGCCGGCTGTATAAACAGCTCCATCGTGGACTTATAAATGGGCGTTTGCGCTTTGCTGAAAACAAACGCACTCATCCCGGCGATCACTGCCACCACGAGCACGATCCAGGCGCGCCGTTTTGCGAGTTGTAGGTAATCTTGTGCTTCCATCGTATTATCAGTGTCTCATTATCGGTGAAACCGGATGATTAAGTCAGATCGAGCCCGACGACCACTCAGCGTTTCGCTGCCGGTATATCGACGATTACAGTCAGTCCCAGGTGTTCGAGTTCACGCCGATCATGCACGAATGGGTCGAGGAAGTGGGCGATAAACGCCAGCGCCACGCCGACAACCAGCGCAAGGATGAACCGGATAGGCAGATCGAAGCGATCGCGCAGCGAAGGTGTAAAAGGCACGGGTATTGGCCGATCCAATTGCACTAAAGGCGCGCTGCCTGCGGACGAAATCTGCGGCCAATAGGTCAGCCCATGCTCTGCAAACTCGGCGCTGATCGCATCTCCAATCTTGACCGCCTGCGCAGCATCCGGCCAAGTCAGGTAGATCACCAGGAGGCTTTGTTTCTGGTCAGAGGAAACGGCGCCTTGGATCATGTCCGCGTTCACTGCCATGCCCTGCGCATTCACCTTATCCGCGACGTTCTGCGCAAAGATGCTTGTGCGCGCCACGTCGGCGAAGCCATTCGCCATGTATTCAGAGGTCAACCATGAGTAGTACCGTTCGTAGTTGAATACGCCTGTTGTCCGTTCTGGCGGCAACCCGGCGGCAAACCGCATCGTTACCTTGTAACTCACCGCGGGCGCGCGGTAACTGACGACCGTGAATACAGCGAGCGCTATAACCGGAATCAGGACAAGCCACCAGCGGCGGAGGATCATGCGCAGGTACTCAGTAAGCATAGTTCACCATTTTAACCGTATGGGGTGGGGCCTTCACGTGCGAGCACGTAACTGGTCCCATTCGCCTGCCGCACCATCCCCTTTAATTCCATGATGGCGAGCGTGCCGGTGACGACCTCAGTGGGCAGATTGAGTTTATTCACCAGATCATCGGTAAGCGTTGGTTCATGCGATAGCTGTCCCAGCACGGCCTTCTCGGTGTCGTTCTCAGGCGCGGCCTCCTGGGTCGCGATGTAATCGGTCACCATGCTGATGTTCAGTTCTTCCAGTATGTCGGCCACACAGGTCACGAGTTTGGCCCCTTTCTGGATCAGCTTGTTGGTCCCTTTACTCGCCTTGCTGAAAATGCTGCCTGGAACCGCGAACACCTCGCGCCCTTGTTCGAGGGCGAAATCGCTTGTGATCAACGCGCCACTCGGTTCTCCCGCCTCAATGACAACAACACCCAGACTCATCCCGCTGATGATGCGGTTTCGCGGTGGGAAATTGACGCCTTCAGGTTGTGTGCCGGGCGGGTAGTCGCTGACTAAGGCGCCGTGCTCAACGATCTCGTGCGCCAGCTTCCTGTGATCCGGTGGGTACACGATGTCAACGCCGCAACCCAGAACCGCGATCGTGCGCCCACCGGCGTTGATCGCCGCTTGATGCGCGACTCCGTCAACGCCGCGCGCCAAACCGCTGACGACCGTGATGTGGTTTGCCGCGAGGTCGCGCGCCAGCGTCTCGCTGACCGTGCGACCATAGGTGGTCACGTGCCGCGTCCCCACAACGCCGATAGCCCAGGCATCTTCTTCTTTGAGTGTGCCACGGATGTACAGCACCGGAGGAGGATCACCGATTTGTTTGAGCAGTTTCGGATACGTCGGGTCATCCCAGGTCAGGATATCAATCTTGTTTTGAACGACCTGCTCATATTCCTTTTGAGGATCGACGCCTTTGCGCGCCTCGATGATGGCGTGAATCGATTTGGAGTCCAGACCGGTGGATTGTAATTCTGCCAGGTCAGCGCGCCAAGCATCGGCGGCAGATGGAAACACTGCCAGTATCGCCCTCAGCCGCACAGGGCCAATTCCTTTGATGCGCGCCAGTGCAACGAAGTGCGCTCTTTGCTCGGTCGGATTCAGTCGTTCAACCCCTCTGGAATGACGACGGTTATCATACCGGCATCGATGTCGAGTTTGCGAATGACACTATCGATTGCCGGCAGCAGCAATTCCTTGCCCTCGGTTGTTTTGATGATATAGACGTCATTGCTGCCAGTCGCCAGAACCTCGATCAATTGTCCAATCGCCTTGCCCTCAGCATTTTGCACTTGCATACCAGCCAACTGATGCGCGTAATACTCACCTTCAGCCAGTTTTGGAAGCTCAGGGACTTTGATCGATATACTTTTGCCGCGCAACTCTTCAGCGGCATTGCGCGTATTGATGCCCTCAAGCCTTAAGAGAATTGCGTTCTGATGGATACGATGACCCGTGACGGGTGTTCCAGTGGGTGAGTTGTCGAGGTAAATGCGCTTAATGCCATCCAACGCGCGCAGGTAACCGGGCGAGGTTTGAACCTTGACCTCCCCGGTGATCCCGTGCGGGCGTGTAATGATGCCGATCTCAATCAATGCCAGGCTGTGTGTTTTATTCACGACGCCTACATGATCTTCAGCGCGATATGGTCCCCATTCTTGGCGCTCGCGGCATGCAGCAAAATCCGGATCGAATTAGCGACCTTGCCCTCTTTGCCAATCACGCGCCCGGTCTCATCTTGCGCCACCGTCAGCATATAGACAAGAACCCCGCGATCCTTCCTCTGCGTGACATTGACCGCGGAGACATCGTCGACCAGTGCTGTTGCGATGTACTCGATCAAATCTTTCATGTTGCGCCGTCCTGATAAGAATTCAAAGCCATTTACGCTGCTGGCTTGGCTGTGATAACCCGGCCAATGCGCGTGCGAGGATCAATTGCCGGCGCTGCTGCAGTTTGTGCCGCGGCTTCAGCAAGCAACACGTCGGGGGCTTCACCGCTCTTGAGGCGCTCAAAGCGAGCCGATGTGCCAGTCTTGCGGAAGATCTGCAGCACCGAGTCGCTGGCCTGCGCGCCAACTTTCATCCAGTACAACGCTCGGTCTTCCTTAAGCGTGACCGTCTCAGGTTGTGTGCGCGGATTGTATGTGCCGATGATTTCAATAAAAGCGCCATCGCGCGGCGACTCTTTGTCAGCCACTACGATGCGGTAAACTGCCTGATGTCTGGATCCCATGCGACGTAGACGAATTCGTACCATTTAACTCCTTAGAATAATCGCTTATAGCGAACAACTATTATACTGGCAAACAAGCCATTTCCAAAGTCGACTTATCTTTTGCCGAACATTCCACCGAGACCACGCATCCGGGGGTTGGTGGACATCTGCTTCATCATCTTCTGAGTCTGCCGGAACTGCACGACGATCTGGTTGATCTCCTGAACGCTCGTCCCACTGCCTTTCGCGACGCGCCGTTTTCGCGATGCGTTCAATACGTCGGGATTATGGCGTTCGTGCATAGTCATCGAACTGATGATCGCCTCGACGCGCTTGAGCTGCTTGTCGGTCATGTCCGGCGTCAGTTCCTTGCTGAGTTTGTTCAAACCCGGGATCATCGCCATGACCTCGTTCAGCGGCCCCATCTTCTTAATCTGGCGAATCTGTCCGAGGAAGTCATCCAGGTCGAATTTCGCTGACATCAGCTTCTCTGCCGTTTTGGCAGCTTCTGCTTCGTCATAGTTCACCTGGGCTTTCTCAATCAGGCTCAGCATATCGCCCATCCCCAGAATGCGTCCAGCAAGACGGTCGGGGTAGAACGGTTCAAAGGCATCTGGTTTTTCACCTTCGCCCATGAACTTGATCGGCACGCCGGTGACTGCGCGCATGCTGATGGCTGCGCCGCCGCGCGCGTCGCCATCCACTTTCGTCAGTATCAATCCCGTCAGCCCAAGGCGCTTGTTGAACGCATCCGCAATGTTGACTGCTTCCTGTCCGGTCATCGCGTCCGCAACCAGTAGCACTTCCTGGGGTTTTGTCACGGCTTTGATCTTCTCAACCTCTGCCATCATCGTCTCGTCGATTTGCAGACGGCCGGCGGTGTCGAGAATGACGACATCATATGCGCCCTGGACAGCGTGGCTGACTGCATTCTGACAGATCTGAGGGGGCGGGATTTTATTGCCTTCCGCATGAACTGGGATATTGAGCTGTTTGCCCAGTTGTTCAAGCTGCAGGATAGCGGCGGGTCGATACGTGTCGGCGGCAACCAGGATTGGCCGCATGCCACTGTTCCTCAGACGGAGCGCCAGCTTCGCGGCGGTGGTTGTTTTGCCGGAGCCCTGCAGACCCACCAGCATGATCACGTGCGGCGCTGGCCCGCCCAGATCGAGTTTGCCCGGTTCGCCCAAGGTGGTAAGTAGTTCCTCGTGGACGATCTTTACCACGGCCTGGCCGGGCGTGAGGCTTTTGTGCACCTCGGCGCCGATGGCGCGTAGCTTCACGCGCGCCAGGAACTCTTTCACTACTTTGAAGTTCACATCCGCTTCGAGCAGCGCCAGGCGCACTTCGCGCAACGCGACATCGACATCCTGTTCATTCAGGATGCCGCGTTTGTTGAGGCGGTCGAACACCGCTTGTAATTTATCACTCAGGTTTTCGAACATATTTGCAAAATCACCAAAAGCGTAGTATTTTAACGGTATTATGGGTAATGCGTCAAGCAACAATGCAGAACAAGTAAAGACTATTATCGCGCAGAGCGGCGTGATCGCCATTTTGCGCGGTAACTACGACGGCTGGTTTGTGAAAATCGCACAGACACTGGCCGATGCCGGCGTGGTCGCGATGGAAGTGACAATGAACTCGCCGAAAGCTCTGGAAGGCATCCGCCTGGTGCGACAGGAATTAGGCGACAAAGTGCTGATGGGCGCCGGCACTGTTTTGAATGAGGGTCACGCCGAAGCGGCGATCGGCGCAGGCGCGCAGTTCATTGTCGCGCCGAACACCAATCCAAAGGTGATCGAGTACTGCGTGAAACGAGATGTGTGCGTGATCCCAGGCGCGTATACGGCCACGGAAATTCTCACCGCGGTTGACCTGGGCGCGACGCTGGTAAAGCTGTTCCCCGCTGATCTGACTTACTTTAAGACGATTCGCGGGCCGCTGAACAAGGTGCCGTTTGTGTTGACAGGCGGCGTTGAGCTAAACAACGCGGCTGACTTCATGAAAGCTGGCGCGGTCGGCGTCGGCATGGGCAGCGCGTTGATCGGCGAGTATGTCAAGCAGGAAGGCGGCCTGGCGATCATGCAGCAACGCGCGTCTGACCTTCTAAAAGCCATTCAGGTTGTCAAAAAGGCATAATTGACTTGACGTAGCCGACGTGATCCGGTAGAATTCCTCCGCTCTCAACTGGTGATGTAGCTCAGTGGTAGAGCAGGGGACTCATAAGCCCTTGGTCGCAGGTTCAAATCCCGCCATCACCATCTGATAAACAAAAGAGCCGCTGGAGAGCGGCTCTTTTGCTTCCTGGTGAAGCAATCAGTGCATTCCAAACATCTCTTCTTTCAGGTCCAGGTAGAAAAGGTAATCATCAGGGTCAACATTGGGCGGGCAGCGGTGATCGCAGAATGGGATGTAACCGCCGCGTGCGACGAGTGGAACGAGGGTTTTCATATACGCCACGATCGCGTCGCGTCCCTTGCCCATTTCGATTTTATCGAAGCCGCCCATGATGCGCAGGTCTTTTCCATACTGGTTCAGCAGTTCGGCGGGATGCGCGCAACCATTCACCTCAAATGGGAAGAGGCAATTGATGCCGCCCTCCATCATCGCAGGCAGGATAGGGCGCACATCGCCATCACAATCCGTATACCAGATGTCAATGCCAGCGGCCTTGATCTTCTGGTGAATACGCTTATAGCGCGGCATGACCACGCGCTTGAAGAAGCGCGGCGATACGATTGGGCCGTTCTTGAAACAGATATCTTCCCAACCGGAAGCGTAGTCAAAGTCAAAATGCGGCAAGACCTGATCGAGGAAGTCTTCAACCATCACACATGACGTTTCGACAATATCCTCGACCATCTCTGGATAATCGCTGCATGCATAGGCAAGCCCTTCAAAGGTAAGCATGTCGCGCACTTTGCCGATCATCGAACCACACGCGACTCCCAGGGGATAATCGCGATCCGCAAGGTGTTGTGCTTTCAGCGCATCGATGTCAACAATGCGCGCGGGATCGTCGCGCCGGAAGCGCTCAGCCTTTACTTTTTCCCAGTCAGCAGGAGTATGAATTGAAGAACTTATGTAGTGTGGAATCGTGTCATGCGCATCTTTCGGTATCTCGGCCAACAGGCCATCAGCGTTCATGATGATGTTGGTCGTCTCACGCTCCTCTACGATAGACCCTTCGAAGGTCGGGTTCAACCAGATAGTTCCGCCGATGGTCTCGATTCGGTCGAAGTTAAAGAAGATGTCTGCTTCAGGGTTGTTTTTTATGCCGTTATCCGCAAACAGTGGCCATAGTTTGAAGTTTTCATCCCAGTATCCGAACTCCATGTTGAAACAACGGTCCACGGACTGGTAATGCATCTGCCGGTTAAAGCGCTCTCGATCGGTCATTGCGCCGGCCCATTTAGGGCGGCACGGTGTAATTGTCATGTGTTTCTCCTTTGTGCGTTAGTTTTACACTGGAAACGAGAACAACACCAATGACCCGGCAATGATCTGTGGTGATAGGAGGTTATCGGTGCGGGGTAGAATCGCTGTATCAGACTATGGTGAAACCAACAGTGAGACCCGCTGGTGTTACGGCAGACCGAAATAGCGCGATTCTGAGTATCGCGTGGAGCGATGGCCGCACTACCAATTACCCGTTTTATGATTTGAGCGCCGCTTGCCCCTGCGCAAACTGCAATGATGAACGGCAGAAACTGGCAGTGCAAGGGCTTGATCCCACGCTGGATTTCAAGCCGAAGTCAAGTTACCTCGATCACATTGAAGCTGTCGGCGCGTATGCCATCAATATCGTGTGGAAAGAAGGCTGCCGATTTGGCATCTATACATGGGATTACCTTCTCGAACTCGATAAGCGCCGTCCCGACTAAGGACAGAGCTTCTTCTGATGCTCCTCAAAAGTGTTCGAAAACTGATGTGTGCCGTCTTGGTTGCATGCTGCGACAAAGAACAAATAACTGGTTTCGGCCGGGCTGATGACCGCTGTAATTGAAGACAAACCAGGGCTCGCGATGGGCCCGGGTGGCAGTTCGGGATTGACGTAGGTGTTGTACCCGGCGGGATCGACGTACTTAAGATCGTCAAGCGTCAGGTTTTTCTTCCACCACGTCTTCTGGTCTGGTTGATATCCCAGCGCATATTGCGTGGTAGGGTCTGCCTGCAACGCCATTCCGATCTTCATGCGGTTAAAGTACACGCTCGCAATGAGGGGGCGCTCTGTAGTCACCACCGCTTCGCGCTCGACGATTGAGGCGAGTGTGAGCAATTGTCGCGGTGTTTTACCGGTCTTGTTTGCCTGTGCGAGCAGGGGAGCGACCTTCGTGCCGTAGTTATCCAGCATTTTCAATAACACATCTTGCGCCGTGGGGTTCTGTGGCAGGCGATAGGTGTCTGGGAACAGGTACCCTTCAACGGATGCGCCTTCCGGAAGGTCTTTCAGGAAGGGATAACTATAGTCCGCGCGCCGCGCCAGCCGGATGAACTCGTCTGCGTTTATGTTAACTTGTGCCTGTAGCAACTCGGCGACTTCTTCCAGTCGTTTTCCTTCGGGAATCGTGACCTGGGTCTCAATAGCGAAACCGCGTTGCAGTGTCCGTGCGATCTCAGAAATGTTCATGTTTTGTCGCAACGTGAACCGGCCATAGGTGATCGTGGTATCCAGGTTGTTGGTGCGGACATACAAGCGGAACAAGTCGCCATCTTTAACCAACCCCTGCTGTTGCAGGTGCATGCCAATATCGCTGATGGATTCGCCGGGGCTGACCTGAAACTGCACCGGCGTGGGGTCGTTACCCATCGGGCGGGTCAGGTCGTTACTGCGCAGGAGGTCAAGGTACAGACCGATCACGGTCTTGTCGAGGCTGGTCAATTGGGTGGTTGTTGTGCCCAGTGAGACAGCCCGTTTTGAAAACACTGATCCGGCATACGCCAGCGCGCCCAACGCGACGGCGAAGATGATCAGCTTGACGGGTGAGAATTTGTACTGTTTCTTCATATTGGAAAATTCGGATGATGCATCTTATGCATCCGCACTGTAGGAGTCGTCTTCGCGCTCATCTATGCTTTGATCGCGTCGCGCGTCCAGGTAGCGTTGCAGGATGACTGCTGCCGCAATGGCATCGTCGTGTTGACCGGCGCCCAGGCGACGTTGCGCGCCCATGATCTCGCGCGCCTCGCCAGTGCTGTAGCGCTCGTCGCAATAGACGATCGAGATGTTACCGCGCGCGCGGAGTGCATCAATAAATCGCTCAACGGACTGAGCCTGTTCACTCACCGCCCCGCTCGCGTGATACGGATAACCCACCACGATCTCATCGACTTGCTGTGTTTGTGCGTGGGCAATGATCGCGCCTATGGCGTCCTGCGTTCTGCGGTCGATGATGTCGAGTGGTCTTGCGATCACTTTTAACGTATCGCAGGTTGCCACGCCGATACGCCTTTTACCAATATCCAAACCAAGGCTGCGCGCCATATTCTTCTTGCCAGTTTAGCCGCTACTCACGATTTACGGCGGTTTCGATTCGCAATGTCACAAAAGGCATCCGGTTCAGATAGCGCAATAGCCAATCCGGGCCTAC
Organism: uncultured bacterium; assembly: GCA_903921365.1. Taxonomy (GTDB): domain Bacteria; phylum Chloroflexota; class Anaerolineae; order J036; family Brachytrichaceae; genus CAIXPS01. The sequence goes on along the minus strand of CAIXPS010000548.1, from coordinate 34,281 downwards.
CGTGATTAATGGATTTCCCTTTAGCGAGAATTTCTGTAAGAGCGCCGACTGTGCGTCGGCAACCGTTTTGCCTCGCACCAGTTTCTTTACTTCGTTCTCGTCAATCAGTGCGCCTGCGCGCGCCCGCGCAGTAATGAAGAACTCGGTGCGCAGACCAGTGCCTTCCTCGGCCACGTCACCGCGCGCGGTGCTCACATCAAGCAGACTGTAGCCCGTGGGGACTTTATCGGCGATGACGGTTTTCGCAACCGTGTCCAAATCTCCAGGCGCGACCGCCAATCCCGCGACCTGCAGACGCAGGTTCAATTTAACCTCATCGGCTTGCTCGGTGACGAAGCGGTCGTAGGTTTCGTCCTGAATATCGGCAATGAACAAAGTGTTTGGGACAACGTGCCACCCATTGCGGATTACTTCGGGGTCAATCATCATCTTGTCTAAGGCAACCTGCAGTAGCTTGTCCATCGCCGCCGCCCTGGCGCGTTTGTAGTCCTCAAGTGTGACAGCGTGAACTGTCTCGATTCCTCCGCCACTCGTTGGTTGCGAGTTTAGGACGCGCACCGCCAGCGCCGGCATACCCTCAACCTGGTTGATTTGATTGGCCGGCACATCTCCGCCCGGCCCATCCTCCAGCGCTTGCACTGCAACTGCGATGTGCCCCGCCGGAGGAACTTCGACATCACTCAGCGTCACGAAACGAATCGCCACGCTCGCAGACGAGGTTCGCACGACGGTGTTTTGGGGAACCTTGAAAGGCGTCGCGAGAATGTTGAAAAACAAAACCGTGCCCTGGGCTTTCCCCTTGGGAATGTCCTTTGCGCCTGTGGTCGATGCAGTCCCGGTGTCTTCCACGACGACATCGATACGGTGTGCTGGAATTCTGCGTGACTCGACATCTACCTTGTCGATCTGTGCATCCAGCGAAACGGGGATGATTGTGCTGATGTCCTGGCTTGATGCGGTCAAAGTCACCTTGGCTGTTGGCGCCACTACCAGTGCGGCGGCGCTAACGATAGCTACTGTCGCGAGCGTCATCAGCAGGCGCAAGCCGATCAGGAACCAGTTCCGCCGTGGGAAGAAGCGCCGTAGTGTATCAGGGATAAAACGACGCAACGGTGTTGTGCGTTCAATCGGATCAACATTGCCGTTCGCGATCCATTTCCGCCCGATTGCCTGAGCGGTAGTGCGAAACGTGATCAATCCAGCATTCCCGGCAAGTTGCCGTAGCGCCAAGCTGGACGATACGATTGCGATCTCGCAGCCGAACTCCACACCGGCGCGCCGGATGAGGTCGAAGTCGACCTCGCGCCATTTATGCGCGCCATGCGCGCCATGCGCGTGTGATGCGCCAAGCACCAACACGACACGATCGGCGCGCGACCACTCAATCCGGTCGCGCGCGCCGGCCAGGTCGTCGTCCGCTGTAAGAGTGACGATTTTGCCGATCATGCTAGGGTCAACCGTCCATTGCGCGTGGCTAATGGGTGAATATGGTTCACGCTTTCAGCCATGCGTCGATCAATTCCAGCGCTTGCGACAAAGCACTCCCCAGTTTGGAGGAATCTTTACCACCAGCCTGCGCAAGGGTCGGCCGTCCTCCTCCGCTGCCGCCGATAACCTTGGCAATTTCGCGCGCCAGTTTCCCTGCGTCCAGGCCTCTGCTGTTCAAATCTTTAGACACCGCAACGACTAGCGCCGGCTTGTCTGCCACGACAGCGCCGAGCACAGCGATGCCGGTGGGTCGCTTCTCGCGGAACCAGTCCGTCATGTCGCGCAATGTGTCAATCGTATCTGCTTGAACCAGTGCGACCAGGGTGGGAACACCTTTCACCATAGTTGCTGATGCGAATACCTCGCTGAACCGCGCGCGCGCCAGTTCTTTTTGCGCTCGCTCAAGCGCCTTCTGCGTCTCAGAAAGCGTCGAAAGCACTTTTTCGGTCTGCGCAGCGACGTTATCTGTTGTTGTGCTCAAGGATTGCGCAGCCTGCGTCAGAAGTTGAGTCTGGCGCTTAACGAAAGTGAGTGCGCCATGACCGGTGACGAGTTCAATGCGCCGCACGCCTGCGGCAATGGCTGTTTCGGCGATGATGATCGCGCTGCCGATGTCTCCTGTCTGGCGCACATGTGCGCCGCCGCACAATTCCATGCTGAACGCAGTCCCAGCAGTGTCGCCTACGCGCACAACGCGGACAGTGTCGCCATACTTCTCGCTGAAGAATGCCATTGCGCCTGATGCAAGTGCTTCCTTGTAGGGGCGCTCCGTGGCCGTAACTGGATAGTTTGCCAGAATGGCGTCGTTCACCATTGCAGTCACATTGTCGACCTGTTCCGGTGTCAGTGGCGCATTGTGCGAATAGTCGAATCTCAGGCGATCAGGGGCAACGAGCGATCCTTGCTGCGCCACATGAGTCCCAAGGATGGCGCGCAAGGCCTTTTGTAGCAGGTGAGTGGCGGTGTGGTTGCGCATGATGTCGCCGCGCCGGCCTGCATCGACCTCGGCCACGCAGGCATCTCCGATGCGGGGCTCGCCATACTCAACTTCACACACATGCGCGATAAACCCAGGCGCCGGCCGCTGTGTATCTCGAACGATCACGCGCCACGTCGCTGCTGTGATCTGCCCGATGTCGCTAACCTGCCCGCCACCCTCGACGTAAAACGGCGTGACCGGCAAAACGATCTCGACTCGCTCGCCCGGCACGGCGTGCTCAGCCATCAAGCCATCACGCAGCACAGCAGCGACAGTCGTATTGACAGACAAAGGGCCGTAGGGAGTGTGGATGACGCCAGTCGGGGCGAGTTGCCCGCTCGCTTTTAAGGTGTCAAAAGCTTCGCCATAAGATCGGCGCAGATCATAGTCTGCGGCAAACTGGTCGCCGCCACGGTTGCGCTCGCGGGCAGCCTGGCGCGCAGCGATAAAGCCGGCTTCGTCAACCGTCGCGCCGCGCTCGCGCGCCTCATCTTTGGTGATCTCAATCGGAAGGCCAAATGTATCGTACAGTTGGAACGCCACATCACCGGGTATTGAGGCTGTCTGAGTAGAGGTTGCCTTCAATTCGTCGATGATGTCATCCAGCCGTTGCAGTCCGGTGTCGAGCGTGCGGGCGAAGCGCTCCTCTTCCTGATGAATCGTGTTCAGGATATGGGCGCGCCGGTCGACCAACTCGCGATAGTGCTCGCCCATCTTGTCGATTACCGACTCAGACACATGATAGAGGAAAGGGTCGCTGAAGCCCACTTTGCGCCCGAAGCGCGCTGCGCGGCGCAGGATCATACGCAGCACGTAGTTGCGCCCTTCGTTGCCCGGCAGAACGCCGTCGCCGATCAGGAACGATGCAGCGCGGACGTGGTCGGCTACGACGCGGTATGCGATAAAGTCTTCTGCCCGTTGCGCGTTGCTGTGTTTGGCAAGTTCCTGAATCCGGTCAAAGATCGGCACGAACAGGTCTGTTTCGTAATTGGTGGGTGTGCCCTGGACGAGCCGGCACATGCGCTCAAAACCCATCCCCGTATCGATGCTGGGACGGGGTAGCGGCGTAAGCTTCCCGCTTGGATCCCGGTCAAACTGCATGAACACAAGATTCCAGAACTCGACAGTGACTTGATCGTCGTCAGAGTTAACACGGTTAGCCGTGTTGTCCGCTTTCTTTGCGCCTGTAAAGTAATGGATTTCTGAGTTCGGGCCACACGGCCCCGTCTCGCCCATTTGCCAGAAGTTGTCCTTCTCGCCGAACCGCAGGATGCGTGATGCCGGGACGCCAAGTTTCTTCCAAAGCACCTCCGCTTCGTCATCGTCGCGGTAGATCGTAAACCATAAGCGCTCCATGTCGAGCGAGTATTCTTTCGTGACAAGCTCGAGCGCATACTTCATGGCATCTTCTTTGAAGTAATCCCCAAAGGAGAAATTTCCCAGCATTTCAAAAAAGGTGTGATGGCGCGGGCTTGGGCCAACGTTTTCGAGGTCGTTGTGTTTACCGCTGACGCGCATCACTTTCTGGGCTGTGACTGCGCGGGTATAATCACGTTTCTCCAAACCAAGAAACAGGTTCTTGAACTGATTCATTCCTGCGTTGGTGAAGAGAATGGTTTTATCGCCATACGGGATGAGCGACGACGACGGCACAGTCTGATGGCCGTTGCGCGCGAAATAGTCAATGAAGGCGCTGCGAATTTGGTTGCTCAGCATAAGACCGAAATTATAGAACGAGTTTCGTTTGACGGCTATCCCGTCATTCGGTATAATCAGGACACTAAAATTCAAGAAAGGTTTAATAGTCTGCTTGATTGCAGAGGAGGATTTAGGTATACCGCCAATTAGAGCTCAGGTAACAGCGCAATTTCGAATTAACGAGCAGATCCGTGTCCCGCACGTCCGCCTGATTGCCGCGGATGGCAGTAATAAAGGAATAGTGGAAACACGTGATGCACTGTATCAGGCACGAGTTCAGCACCTGGATTTAATCGAGGTTGCGCCGAATGCCGATCCGCCCGTGTGCCGCATTTTTGACTACGGCAAGTTCATCTACGAACGCGAGAAAAAAGAACGCGAGGCGAAGAAGAATCTAAAGGTCACCGAGATAAAGGGCATACGCCTTCGACCTAAGACTACCGATCACCACTTGTCGTTCAAGATCAGGAGCGGGCGTCGGTTCCTGCAACAGGGCAACAAGGTGAAGGTGAGTATCCGGTTCAAAGGACGGGAAGACCAGATTCCGCATGTTGCGCGGCGTATGATGGATAAGGTGAGCACGGGCTGCGCCGATCTTGCAGTTATTGAGTTTGCGCCCCAGATGGAAGGCAAGACGATGCTTATGGTCCTGGCTCCAACTGCTGCAACTGTGGCGGCGTCAACGCTGAAGTCAACGCAGACTCGCATCCAGGCTGAACTGGAAGAAGATAAGGCTCAGGGCTTTGTCGAAGAAGAGGATGATGACGAGGACGATTTTGACGAGGTGGAAGACGACGAGACTTCCGAAGTCATCGTTCAAGGCGAGAATGGCGTCATCAAGGACAAGACAGTGCGCAAGGCGGTGAACCGCGTGAAACGCGCTAAGGAACGCAGTCAGGAGCAGTTTAATCTGCCATAGGCGTTCTGCTCGTATAATTGAATCGTTTATAAGGCAGAGGCAGGCAGATATAGTCATAGATGGCCGCTTGCCTCTCAATGCGAATAATCGAGGAATGGAATGGGAAAGATCAAAACGCACAAGTCAACATCGAAGCGCTTTCGCTTGACCGGTAGCGGCAAGTTAATGCGCACGCGCCTTGGCAAGAGCCATTTGAGGCGCAAGAAGAGCAGCCGCATCAAGGCCGAATTGCCTGAAATGCATGTAGTAACGGCCAAGGGTCAGATCAAGCGCGTGCTTAAACTGGCGCCTTATCTGTATCAGAAGTAGAGGAGACACATGGCAAGAGTAAAGGGTGGGATTAAAGCCCGCCGTCGCCACAATCGAGTTCTGGCAGTCACCAAAGGCCAGTTCGGCGCGCGCAAGAATTCAATTCGTCGCGCTACTGAAGCGCGGCTGCATGCCCTGTGGTATGCCTATCGCGACCGTCGCAATCGCCGGCGTGATCTGCGCCGTTTGTGGATTGTGCGCATCAACGCCGCCGCTCGACTGAACGGCATAACCTACAGCAAGCTGACCAGCAACTTGAAAAGCGCCAATATCCGTCTCGACCGCAAGGTACTGGCGGATCTGGCCGTGCGCGATGCATCTGCATTCAGCGCGGTTGTAAGTGCTGCGAGCGCCTGACACCTACTGAATCTTCCCGTTTAAGGGATTCCAGGTAGCCCACCATTGCGGTGGGCTATTTTGCGTATGCTTACATCGCTTCAGAATGGGCGCGTAAAACTGGTTAGACAATTACAGCAACAGGGTGACTCGCGCGAAAGTGAGGGTTTATTTGTTGCTGAAGGGTTGCGCCTGGCCGATGACTTTTTGCGCGCGGGAATGCGCGCCAGCTTTGCATTGCTCAGCGAGCAGTCGATCGCGCAGAAATGGCGCGAAGAGCATCGTGAGGTCGAGTGTGTCACCGTGACCGACACGATTATGCGAAGTGTTTCGCAAGAAACGACGCCGCCCGGCGTTCTTGTCGTGTTTAATTTGCCGCGTTTCGATGTTGCCACGCTTGCACAGTCACTGCCAGATCAAGTATTGATTCTTGACACATTGCGCGACCCCGGCAATCTTGGCGCGTGTTTGCGCGTGGCGGCCGGTTCCGATTGCCGTCTGGTGCTGCTCTCACCGGGCTGTGTTGACCCGTATAACCCCAAAGTCGTGCGGGGTGGGATGGGTGCGCATGCGCGTATCCAGGTTGTGCGTGTGTCGTGGGATGACATTCGCCAGTTGTGTGCGGGGCGCCCGATCTGGGCTGCTGATGCGAATGGCAAGCATACGTATGACGCGGTTGCCTGGACCGCGCCAAATGCACTCATCATCGGCAGCGAAGCGGCAGGACTGAGTGCTGAAGCGCTTGCGCAAGCGACCGCTATTGTGACGATCCCCCTGTCGAATCATCTGGAGTCACTGAATGCAGCGGTCGCCTGCGGTGTGATTCTGTTTGAGGCGGCGCGACAGCGGCGCGAAAAGTCGCCAATGTCCACCGCCTGATCGTGATCGTCTTGTCAAGCCAATCGCCCATTCACGTCACGCGTGCAGCACAAAATCGAGCAGATCATTCAGCTTGCAGGTTGCCAGACCGATGACGTGATCGGCGCCGCCGTAGTACACGTAGACAGTATCGCCAACAAGGATATTGGCATTACTGAACACGACGCGCGGGACATCGCCTTTCATCTCCCACAATTCTTCGGGCCACAGGATCGGTTCCTTCGGTCGCGCCAGCACCTTGCCCGGACTTTCCTTGTCCAGTAATAGCGCGCCAATACGATATGTCCCGGTGTTGTCGTATGCGTGGTAAAACGCCAGCCAGCCATGTTCGGTCTCGATGGGCACGCCGTTTCCGCCGACGCTCGTGTTGTCCCACCAGTTGTCTTCGCGCGGGCCAAACACCTGCTTCATATCCGTTTCAGGCCAGGTGTATAAGTCATCGCTATATGCCAGCCAGACGAATGGTCGGCGACGATGGAAGGCTAAATAACGACCGTTAAACTTGCGCGGAAAGAGCACATGATCTTTGTTATCTTCACCGCGCACGATGGGCGCGAGGCGTTCCCAGATGATCAAGTTGGTGCTGCGCGCGATCATGGGCAGGATGCTGCCGTCGGCGACGATACCGCCAATGCCGGTGTATGGCCCATAGGCGGTGTAAGCCATATAGAACATGCCGTCGATGCCTGTCACGCGCGGGTCCTCGACGCCACGACTCTCATAGTCATATTCCGGTTGTAGTACTGGCTGGCGCAGTCGGTTGAAATGGACACCGTCAGCACTGACGGCATACCCGATTCTGCTGATCCAGTCCACGCCCTGCGCGCGGTAATGCATATGGAACAAACCGTTCGCATAGATGACTGAAGGATTGAAAACGTTGTAGTTCTCCCATGGGCTTGCTATATCTGGCGCCATGATTGGCGTTGTCGCGTAGCGTTTTAACTTGAAGGTCATTGTCACATTCCTCTTACGATGACGGGTTTGTCAACTCTTTCGTGAAGCATACACTGAATGGGTTGGGGTTCGTTTATGCTCCCTGTCCCAGGCTGGCGCGTATTTGCTCCACTTCAGCGCGCCACAGATCACTGTTGGCGTCACTTGGCATACGCCAATCGCCGCGCGGAGAAAGGGCAACGGTGCCCACTTTCGGCCCGTCCGGCATCGCTGAGCGTTTGAACTGTTGTGAGAAGAAACGCCGATAGAACAAGTCCAGCCAGTGCAGCAGCACATCTGGCGGGTAGGTGTTCCTGAACGCATGCCGCGCCAGGAAGAAAACCTTGCGTGGTGGATATCCGTAACGCACGATGTTGAAAAGGTAGAAATCGTGCAGCAGGTATGGGCCAATCGTGACCTCGGTTTCCTGCTGAAGTTTGTCGCCCTCGCCCAGCGGCAGCAACTCCGGCGTAATCGGTGTGTTGCAGATGTCGCGCAATACGGTCGCGACTTCGCCGGCGAACTCGCTGTCAGAGGTCCACTCAATCAAGTACCGCACCAGTGTCTTTGGCACGCCGGCATTGACGTGATACATCGACATGTGATCGCCGTTAAAGGTCGCCCAGCCCAGCGCCAGTTCGCTTAGATCACCGGTGCCCACGACAAAACCACCCACCTGGTTGGCAACGTCCATCAGAATCTGCGTGCGTTCGCGCGCCTGGGAGTTTTCATAGGCGACATCGTGCACATGTTCATCATGCCCGATGTCGCTGAAGTGCTGGCGCACCGCGGTGTTGATGGGGATGCGCAATAGCGTGAGTCCCAGTAGTTCGACCAGGCGTTCGGCATTGCTGCGCGTGCGGGCTGTTGTGCCAAAGCCCGGCATGGTTATTGCCGTGATTCCTTCGCGCGGCAGACCGGCAATATCGAATGCGCGCAGAGTAGCAAGCAGAGCGAGCGTCGAGTCGAGTCCGCCGGATATGCCGATGGTGACGCGTTTTACGCCCGTGTGGCGCAGGCGCTTCGCGAGGCCGGTGGACTGGATGCTGAATATCTCGCGGCAATGGCGCGCCCTTTGCCCTTGGTCGGCAGGCACAAATGGCGTCTGGGCAATCGGGCGCAAGAGATCGTCGAGCGGCGCCGCCGTATCTGTGTTTGACAGTTCACACAGAACATGCCGATAGCTGCGCCGGCTGTCGGCAGAGGAGTAGCTGCTGTTGTTCAAGCGTTCGTGGATCAAGCGTTGCAGGTCGATGTCTGCCATGGCGATTTGCGTGGTGAAATGAAACCGCTCCGTTTCGGCCAGATGACTGCCATTCTCGGCGATCAGCGAATGCCCGCCGAAAACGGTGTCCATCGTTGATTCGTTCGGCCCGGAGCCTGCGTAACAATAGGCGGCCAGACAACGCGCGGATTGCTGCTTTACCAGGTCGCGCCGATACTCTGACTTCCCAAGAAGCTCGACGCTCGCGGATGGGTTGAGGATGACGGTTGCCCCAGCCAGCGCCATATCCCCGCTGGGCGGGTTTACTGCCCACAGATCTTCGCAGATCTCGACGCCAAACGTGCATCCGTCCATATTGCTGGCGGGGAACAATAAGTCGGCGCCAAATGGCGTCTCTGCGCCATCAATCATGACTGACTGCGCCGTTGCATGGGTTGCCGAAGTAAACCAGCGTTGCTCGTAGTATTCGTTTGTGTTTGGCAGATACGTCTTGGGCACGATGCCAAGCACTTTGCCGTTGCCAAGCACAGCAGCGCAGTTATACAGTTTCCCGTGCACAGAGAATGGCAACCCAACCACGCACAAGACGCCGAGGCGTGTGGCTTCAGCCGTGATGAGTTTGAGCGAGGCGCGAGCCTGGCTGATGAGTGACGTTTGGTAGAACAGATCGCCGCATGTATACGCTGTGATACCAAGTTCAGGGAACACAGCCGCCTGACACGCCCGTTTCGACAGGAGTCCAAGGGCGGATATTGTCGCAGTAACGTTGAAGGACACATCGGCTACGCGCATCTCTGGTGAGACGGCGGCAATGCGCGCGAGGCCGAGTGCCGAACGAGTGAACAAAGCAGTTTGGGTCGTCATCGTTCAATATCATACTCGCACAATTGCGTTAGACTATCCCTATGGCGTTGACGAATATTGTGAGTGCTTTCGGTCTGGCTGGGGCTGCGGGATTGAATGCCTATATCCCGCTATTGATCGTGGCCATTCTGGGGCGGGCCGAGGTGGTAAAACTGAACGCTCCATTTGACATTCTCACCAGTTGGTGGGCAATTGGGGCGCTTGTCATCTTGTTGATCGTTGAGGTTGTAGTAGATAAAGTGCCTGGCGCCGATCACGTGAATGATGTGATTCAGACATTTATCCGGCCAGCCGCAGGCGCGATTCTGTTTGCCGCAAACGTTGGACTTGTGAAGGATGCGAGCCCGTTGCTCGCGCTCATCGTGGGACTGTTGCTGGCGTTTGGAGTGCACGCCACCAAGGCCGCTGCCAGGCCGGTGATCAATGCGACGACATTGGGCATTGGCGCGCCGGTCGTGAGTGTCGTTGAAGATGTTACTTCTGCAATTGCCTCAATCCTTGCGATTTATGCGCCGGTGTTGCTGGTCTTGTTTGTTGCGGCACTCGCGTTTATTGCATATAAGGTGTTTAACCGGTTTCAGCGACGCCGCGCCAATGCCAATAGAGTCGCCCGGGAACAGCTCTGAAGACTGAAAAGTATGAATGACTGGAAAATCATCGGTCACGATTGGGCGGTGCGCCGCTTAAAGCAACAAATTGTGTCAGAGCAACTGGCGCAGTCGCACCTGTTTGTCGGGCCGCCATCCGTTGGAAAAGCGGCTGTTGCGCGCGCGATGGCAGCCGCAGTGCTCTCCATACAGGCGGCGGATCCGGGGCGCACCCAGCGTTTGGCGCAGAGCAATAAACATCCTGATCTAACCTGGGTAGGGGCCGAGGATGGCAGCGTCAAGGTTGACAGAGTCCGCGATATGCTGCACGCGTTGACGCTTGCGCCGATCGAAGGCCGCTATCGTGTCGCGGTCATTGACGACGCTCATCTGGCGACTGACGGAAGCAAGAACGCAATCCTCAAGACACTCGAAGAGCCCAACCAGTCGACAGTCATCATCATGATTGCGCCAAGCACCGATGGCGTGCTGCCAACCATTACTTCACGTTGTCAGGTGCTTCACCTGAGACCGGTTGCGCTACAGGTTATTTCTGAAGCACTGGTCGGACGAGGCGTGGATGCAACCAAGGCTGCCCTGGTCGCTCAACTCGCGCGCGGCCGGCCCGGGTGGGCGTTGCGCGCAACACAGAGCGATGAGTTACTGGCGGAGCGGGCACAACGCATTTCGGATCTCGAAGAACTGATCCCCGCAAACCGCACGCGACGGTTCGCCTACGCCGAAACACTCGCTAAGACAGATGGTGAGACGCTTCAGGTGTTGCTTGAAGAATGGCTATTATTTTGGCTTGATGTCGTTCGAGCCGGTGGTTCACTAACGCAATTGGAGCAACAACACTCATTGCATAACGTGGATCGCGCCGCGTCCATCCGGCGGATCGCTGAGCATGTCACCACAGCAGACGCAGTCAAGATGGTGCGCGCCGTTATTAACACCTTGTTTTATCTCCAGCAAAATGCAAATGCGCGCCTGGCATTTGATGCGCTTATGCTCAAAATGCCTGTCGTGTAAGATAGCACGAAATCCACCAGAACACAGTTGTGCGAATAAATGACAATAGAGCATACACACACCACATCCGAGAGCCCAAAGTCGGCAACCCGCGGCGTGCCATCGCTGGTATGGCGCACCGGTCAGGAACGCCGGCTTGCCATGCTCGATCATGCCGTAAGCCTTACTGCCAAACAAGTGCTGGTGGATGGCTGCGGTATCGGGATGTATGTCAATGGCATTCGGCGTTTCACTGAGCGCGTCATCGGCCTGGATATTGAAGTAGAACGCGTTATTGAGGGCTCACAGAACGGCGTGCCAAACCTCATGGCAGCGGTGTGCGAGCGACTCCCCTTTCCCGACGCCAGTTTTGATGTTGTGTTTAGCCACGAGGTTCTGGAGCACGTGCAGGATGACCGGCAGGCCTGCCGCGAGATAGTGCGTGTGCTGCGCCCGGGCGGACGCGCGGCGATCTTCGCGCCAAACCGGTTGTATCCCTTTGAGACGCATGGTCTCTACTGGCGCGGACAGTATCACTTCGGGAACAAGCCCTTGATCAACTGGTTGCCTGATGTATGGCGCAACAAACTGGCGCCCCACGTGAAGGCGTATACATCCGCCGGTTTACGCGACCTGTTTGGCGGCGCTTCGGTGCGGGTCGTGTTACACAAGCAGGTGTACCCTGGCTTTGATAACTTTGTGGCGCGCTATGGTTCGGCTGGTCGGGCGCTTCGTAGCGTCATCCAGGCGATGGAACTGTCGCCACTGCAGGCTTTTGGCCTGTCGCACTTTCTTGTGATTGAGAAGACCGCCCAGACCTCACGGACATGATCTACTTCTTGGGTGTGGGTGTTGGCAGCGGTGTTGGCGGTATCTGAATTGGCACGGGGGTATCGAGCACACTGAATACCGGCGTCACCGTCGCCAGAGGGGTTCCGGTAGGCGCGATTAGAACGGTTTGCACCGTTGCTTCTCCTGGCCAGATGTCCATGTCGGGCGGCGCCGTGCCAAACCACTTCTTGTACAGAAATGCGTATGTGCCGTCTGTAAAGAACTCCTGCAATGTCAAATTGACAAAGGCCTTGAATGTCGAGTCGTCTCGAGCCAGAGCGATGCCGATAGGCAGGTTGTTGAGCCGCTCCGACAAAACACGGATATCCTTAGCCGTGCGCGCTAGCGCGATTAATGCGGCCTGATCGGCTAAAACACCATCGATCTCACCATTGCGCAGCGCGTCAATCATCGTTTCCAATTCGGCGTAAGGACGCGTGGTTATTTTAAGGTTGCGAGCCCTGGCAATGGCCGTCAGCACATCGGCATCCGCTTTCCCCTGGATGCTTCCAACCACCTTGCCATTGAGCGTTGACACATCGTTGGTGGTTGAGGTTTCTAAAACCGCAATACCGACGCCGCTTTGATAGGTAATCGAACTGAAGTCCATCACGCGGGAGTTTGCCTGTGTCCGCGCCATCCCGCCGATGGCCATATCGATTGCATTGCTGCGCAGCAGACCAGCTACGTCGCCGGCAGGCACTGCGGTGAATTCAGCTACGGACGGGTTCTGGAACCATCTTCGCGCCAGTTCGCGGCAGAGGTCAACCTCGAATCCGACCACCTCACCGTTTGCATCAAGCGTGGCCAGTGGATCGGCCTGCGCGATAAACCCGATTCGCACACTGGTGCTGCCCCGGACGCGGCTAAGCGCGTCATGGGGCGTAATCTTGTCGGGCAATGTGGCTAACTGGATATCGATGGCGTTTGGCAGCGGATACACCGGCTCTGGCAATTGGTTAAACCATTTCTTGTAGATACTGGCGAATGTGCCATCGGCAACCAGAGCGCTAAGAGTGATGTTGACCAGCGCAGACCAATCGGAGTCGTTCCGGGGAAGCATGATTGCCACGGGTTCGCGCTGAAAGAGCGTGAGCACGGTAAGCGCCGGGTCGCGCCCAGCCTCGGTGCGCAGGCGCCGCCAGCGTCCCACAACCGCGTCGGTCTGCGCATCACGCAACTGGCGGATTGCTGCTGCATAGGATGGCGCGGATTGCAGTGTGACTGTGATGTTATTGCTGATCTGGGCGTCACTCAGTGCATTCGTCGAGGGTAGATCGATATAGGTGACATTGCGCCGCGCTAATGATGGGAAATCCGCATATGAGCCCGTGCGCACCAGCACGGCTTCGCCATCGTACATGTAAGTCAGCCCAAAGTCAGCATGGGCAGAAGCGGCTTTTGTTTCTACCAGGCCCCCAAGCGCAAAATCAACTTCCCGCCGTTCGATCATTCGTGGCGCAGATGCTGATGTTGTCTGGACAAATTCAACGTTATCAGGACTGCCCAGCCAGCGACGGGCGAACTCCCGCGTGATGTCCACATCCATACCTTCAAGTTTGCCATCTGCATTCACGCTTGCAAGGGGTGGGGCGTCAAATCGAATCCCGACACGCAGTTTGCTGCGCTCTTTAACGAGCGCTGCCGTCGATTGTGATGGCGGCGCGACAGTGGCGGTGGCTACACTGCTAAAGGCGTTGGGAGTGCCGGCAATACCGGCGATTTTTTCTAGTTGTGATGGTAAAAGTGAACAACCATTCAGTGCGAGGGTAAACGCGATCAGGAATGGCAGCAACGTGGTGGAAAGTGTTTTAACTGACCGGCGCGTAGTCCGATGCGTTTCAGCTTTTAGTCTCATTTTCGACATTGACTCTATCACATGTAAAATCGAGCGACATACTATGGCTCTCACAAATACTTCTGACATTCTAGTGCGTAAGGGCGTTGCGGCAGATGCACAATTACTGGGCGATCTGATCGCGGCGCTTGCAGATTATGAAAAACTTCCTCGACCCACTGCCGAGGCGCGCCAGCGTTTGGCGCGCGATGCCTATGGCCCTAATCCTCGCATCGACACATGGTTTGGCGAAGTGGACGGAGTGGCAGCGGGTTATGCGATTAGCTTTTACACTTATTCGACGTTTCTGGCGTTGCCAACGTTTTACCTGGAGGACTTGTTCGTCCTGCCGGAGTACCGGTCGAAGAAGGTTGGAAAAGCACTATTTTTACACTGCGCCAGCGTGGCGTATCAGGCAGGGTGCGGGCGCATGGAGTGGCAGGTGTTGCATTGGAATGAGCCCGCCCTGCGGTTCTACAACCACCTTGGCGGTAAGCAGATGTCTGATTGGCTGCCTTACCGCGCCGCGCAGGCAGACCTGGAGAAGATGCTCGAAAAAGCCGGCAATGGCGCATGATTTACGCCACTTGCATCACTTGCCGATGAACTCGACTTTCTGTCCTGAAGCCAGCCGCAACACGGTGACGCGCTGGTCGAGTTCTAGTTCTTCACGATTGACGGTGATCATCTGACCGCCGTTTTCGAGCGACTTTGTCACTCCATCCAGGTCGGCAACTTCAAAGCCAAACTGGATCGTGCCGTCCAGGTCGGCGTCAGCATCAATAGCGCGTTGCAGGACAAGCTGAGTGCCCTCGGTTTGGAACACCACAACGTTCTCATCCTCATAGGCAATCGGCAGACCAAGGAGATTCGCGAATACGCTGCGGTTTACCTGTAGTTCTTTTGACCAAAGCGCAATGTAGCTGATGTGGTTTGATATCATTTTATCTCCTCATAAACGGCGAGCAATTTGTCTACTACTTTGACCCAGCTGTAATCTTCGGCGTAACAGGCTGCGCGATATCCCATTCTTCTGCGCACCACTTCATTTCCAAGCAACCTCTGTATCGCGTCAGCCATGGCTGCATCATCCTTGGCATTCACGCGTAATCCGGTCTGATTATGCCTCACAAGTTGGCTCAACCCCCCGACATCCGAGACGATTACAGGGGTGCCGCAGGCCATGGCTTCCAATGCCACCATGCCGAACGACTCGTAGTGGGACGGCATGACAAGACAGTCGGCGGCAGAGTAATAATACTGCAAAGTATCCTGATCGCGCGCGCCGATAAACGTGATCAATTCCTGCAGGCCAAGTTCATCGCGCAACGCATGCAGGCGCGCCATCTCAACGTTTTCGCGCAGCCCACGCTCAGAGGTATCCCCGCCAATGACGATGAGGCATAAATTGCCAAAGAACGATGCGGCTGGACTGCCTGTTTCGACGGCGCGATCTCGCAATATGGCCATCGCCCGAAATAAAGTGTCGATGCCTTTGAGCGGTTCTATTCTCCCGGCGAACAGAATCATGCGATGGGACTGCTGAATGCCAATGACCGACTTTGCGTACGACTGCTCGATGGGGTGGAACCGGCCGGTATCCACGCCTGGCGGAACAATTCGTATATGGGATGCGTTCGCGTTGTAGTAATGCGTCAGCTGCTGTTGCTCCACCTTGGTTGACGCCGTGAGTATGTCAGCGCTCCCCACGAGCGCATGTTCGGCTTTGACGCGTTCCTCGGGCTCGCGCTCCTCGGGTCGCTGCGCAATCTGATTTTTTAGCTCAGCCAGGGTATGAAACGTCTGCACAAAACGAGTGCCCCAGCATTTTCGCAAAGAGTCTGCAACCAGGCCCGACAGCCAATAGTGGCTGTGGATGACATCGTATGGTTGGGTGGGGTGTTTGAGCGAATCGCTCTCGCCGGTTGTGAACTTGCACATCCATTCTGTAAACGCAGCGACATACTTCCTCAACTCGCGTTTTGGCACAGGCGCTTCCGGGCCGGCGGGAACATGGACTACCCGGGCGTTGGGCGCGATACGCGGATCAATCCGCAACGTGAGTGTGCTCTGGCTGCGAGTGAATACATCTACGGCAATGTTGCGATGGGCAAACTCGCGCGCTGTTTCGCGCACGAATACGTTCATTCCGCCGGTGTCCTTGCCCCCTAGAGTGGCAAGCGGCGACGTGTGGTAACTGATCAACGCGATCTTGCGAATTGTCATCAGATGGCGCTCATACGCCTGGATTACTCACCAGTTTAAGACTGATCTTGTTGTGCTTTTCAATCAGGCTGCCGATGTCGAGGGTTGTCAAGCGGCCATCCTTTACAATCACCCGCCCGTTGATCATGTTGAAATCGACGCCTTGCGGCGCGCAGAACACGACTGCTGCCAGCGGATCATGCGTTGCGCCGGCATACCCCACGCGCTGAAGGTTGATTGCGATCATGTCTGCGGCGTAACCAGGGGCGATCTGGCCAATGTCATCGCGTCCCAGGACACTGGCGCCTCCGCGTGTGGCCAACCAGAGTGCATCAGTGGCGCTAAAGGAGGTGGAGCCATTCTGCACCCGCTGCAACAGCAATGCCTGGCGTGATTCTGCCAGCAGATGCGAACTGTCATTGCTGGCGCTGCCGTCAACACCGAGACCGACTTTCATCCCGCTGTCCAGCATCAACCGGATCGGGGCAATGCCGGATGCCAGACGCATGTTGCTGGTTGGGCAGTGCGCAACACCGCAGCCGCAGGTTGCCATTCTGCCAATATCAGCGGGACTGAAGTGCACACCGTGCGCATACCATACGTCGGCGCCGAGCCAGTTTACTGACTCGGCATAGTCAAGCGGGCGCTTGCCAAACCGAGCAATACAAAAGGCCTCTTCATCGCGCGTTTCGGCCAGGTGCGTATGCAGCATCACGCCGTATTGGCGCGCCAGCGCCGCGCTTTCGCGCATCAGGTCTGTGGTCACCGAGAACGGCGAGCATGGGGCGACCGCGATGCGTTGCATCGCATACCGTTGGCTGTCGTGAAATGTCTCTATGGCTCGCACTGTATCTTTCAGGATCGCGGCTTCGTCTTCAGTCGCGCGATCCGGCGGCAGGCCGCCCTTGGATTCGCCAAGCGACATTGAACCGCGCGTCGCATGGAAGCGCAGGCCGATCTCAGTCGCAGCCCGGACTTCATCATCAATCTTGCAGTCGTTCGGATAAATGTACAGGTGATCGCTGGCGGTTGTGCATCCACTCAAGATCAGCTCTGCCATGCCCGTCAAAGCGCTGGTGTAGATCGCCTCAGAATCCATCCCCAACCAGATCGGGTATAGCGTCTTCAGCCAATCGAACAACTCGCAATCCTGCGCAATCGCTCGTGTGAGTGTCTGATAAAGATGGTGGTGCGTGTTCACGAGCCCCGGCAAAACGATATGCCCGCGCAGACTGATCACCTCGTATGGTTCGCGCATGTCGGGAATCGCACTCGAGTATCCAACCCATGTGATGACGTTGTCTTGAACGATCACCGCAGCATCATGCAGGGCGCGCGCATTCGCGTTGGCGCCGCGCTCGCCCGTCATGGGGATCAGCGTGTGGATGTTCGTCAGGGCAATGGACTTGCTGCTCATAGCTCTTCGCCGAAACGCTTGTTGAAATGCTGAAAGAAAAAGTAACCCAGAATAAATACGATCACCGAAGTTACCGCTGTGCGTATCCAGAAATCAAGATTGGTTGGCACGCCTCGATACATCAAGTCCTGATAGATGTTTACGAGAGACGCCATTGGATTCAACCGCCGCAGCCACAGCGCGGTATCAATTGTCTGCCCCAGAAAGACGGCTGCTTTGGCCGTCCGGATATCATAGAAGATGGGCGTCAGGAAAAACCACGCCAGCATGGCAAGATCGATGATGAACTGGGTGTCGCGGTAAAACACATTGATGGTCGACAAGAAGAGCGTCAGCCCGCAGCAGAAAATCACCTGAATCACCATCGCCAATGGCACTAGCGCAAGCGTCCAGTAGAGCGGATGGCCTGACACCACTGCCACAATCACAAACATCGGCAGCGCCAGGACATAGTTGATGAGGTTGGAAAACACCACTGAGAGAGGCAGCAGGATGCGGGGGAAATAGACCTTCTTTACCAGACTGCTGTTGCTGACCACGCTGCCGGTTCCGCTGACGACGGCGCTTGAAAAGAACGTCCATGCGAGATAACCCGACAATATAAAGACGTTGAAATTGGGCAGGTCAGAGGGACCCTTATTGATCACGCCAAATGCGAATGTAAGCACAATCATCATCCCCAGCGGTTGCAGGAATGACCAGGCAACCCCGAAGATGGAGTTCTTGTAGCGGGTCTTGAGGTCGCGCGTCACCAGCATTCTCAGCAGGTGACGGTAGGTCCAGATTTCATTGAGGTCGGTCCATAGACCTTTTAGGGACTCATTCATAAGTAAGCGATACGAATTTCAAAATGATAGGGTTCATAGTATCAAGCACGCCGGCGTGTTCAGTGCAGTGTATCTGAATCTGACCGCATCATCAATGGGTAGGGCTGCTGACAGGTCGTCAGGTTGCGATAGGCGGTTTCCAGCACGTTGCCGACGCGTTCCCAACTGTACTGTTGGATCACGCGCAACCGCGCGCTTTGCCCCAGCGCCTTGCGACGCTCCGGTTGATCTATTAATTCCGCTATGCGGGCAGCGAGCTGTTCTATATCCCCAATTGGCGCATATACCCCCAGATGTCCAAGTAGTTCGGTTTGTGCGGTGGTGTTGAAAGCGACTGTCGGTAACGCCATTGCCATGTAGTTGAGTATTTTCCCGCTGCCCTCAGTTTGAGACAACTTCGGCGCGATGGCAATATCGCCAAGCGCCAGCATTTTAGGGGCATTCGCATAAGGGATGCGATCGGTAAAGATGATACGATCCAGGACGCCATAAGTTGCCGCGACATTTTTCCAGTAACCCACGCCGGGGTAACCCATCACCAGCCACTTGACGTTGCGTCCTTGTGCCTTCAAGCGCGCCGCCGCTTCAATCAGGCACCCAATCCCCTGGTGTTTGGCGAGCAGCCCGAGGAACACGACGACTGTGTCTTCCGGGTGCAAACCGAACGATGCCCGCCGGGCGCCGCGTTCATTCACCGTGAGGACATCCGGGCGAAAATCCTCGTGATTTACGCCGTCTGGCAGCGATTGGATGCGGGTGTGATATGGCATGCTAGAGCGGAGTGTGTCTGCGGCATTGATGGTGCTGGTGAAAATTTGTGCGGGCAGGCGTTCCGCCAGACGCTCGACGCGTTTCCACAGCCCCAGGGCTTTTGTGCCGTGTTTCAGGAACCCGTGATCCAGCATTTCACTCGTCAGGCTGCCCTGGTAATCAAAGCAGACCGGTATGCGCCATGGGCGCGCAATGATACTTCCAATCAGCGCGCCTTCATGCAGATGACCATGAATCACATCGAATCGGTTTCTTGCGAGCACACGCGCCAGCCGGATGGCCAATAACGCGTCGAATGCGAGCTTATGGCGCGACGACCCTACCTCGTAGTCCCCGTGCCATGGGGTTGGGCCGGTGCGGATGGTGCGGAAACCGGACACATCTTTACCCTTGAAGTATGTCAGAATAGTGACTTCATGACCGAGCGCTTTCAGGGCGCGCGCTTCTTCCAGAATCCTGACATGACAGCCATAATCACCGAAAAACGATGTCGGCGCAATACTCAGAACCCTCAATGCGCCGGGGTTTGGGATAGGCTGTGCGGGCTGTGGAGAATGTGACACGGGTTGTGTGATGTGCCTGAAAACCAGCCTAGCGCTTTGGCTTGTTCTTGTTCCCGGCGCCTGGTTTGTCAGGCTTTTCTTCAATGCGCGACGCCATGCGGCTGCCAACAAACATGCCAAGCAGGCTCGGTTTCTGTGCATCTATGGGCGCGTTGCCTTCATCTCGCCCCTTAAACCAATCGCTGGCCCATTGCTCGCGCTGCTCACGCGCATGAGTCAGAAGCAGTGTCACTTTGTCATTGCGCCCCTGTTCGATGGCGTCCCGCATCTCCATCAACTGAAGCATGACCTGGTTCAGCCAGTGTGTTGAAGCCTCTTTTTGCGCGACCAATACGCTGGCGATTTCCTCGGCATCCGTCGAGTCCACATTAATGGTGGCCGCATCGAATCTCGATCCAGCCAGCCACTTTCGTTCGCGCCAGGCAGCATCGGATGTAACTGCCAGCATGAGCGCACTGCTCAAGGCTGAGGGGATGGTGTCGACACTGAGTCGCAGACCGTCATGTTCCGCCGCATCCATGAAGATGGGTTTTGCGCCGGTGGCCGTGATGAGACTTGCAAAAGCATCCACTGAGTCGGGTGTGCCGGCAATGGGTGTCACAGTCCATGCGGCGCCAATAAACGCATCCGCGGTCAGCGTTTCAATCTTTTGCGTGGGCGGGACTTTGGACGGGTTAAAGATGATATCGGAACTGATATAGACCGCGTTAGCGGGGAGGTACTTGCTCACAAACCCAGCCAAAGGCGCCTTGGTGGCGCAAGTGTCTGTGATGATGGCTCCAGGCATGATGTCCGGCGCAATCGCGCGCAGCGTCGGCTCGATTGCGCCAAAGGGTATCGCCAGGACGATGAGTTGAGCATTTTCACATGCTGACGGCAGGTTCCAATTGCTCCGGTCGATTGCCTTGAGTTTTTCTGCGCGCTTTGTGTTGAGCTGTTCCTTGTCGTGACCAACGATCTCAATGTCTTTGTAAAGCCCGCGAAGCGCGATCGCAATTGCAGTCCCGATGAAACCGCATCCAACAATGGTTATACGTGTTTTTGCCATTATGCATTTCTAAGAGAAACTAGAACCCGAGCAACAGTCGAGCCAGAGTCGTGGCCGGCCCCATGACGAGGCTGGACATGAGTGTGGGCACAGCGAAGGTAATGATCATGAGCACCATGAACCCATAGCGTTCAATCATTGACATCAGACGGGCGCCTTCTTCGGGCAGCAAAGCCGCCAGGATACGTGACCCGTCCAGTGGCGGGATTGGGATGATATTAAATAAGGCCAGGATCAGGTTGAGAAATACTGCCGTGACGAGAACTTCGTCTATGGTTGACGTAAGTACACTGGTAGTGCCACTCAATGGGCTCATAACGCGATACATAATTGCGAAGGCGATTGCCAGCAACACATTTGAAGCTGGGCCAGCCAGCGCCACAATTGCCATGCCCGTTCTCGGATCGCCGTTAAGGCGATTGGGGGATACTGGCACCGGTTTGGCCCAGCCAAAGCCGGCGACAAGAAACAAAATCGATCCCATCGGATCAAGATGCGCCAATGGATTGAGCGTAATTCTACCCATCAATCGCGCCGTATCATCGCCCAGTCGCATGGCAACGTATGCGTGTGCGAACTCGTGTACCGGGAAACATACCAGTAACAATAAGGCAATAACGATGAAAGAAGACAAAATAGCCGCTGGATTACCCTGGCTAATTCCCTGGATTAACTGTATCAATGGTCCATTCATAATTATAACGAAGGGATTATAGTATATGTGTTGATGCGGGTGCAGTTATAATTCCGCTCGTGTCCTCATTTTCGATTACGCCGCTTGAGTTGAACGATTTGGTGCGGTTGCGAAAACCGCATGCTTGCGGTGGGCATGAGTGGCTGGTTGTTCGGCTCGGCGCAGATATCGGGCTAAAGTGCCGCACCTGTGGTCGGCGTGTTTTGCTGACGCGCCGCGAGCTGGAAAAACGCCTTGTTACACATACTTCAAACAAAGGCGCAAGCAATTAAAATCAAGGATACTGGCACAATGAAACGTATTGTCATGCTGTACGGCGATTCGGGCGGCGGTCATCGCAGCGCTGCCGATGCCATTGTTATCGGCTTGAAAAGCCTCTATGGCGATCAGTTTCAGATTTCATATCTGAATGGTTTTCAATTTCTTCCCTCGCTCCTGCGGAATGTTGATTTAGATTATCCGATGTGGGTGAACTACGGAAGAATGATCTATGCTTTGAGTTATCACGCCACGAATGGTCGGCGCAGAGTGGCTGCTATTCGGCGCATGTTTGAGCCGATCGGCGATTCGGTTGCGGAAGAGATTCTCAAAACTGAGCCAGCAGACGTGTACGTGTCCACCCATCCCATCTATAACGAAGCCATGCCCGCGGCCATCAAACGCCTGGGGGTCGCATCAAGGTTTATCAACGTTGTCACGGATCTCGTCTCTGGTCATATCGCCCACTACGTGCCGGAAGTCGACCTGTGTCTTGTTCCAACCGAAGAAGCCCGCAGGGACGCCTTGGAAAACCTTGTTCCTGACGAGAAGATAACGGTGGTGGGTCAACCCGTGTGGCCAGACTTTCGCGCGCGCATGGGCAATCGCGCCGCAACCCGCGCTGAACTTGGTTTAAGCGAAACCCTGCCGTTGGTGCTCTTGATAGGCGGGGGCGACGGGATGGGGCGTCTGGGAATCACGGGCCAGGAAATCGCCTTCAGCGGGTTGCCATTGCAGATGGTGATCGTGTGTGGTCGGAACCAGACCGTCAAGCGCGAGATGGAGTATATCAACCCGCGCATTCCGATGAAAGTGCTGGGTTTCGTAAACAATATCCCGGAGTTAATGGGGGCTGCAGACATACTGGTGACCAAGGCAGGGCCGGGCACCATTGCAGAAGCCTTTATTGCCGGGTTGCCAATTGTGTTATATGACGCGGTTCCCGGCCAGGAAGAGGGCAATGTGGATTACGTTGTAAACCAAGGCGCCGGCGTATGGTGTCCTTTCCTGCCCTATGCTGTAACCAAGCAATTAAAGCTGCTGATCACGGACAAAGCCAGGAGGGACGCCATGCGCAACGCCTCGGCCAAACTTGCCAGACCCGATTCTGCGCTCGATATCGCTCGGATAGTGGCGCAGTGTGCAGGTGAATTGATGACTACTTAATATTCGTCTTCTTCTTCGTCGCCCCAGAGCGCCTCATCTTCGTCGTCGTCTTCTTCGAGGTCATCCAGGCTGATTTCGTCCTCTTCGTCAGGATCGTCATCCTCGGTTTCGTCCGAATCATCGAGGTTGTCGATGTCGTCTGGATCGTCCTCGTCGGTTTCATCCAGACTATCCACACCCTCTTCCTCATCCTCGTCGGAGTCGTCTTCCAGAACATCGTCGAGATCGTCTTCGTCCAGGTCGTCGATCGCATCATCGTCATCGTCTTTGGGTGGCAGATAAGACGACAGATCGATGAAGGGTGCGCGCGCAGCGTCTTTCGACTCAGCGTAATCGAGCACGGTTTCGTCAATTTCGCGGATCAATGCATCGTGTCCAAGTGCTATCACTTTCATTCCCTCGTTTAGTTTCTTTAATAGCGCTGTATTCTATCGCACGCCCAGTTGCCAGGCAGAAGTTGTTGCCTTTCAACACCGGCATTATAACGGTGTTAGGTGAATTTGGCATAGTCAGTCAGGCCCAATCGACTTGATTTGAGAGCGGCCTCTGACAGCGTCCCACAAGCGGTTGATGCTCAAACTGCCTCGTAAAAGCGCTGTGAACCCGCTGAAGTTCCGCGCAATAACGTCTTCGCGCATCTGATCCATTTCCGTTGTCAACCTGAGCGTCATTTCCTCGGTCAAGTCTTTTGCCGTTGTGCTGGAGGTTTCGATATGGATCGGGCTGCCTATGCTGATAAAAGCATCTGGTTTTTGTTCACCGATAAACTCATAACGCAACGCCAGCGGGTAAGCGAGACAAGGGGCGCTCTCCCGCGCAATGGCGCCTGTGCCACGGAATAGTTTGAACGGCCGCAAATCGTTGGCCTGTATCTCGCCCTGCGGAAAGATCAACATGAGGCGATTCGGCTCGGCGCGGAGCAACCTGGCAGCGTATTTCATGCTGGCCGCTGCCGCGCGGGGGTTAGTTCGACTCACAGAAAATGCCCCCATGTAGCGGAAAAAGGGGTAGCGCCTGAGCTGTGCATCCTCCACCATCACATAGGCGTCACGGCGCCATATCTGCTCGTTAAACACCATCGCGAGATGGGCGTCCCACCAGGCGCTGTGATTGGCGAAGAAGATCACGGGGGGGCCGTCATGGCTGGGTGTTGGCGAGTTCTGGCGATAGTAGACGCCGTGAAAGCTTTGCCTGACCGCGCTGCGAATGAGCAACCGGTAGAGCAAAGCATTCAAGAAGCTGTTCTTTTGCGCGGTGAGCATTCTATGGGCAATCGATCTGGTGACTCAGCCGGGGATGGAGGCAAGCGCCGAGTTGGGATCGTCGAACAGGGCATCGCACACCGGCACAAGCGCCGCGCGTTTTGCCGGAGCCTTTGAAATTCCCAGCCCGTGAATGGCGACAGCGATGCCATAGCGTTGCAGCAGGCCTGCTGCAGCGTGACAGGCTTTTACCCCGGCGGCATTGTCTTCAAGCACATAGACGTGCTGCCCTTCGACCGCTTTGTACAACTCAGAGACTTCACCCGTTTTCCACAGGTTATAGCCTGCAATCAGGGCCGCTTTTTCTTCTGTTCCCGACGCAGCCAGGAGTGCTGCCAACGCCTGCACGGGCCCTGGCTTTGTTAAGTCATAGACGCGTTCGCCATAGCGATCAGCGACCCACTGGACATGTCCGAGAGCAATCATCGGCAAGTGCTCCAACCCAAGCAACCTGAGCCCGATTTCAGCCTCTGGAGGGTGAACGAGCGCGCTGTTGTTCGCGGTTGACGGCTGATCCATGCGATGCCCGGGAGGCAGGCTTGGACGAGCTGTAAAGATGCAACATCGATGTGACATGATCACTGCGCGCCCCAGTTCGTTCAAGAGCGATATGTCGCGCGCCAGCAACAGTGAGGGGGTGTTCAGGTTGGGGGTCAGGCCATAGTGCTGGCTGAACAGTTGCGAGCCAAGGACGATTTCTGCAAACAGGCGCGTCGTCGGCGCGTGTTCAACATCGGTGACGTTGTCCAGTAGAAAGTGCAACAGAGGGTGTAATACTGCCGGCGACTCGTTTAGCAGCACATCCCGCGCCCGTTCATTGGGCAGTCCGGGCGCGCCGGCTGTCTTGCGCGTCCAACCTTGGTAATCGGGGCGATTTGTGTCGCCGAGTAACTTGTTGCGGTGCAGGATGCCAGCCAAAAAGGCAACCAGGTCCCATTCGTTGCTGTAGCCGTGGGCGTGCAGGACATGGATATCATCGTCAAAAGGTGGGAAGATCGGAAGAGTGTTCGCGGTCGCGTATCGGATTGTTGTGGCGTCGATGGCTTCACGATAGGCGCGGTCATGAATGAGCGTGCCGTCAAGGTCAAGGAGTATCAACATAGTGTGTGTTGATTGTCGCATGAAGCCGCGCCACGCGTGCCACAGGACGAGTATAGCAAAAGCATGACTGCGGTACAATTGCGGCCTAAGCCAGGTGCGCTGTCAAAACGGTGCACCTATTTTATTATCCTGAGGAGGAGACTTTCATCATGAAACAGTTACGTTTTCTAAGTTTTCTGCTGCTTGCAGGAACTGTTCTGGTTGCGTGCGCCGCGCCGGCTGCACCAACTGCCACATCAGCGCCTGCTCCCACCCAGGCTGCTGCTCCGACAACAGCGCCCAAACCGACAGATGCGCCAAAACCAACCGAAGCGCCCAAGGCGACTGAGGCCCCCAAGCCAACCGCTACCTCTGCGCCAGTCGCTACGGCCACAACTGCGCCGACTGCAACTCCGGCAGGCTTGCCTGATCTGAAAGGCCGGGAACTGACAGTTGCGATTGAGAACGCCTATTTGCCATTCAACTATGTCCGTCTTGACAATGGCAAAGCCGAAGGCTGGGACTACGATTCCCTTGCCGAGCTTTGCAAGCGCCTGAACTGCAAACTGGCGTTCAAAGAGATCGCGTGGGACAACATGATCGCCGCCGTGGCTGGAGGTCAGTTCAACCTGGCAGCGGATGGCATCACGATTACCGATGACCGCGCCAAAGTGGTTGACTTCTCCGATGGTTACATTGCCGTCGATCAGCGCATTCTGATTCGCAAGGGTGAGGATCGCTTTAAGACGGTTGATGAGTTGAAGAATGGTAAGTTCAAGGTCTCAACCCAGAAAGGCACCACCAACTACGACGAAGCCGTTAAACTCGTTGGTGAATCACGCGTAACCGCATTCGACACCTTTGGCGATGCTGTTCAGGCATTGATCTCGAAAGATGCTGATGCCGTGGTTATCGATGACACTGCCGGGCAGGGCTATGTCGGTGTGAACGCGGACAAAGTCGGTCTGCTGGAAGGCAAACTCGTGGGGCAGCAACTTGGCTTTGTCTTCCCCAAGGGTTCAGACCTGGTGGCGCCGTTCAATGCGGCGATTAAGGCAATCAAGGCCGATGGGACGTTGGACAAGATCAACGCGAAATGGTTTGGCCCTGACTTTAAGTTGACTTACGATGCAGTTAAGCCCGGCCCAACCGCTGCGCCAACGGCGACGCCCTCTAAGTAATTTTCGAGTTATATAACCGCGTCCGTCGTCTAATGCGTGACTCGGCGCGGTCGAGACATTTGAGTAGCCCCGCAAGGTTTAAGCTGCCTTGCGGGGTTACACATGGGTGTGACAAACATGGCTGCATCTCCAATTCAGTCCAAACGATCCTCAACCCAGGCCGAGTTTGTGCAATGGTTGGCGCAATTGCCGTGGTGGCTATTGTTGCTCCTGTTTGCCGGGGTGATCCTGCTGTATCAGTTCCTTACAAATGAACTCTACACAGCGATTCTGGGCAGACTGGTGGGCGGCATTTCCACTACGATCTTCGTGACACTGACGGCATTTACTACTGCCATCATCCTGGGACTGATTGCTGGACTGGGTCGTGTATCGAAGAACCGCATCATTTTCAACCTCGCCACCCTGTACGTCCAGGTGATCCGCGGCCTGCCGATACTGGTGCAGATATTCTATGTCGCGTTTGTGGTCACACCCGCTTTCTTTACCCTGTTGAACGCCATTGGCAAATCGCTGATCCCTGCCCTCGGCCCGGATAACTTCATGGTGACATCGACAACGCAGGACGTTTCGCTACTGGCACGCGCCATGGTGGCTCTCGCGCTTGCCTATGGCGGGTTCGAGGCTGAGACGTTTCGCGCCGGTATCGAGTCGATCGGGCGCGGCCAGATGGAAGCGGCGCGTTCGCTGGGGATGAGCTATTTTCAAGCGATGCGTTACATCATTCTGCCGCAAGCGATCCGGAGGATACTGCCGCCACTCGGCAATGACTTCATCGCCATGCTGAAGGATTCTTCGCTGGTTTCCGTTCTGGGCGTCCGAGACATCACCCAGGAAGCGCGCCTGTATGTGTCTGCATCGTTTCGCTATCCTGAAACCTACAACACATTGGCGTTTGTTTATCTCACCATGACGATCCTGCTTTCACTGGGCGTCAAATGGATTGAGAATAGGATGAGCAAAAATGGCCGCGGTGTCTGATTCAAAACAACCTATGGTCGCGATAAAGAACCTGGTCAAGTCCTTTGGCCGGGTCGACGCCGTCAATGGTGTGGACCTTGAAGTGGAGCAGGGCAAAGTAGTCGTCATCATTGGGCCCAGCGGGTCTGGCAAGTCAACGGTGCTGCGCTGTATCAATCACCTGGAAGTGCCGACCAGCGGGGAAATCTGGGTGGATGGGATTCATTTGACCCACAACCACAAAGATATCAACGCCATCCGCGCAGAGGTCGGGATGGTGTTCCAGCAGTTCAACTTGTTTCCACACCTCACGGCGATTGAGAACATCATGCTGGCGCAGCGGGTAGTGCGGAAGCGCAACCCGGAAGAGGCGGCGCAGATGGGGCAGAAGCAACTTGAACGGGTAGGGATGCCAGAGAAAGCGAACTTCTACCCTGGTCAACTCTCGGGCGGTCAGCAGCAGCGGGTGGCCATCGCGCGCGCGCTGGCGATGAATCCGAAAGTGATGCTGTTTGACGAGCCTACGTCAGCCCTCGACCCTGAGATGATCAAAGAGGTGCTGGATGTCATGTTGGAACTTGCGAAAGAAGGCATGACGATGGTTGTTGTGACGCATGAGATGGGTTTTGCCCGTAACGCGGCTGACGAGATCGTTTTTATGGACAAAGGCGTGATTGTGGAACGGGGCACTCCGAATGATTTCTTTGCTAGTCCCCGCGAAGAGCGCACCCGGGTATTCCTGAACCAGATATTGCATTGAGTCTCTGGGCGTCGAGCACACCGTTTTCAAGGCGCCCAGAAACGACCCAGTCCTGACAAATTCGCAGCGACCGAGGTTGCAAGCAGGATGAGGCTTACCGCGATGACGATGTAGTCCCGCCGGGCATAGCTCAACCGGCGCAACCAAGTGCGCGGTTGTGTGCCAAATGCTCGCAAGTCCATTGCGTCTGTGATCTCCTCGCCGCTGATGATGCTGTGTATCACGACTGGCACTAATAACGGCGTCAGCTTGCGCACCTGACCCAGCAGGCCGCCTGAACGCCGTTCCATTTCGTACCCGCGCGCCTTTTGGGCATCCATCGTCATCGCAAAATCGCGACCCAGACTCGGCACAAACCGCATCGTCAGGTCCAGCGCAAATGCCAGCTTGTCCGGCAGGCCTAACTGGCGAAAGGTAACGCCATACATCGCAGGATCAAAGGTATAGGGGATCAGAAGCGTGATTGCCGCGATGCTCGATACGCGGGAAAACTGGCTGAGTGCAAGGAACACCTGCTCGATGCTGATGGCGACTGTCGGCTGCCAACCGAGGACGACAAATGGCGCCTGCAATACCGCAATGATATGTTCGGTTTGATACAGGTTGTTCCCTGCGCGCCCTGTGATGAATGTGATCAACGCGTAGAAGGTCGTAAAGCTTCCCAGGAGCAACCAGGTCTGCCGGGTATCTTTCCACGACAGTTTGGCAGATAGAACCGTCAGGAGTGTAATGACCAGGAATCCTGACAGCACGCGCACATCCCAGAACATGAAAACGCTCAACAGGTAGCACAGAAAGAAGATCAAACGCGCGCGCGGGTCCAGCCGTTGCATCAGCGTATTGCGAGGTCGGTATTTCCAGGTGACAAGCATGGGTGATATGTGCGTTTATGCCAGGAATGCAAGTTCCGCAGCAGACATGAATCGATGGCTTTGCATCCCGCTGGGAGTGGTTTTATTCAATGCTGCCAGATTGGCCTCAAGCAGCGATGTCGGATGAATACGGCATCGCTCCAGCCTGGCTGTATCCAGCAATACCTCTTCGGGCGTGCCGTCGGCCACGATACGGCCATCCGCAACGAGCATAATCCGGTTCGCGTAGGTGATGGCAAGATCGAGGTCGTGCGTAATGAACGCCAGTGCCTCGAATCCCGGCTTTGCGTTGGCGCTTTCGGCGTCTGTCCGCATGTGACTGACGATATCATCCATGAAGTGGGTGTAGTTGGCATAGTCCTGGCCGGCAGTGGGTTCGTCCATGATCACTATGCGCGGGTTCATCGTCAGGATGCTCGCGATGCTGATGCGCTTCTGCTGTCCAAAGCTGAGCGCAAGCGGAGGTTGGTCCTCTGTGCCGGTCAACGCGACCGTGGCAAGCGCGTTATCCGTGTTCAGCGCGATGGTCTCCGCGTCGAGTCCGATGTTGCGCGGGCCAAAGGCCAGTTCTTCCCGCACAGTAGGCGCAAACAGCATATGGCTGGGGCTTTGAAATACGAACCCGACCGCGCGCGCAAGCTGTGCGACTGTCAGTGCGGCGCTGTCTACCCCATCGACCAGCACCTGGCCGCGCACAGGGCGATTCAGGCCGATGGCATGTTTGAGCAACGTTGATTTTCCTGCGCCGTTTGGCCCGATCAGCGCGATGATCTCGCCGCGTCGTATGGCGCAGTTGATGTCGTGCAACACCTCGGGGCCATCGGCGTAGCCAAACCCCACCTGACGGTATTCGATGATCGATTTGCTGCCCACTTGTTCTGGCGATTTGCTGCGCGCCCTATGAGGGACCGCCATGCCCGCGGCTCGGACGCGTTGCATGACGACTGACGCCGGCAATTTAATCTCGCGCCAGTCCACGGATTGCAGCAGACCTGCGGCATCGCCATCATAAGTGATGCGACCGGCGCTCATGTAGACGCAGTGCTCCGGGTGAATTGCCAGCACATCCTCGATGCGATGTTCGATGATGACAACCGCAATGCCAGCGTCAGCTAAATGGCGCATCAAGGCTAATGCCTCGCGGCCAGAGGCTGGGTCTAGCGATGCAAGCGGCTCGTCCAGCAACACTGCCCTTGGGCGCATCGCTAATACGCCGGCCAGGGCGACTTTCTGCTTTTCACCGCCGCTGAGTAGAAACGTCTCGCGCGTGAGCAGGTTGCTGATGTGCAGTAGTTCCGCGGTATGAGCGATGCGTTCTCTGATTTCATCCCGTGGCAACCCCAGGTTTTCCAGCCCGAATGCAATCTCGCTGGTCACATCGGATGCCACGATCTGTTTCTCAGGGTCTTGCAGCACAGTGCCTATGATTTGTGAGATGGTCGCAAGCGTCAGGGCGGCAGTGTCTTGCCCGAATAACTCGATCGCGCCAGACAGTTCACCCCCGGTGTAGCTGCGCGGGATCAGACCGTTGATGCAGCGGATCAACGTTGTTTTACCGCACCCGCTCGCGCCCGCGATCAGTGTGACCTCGCCCGGCTTGAACTCCGTCGATAGTCCGTCGAGTGTGCGTTCGCGTTGGTTGCGATAGTGGTACGACAGGTTCGTGACGCGAATGGTCATTATTCCGGCCTAGATCAAACCGTCATCGTCAGCGCGCCCCAATCGGCGCTGGTTGATCGCATGTTTGTCAGCCGTAGTCGTTGCTGACCCCGCATATTCCTCGTAGACTGCCTGGCCATATTCCTTTGTCTTCACGACCACTGGCATCGGCACCGCATGACCCATGATCAGCGCCTGCTGTTTGCTGTCCAGTGACGCCAGCACACTGCGCAGTTGTTGCGTCCCGCTCATGCCGGTGAAAACGGCGCTGATGTCTTTCTCGTCGCTCAGTGCGCACGTAATCCGCGTGCCAATCTGCGACATGACCTCGGCGTCGATCTGGCTGGGGCGCTGGTCAACGATCAGGAGTGTGACGTTGTACTTGCGCAACTCGCGGGCGATGGTGCCGAAGATCGTCAGCCCGGCGACGCTTGGGTCAAGGAACTTGTGAGCCTCTTCGACGGCGATGACCAGCTTGCGCGGTTCGACGCCACCGCCCTCGGCCGCTTCTTTCATCGCGACATATTTCTCGTGGATGCGCCGCGTGATGAAGTTGGCGACAAAAACATAGGCGGGCAAGTCATTGCCGTAGCGCCCGAACTCAACCACAATATTGTCGCCTTTGGTGAGAGACGCCACAATACGATTAACGAAGTTCTCGGTCGTCTTCTCACGGATAAAACCGAACTTCAGCAGGCGCTTGAGTTTGCGCTGGATGGCGTAATAAGTGCCTTCCGATATCTTATTGCCCTCAATCATGCTGGTGATGTCGTCGTCGTCGTCGTCCTTCATGAGCTTGCTCACCCAGTCGCCGGGGAACTTGCGGCTGAGGGCGTAGAGCGCATTGACCTGCACGTCGGAGAGGCTGAGCACGCTTTGCAGCATTTCCAGATCTTCTGGCTCGATCTGATCGTAACCGATGTGCAACGCATATTCAAAATGAGCCTTGCGCGCGAGAGACGACTCCTCGTCCAGTGTGACAACCTTGACCCGCGAGCCGATGGCCGAGAGTTGTTTCAATCCCTTGAAAGTCTTCGACTTGTCGCCCTTGAGGGTGTATCCGTAATCGTTGTGCATGTCGAAGATCAGCACCGAGGCGATATCGTGCTTGATCACACTTGCGAGCAGGGGCAGGGTGAGGAACGTTTTGCCCGTGCCGCTGCGCCCGAACACTGCACTCGACCGTTCCACGAATCGTTCGAGATTCAGGTTGATTTTGATGTTCTCATCATCGACGGAAGCGCCGATCTGGTAGCTGCCTTCACCCTCATCGGCGAAAATCTCCTTCACCTCTTCCGGTGTTGCTCGGTAGGCGGTCGTGAAGTGCGCCGGAACGGTTCTGATCGGTTTGGGTTCTTTAGCGCCTTCTTCCAGCACCAGCATTGGTTTCACGTGCAATACGCCGTAGACCGAGGTGCCACGATAGATCTGTGTCACGAAGTCATCGAGGATCGGCGGCATCTTCTGCATATTGGCATCGGCGGCATCCAGGCGGATGTCTGTGACCAACCCGAAGAATCGCCGGCTGGTCTGGCCGTCAATTGTGACATAGCTGCCCACTGCCAGCCCTTCGATGATCGTGTCGCGGTCGATCTTGATGTCAAGCCCGTCGTTCAGCGAACCACTTACGACAATGCCGAGCCGGTCGCGACTGCCAAACAGGCGCGCGCGATCAAGCGGGACAAGTGGATTCAAGTCGGAAAGCAGATTTTCTGTCATAGGTGTCTCATCCCCCTCTAACTCTCCCGCCCTGAGGGAGGGGCGGCTTGGCGGGGGGAGCGGGCCATCGATGGCAAATCGTAGCGAAGACGCCGCAGCACTCCTTCCAGGCGTGATCCGTCATAGGCCAGCAGTCGCGCGAGTTCGCGTCCGCACGCCAACGCGAACGTCTTCTGTTGTCCCTGGGCGCGCGCCGCTGTCGCCATGCGTATCGTCGCCGCGAGCAGCTCATCCACTGGCGCCTCCTGTGATTCCAGCACCAGGCGGAAGAAGTCCAATTGTTCCGTAAATCGGACAACCTCCGCATCCTCACTGCACTCAATGCCGTGAAGCGCAATCGGCGGTTGCGGTGGCAGGCCGTGTCGAATGGGCTGGTCGTCCTGCGACTGATAGCCCACGCACAGAACGCTGACCTCCAGCGGGATCAACTGGCTGCGCAGCCACTCGATATCCTCCTCGCGCGCGTTATCAGCCACTGACAGGAGTTTGACCATGCCGCGCTCATCATCCTTGATGGCGATGTCATAAATAAGGCCATAGATGGTCGTCTGGCGATACGGGTTGCGCGTGCGCACCAGTGCGCCGAAAGTTGGCACGTCGCTCTCAGGGATGCGCGTGCCGAATACGAACGCGCGCATATTGGCGTGTAACACTTTGCCGACAATCATTTATCGAATACCTCTAGCGTTTATCTTTCGCTTCCTGTTTGAACGATGGCATTGCAAGAATACCCTCTTCGATCATACCCCGTTCGATCATGTGATCAATGGCGCGTTCGTCACTGGGCGAGAGCACGGCCTCTTCGTGGGCCGCTTTGAGGATCAACGGGTAGCCCCCGCCCATGTTGGCGTGCCGTTCCATCACTTTGGTCATGCTGCCCACAGAAATCGCGTCGCTGCACCATTCTGGCATCTCGATGCGCACAATCGCCGGACGGGCAGAGCCAACGTTCAGATAGCAGCACATCATCGTATGGCCCGACTGCCCCAGATAGGACGGCCCGTTGACGAGCCAGGTCGGTTCGAACAATGCTGTGCGCATGGAGGGCTGCAGCAGGGGTTCCAGCAGGTAGCGGTCGCTGATGCCACGGATGTTCTGGTCGCTGCGTTTCAACAGGTCGCTCAATCTGCGTTTGTCAGTCAACGCCTCGATCGGCGCGTCCGCAAGCGCGCAGGTGCGCGTCAACGCGTTGCTGTTGGGGCGGTCGATGTATCCACCCACAATTGCTTTACAGGCTCGCATGCGGTTGAGCGCTCCGATGATCCGTTCGAGCAGCTCAGCCGCCCGGCGTGGGCTATTGCGCACAAACTGCTCGTTTAGCAACGCAAACGGGACGATGGAGGCGTCCGCTACCGCGATGGGTCTGAGGCCGGCCGCATGGAGAGTTTCACACAGGGTTGCCAGCAACTCGATCTCCATCAGATCGCGCTCGGTGTTGATCTCGCCTGGCGAGACCAGTTCGCCCGCGTCATCGTACAGTTGCGTCTCATCTTTAAATGTAATCGGTTTGCGTTTTATCGCGGCCAGCGCCTCGGGCAGCCGGTCGGGCATGGCGGCATGGCCATAAACGATCCCAGCCGCTGCCGCCTGGATGGCCGCGTATTGCACCGCTTTGTGCCGGTCTGGCATGATCTGCGAGCCGTCTGTCGCGATGAGCGCATAGTCCTCGGGTTCTGTGCCTGTGGGATAGAACTGATTAATGACTTCACTGCTGGTGAAACGCGCCCCGGCCCACTTGACCGTCGATAGTTGCGTGACTGCTGCGACTGCGCCCGCCAATGCCGAGGCTTCCGAGGCGTCGAAATCCGGAGCAAAAATGCGACGCAGGCGCGTCACCTGCTGGTCGCGCGTCTTGCGTCCTTCCGCAGATCGCACAGCCATCTGGCGCAGTTGGGGGATGAGTTGTATGACATCAACCGGCATGTGGCTATTGTAGAAC
>CAIXPS010000547.1 GCA_903921365.1 uncultured bacterium | reverse complement strand
GTTCCTGCAAATTGCGCCAGGCCGTCTCAAGCTGCATCCGACCCTCTGCCAGTTGAACGGCAAACTGCGCCAGTTGGGCTTCCTGCCCGGCGCTGAATTGATTCCCCTGGGTATAACGCTCGCGCACATCCTTGAGTTGCACGGTCAGTTCCTCAATGCTGCGCTGTTGTTCCCTGATGGTTTGCTGGAAGCGCATCTGGCTATCCTGCAGGTCGCGATTCTGGGTCGCCAACTGGACGATCGTGTCCTGTTGTTCAACCGAGGCGTGCTGCGTCACCTCGTGCTCGGACTGCATCTTGTTGATTTGCGTTGTCAGCTCGGCAATGGTGTCATGCTGCTGATTGGCCAGTTCCTGTGTCGCACTCTGGCGCGCCTGCCCATCTGCGACCTGCCCGATGAGTTTTGCGATCAATGCCTGGCGCTCAGATGCAAGGGTCTGCCCTTCTGTCAGCTGGGCTTCGCTCTTGCCGACCTGCTGCATCAACTGGTCAATCGCCGTCTGGCGATCAACGGTCATCTGTTGCAGGAAGTCGAGGTTGCTCGCCAGAGTAGCCAGGGTGCGTTCCGCGCTCGCGATAGCCGCCTTTGGCTCGG
This sequence comes from uncultured bacterium, assembly GCA_903921365.1. Classification (GTDB taxonomy): domain Bacteria; phylum Chloroflexota; class Anaerolineae; order J036; family Brachytrichaceae; genus CAIXPS01. The sequence goes on along the minus strand of CAIXPS010000547.1, from coordinate 1,908 downwards.
GCGATTCAGGCTGGGTCGTCTGCGCCTGGGTCGCCGCCAGGTTCAACTGCGTGGTGAGATTGCCAATCTGCAGGCGCGTATCGGCCAGATTGGCAAGCGCCGCATGCATTTCGATTTGCGTCTGTGCCAGTTGATCGGACAACTGCGCCGCCATGTTCTGGCGTTCAGTTGATTCCTGCTCGGCCTTCTCCGCCCGCTTCTGCGTCGACGCCAATTGCTCCGCCAGCCTGGCGACGGACATCTGGCGCTCTGCAGATTCACGCACCAGCACATCGATGTTGCCCTGCCCTTCGCCGATATGGCCGGACAGATGCTCGATTGTCGTCTGCTGGTCATCGACTACTTTTTGCAAATCCTCGAAGCGCGGCTGCATCGAGCCGAGCTGGTTAGTAAACTGCTTGATGACCAGTTGCTGGCTGAGCAACACCTGCTGCGCGCCGTCATAGCGCGCCTGCAAAGCCTGATTACGCCCGCTCAGTTCTGTGATGATCTCCTGCTGCTGGCTGGTCAGTTGCTGGGACTTGTTGTAGGAAGATTGAATCTCTCCCAACTGTTGCGTCAACTGCGCCATGACGGTATGCTGGCTCTCAAGCTCACGACCCGACTGATCCAGTTTTTCCTGCGTCGCAGTCAGATGGCCGCGCAATTGCTCTGCCAGCCTGGCGCAATCCGTCAACTCCTGAAGTTTCTTATTTAGGTCAACCTGCAACCCGACAGCTTGCGCAGATAACTGATCCGAAATCGACCGCTGCTCGTCAAGCACATATTGCGTGTCAGCAATGGTCTTCTGATTGGCAATATACTGCTCCCTCTGCCGGGCGATGATCTTCTCATATTCGTTTGCCTGGTGCTGCGCATCTTCGAGTTCACTGTTCAGGTGAACCAGTTTGCCCTGCAGGTTCACCAGCGAGGAATTGAGTTGTTCGACCTGCTGCTTGCCAGCACTATCCGATACAGTGGACAGCGCAAGCTGCGCCCGGATATCCTGTATCTCAGCGGTGAACTTAACCGTCTCAGCTTGCTTCTCCTGGAGCGTTCGGGCGGCCTGCTCCAGTTCCTCGCGGGTGTTATCACGCGTCGCCTTCAACGCCTCAAGCGCATTCTGAGCTGCCTTCTTCTCGGCGGTGAGTTGGCGCGCGCGCCACGCGTACAATATCCAACTCGTCAGAATAACAACGAGTGCGCATATGATGACGATAATAGTTACTGGCGCTAATTCTCCCATGTACGCTCCATAATTAAGGTAGACACAATTAACATCAACCTGTGACGTGGAGATTCTAGTTAGTTAACAATTAGATATTATATAGATAATTCCTAAGAGGGGTTTATCACTACGTGAAGGACACTTCCCTCTATAAGCTAATGTTGATTGTACTTTCATATTGGATTAAGGCATTCTCAAATGGTATAGGCATTTTATGCAATCTTCAGCACCAGTTCGGTTAAGTTGCAGTGACTATGATGAAGCAGCACGCGTAGTTACGGTTGCGTTCATGGACTATGCCTATATGAAATACATAGCAACGCAAGCGCATCACCGCGCCAGCGTTGCGAAATGGTTCGGCGCATCCAGTATTCGCTATGGGCTGAGATATGGTCGCGTCGACACAACAGTCGATCTGAGGGGAATGGCGGTGTGGCTCCCGCCGGGGCAGACAGACCTCACTGCCTGGCGTTTGTTGCGCAGCGGGTACTTGAGTGCTCCACTCCATGTGTCGATCCAGGGTCTGGTTCGGTTTATCCAGTCCTCGCTCCATATGGAGCACGCGCACCGTAACTTCGCGCCGGGGCGGCACTGGTACCTGTTTGCGCTGGCGGTCGATCCACAATACCAGGGTCAAGGCATCGGCGGGCAGTTGCTGCAGCCGGTGCTCGCGCTGGCGGATGCAGAGCGCGTGCCGTGCT
>CAIXPS010000546.1 GCA_903921365.1 uncultured bacterium | reverse complement strand
AATGGTCAGGGCAAGAATGCAAGAAGTGTTTAAGGAGATGGCTTAATGGCTAGAATATCCAGTCGAGAAATTTTGTGGAATACGATGTCGAGAACCTGCTTCCAGGACAGGGTCATGCCCTACGCCTATTGGTTTAAGGCAATCAACGATCGCGATCATCATGAGCACAAGCAGATATTAGATCAATCGATCTCAATGCTCACTGGCAGCGATTTTGTTCAATTAATCGGTGAGAAGAAGTTTTTAGGGGTTTGGAAAGATATTCGTGATGACGTAAATCCCAACCGAACTTCGGCCATGCAAGGTAAAGTCATTTTGGATGGGTTGTGGTCGTCACTCATGACTGGATTCGCTTTCGGAAGCCGGAATATAAACATCGACAAACCTATGAGCCGGCAATTAAAGGTGACCTACTTGGATATTTGTCAAAATTCAGCCAGAAATATCTACCAAGTGGCTAGGGACATCAATCGCCCCTACAATCGCGTCTACGCTGATGTGAAGCGGTTGCAAGAGATTGGCTTAATCAAAGCCTTGTCATCAATACAGGCCGGCAGGAAGGTGACGATACTTAGCGCTACCTAGCATTGAATCAATGTACTATCGACCGCTAATACCACCTATGGCACCCTACGCAAAGTGACAACCTTAAATTACTTAAATTTAAGCACGAAAAAATAAACAATCCACCTGCAGCAACTGCCCGGACACAGGATCACAATAGCCGGGCTCTAAGGACATCAACGTAAAGCCCGCCCCCCCCATCAGCGTGAGCATCTCCGGCAGCAGGCACTCATCCTGATACAGCGGAATAATGGACACCTCCATCTGAATACCCGTAATTCTCGCTAAAGACTTTCTAGCGCCCTCAATTATTTTGCGTTCGAACCCCTGTGCATCTATTTTAAGGTAAATGGATTTGTACGATGCTGCGTACTCCTCAAAAATTGTATCCAACTTATGAACAGAGATCTTTTCTTTGCTGGCATAGGCGGCCGATGCAGAACGTTTAGTGTGGCTGGGTAAGATGCCCAGTAGCGAGCTACTTTGGGAGTCCATCGATACGTTAATTTCCGCCTCACCATCAAAGTCACCCAACGCAATATTTACTGCATCCCAGAGCGAATCCTTTTGGACGCGTTTTTGAAGTATGCCAAAGGCTGAGGTCAGCGGCTCAAACGAAACGATGCGACCGCTGTAATCCAAGCGGCGCATACCCTGACCGAACTGCCCCACGTTGGCGCCCACGTCTAAGACTAAATCAATCCCATAGTGCTGGATTAAATGCTGCCGCCGACAAAGCGCATTGGTCGCGGGGCTGTATTTGGCTATTTCGTAGCCCATATTACGTAATAGAGGATTAATCTGACGGCGCATACTTGATCTCAATTCATTAATTGTGGGTTGATTTTAGTAAGCCCAGCGCCGTCGCCTTGAGTCCTTCAGCGATAGCAATTGGCGGAGCCCATCCCAGCAAGGACTGCGCCTTGGTGATGTCGGCCTGCAGGTTGCCACATAGGCGCTGGGCCACGTCACGCTTACCCACCAGTGCAGCCAAGCTTTCAATTAACCTTTGTGGCACGTGCCATAGCCTTGATTTAACACCAAGCGCAGTAGCGCACGCCTTAAGTAATTGCGTCGTGGATAGGTCGCACCCATCAGACACTAGAAACACCTCGTTCACTGCCGCAGGGTGTTGAATGCAAGTAGCAATTAAACTCACCAAGTTGCCCACGTACACAAAACTACGGCTGTTATGAATGGCGGCGAGAGGTAAGGGTAACCCACGTTTCACTGCACGCATCATACTCGCGAAGTTGGCCTTGACGCCCTGCCCGTACACCAACGGCGGCCGAATAATGACCACCTCCAAACCCGTCTCCTGGGCAATCAGCAATAATCCCTGCTCGGCCTCGAACTTAGAGAGGCCGTAGGCGTCTTGCGGGTTGGCAATATCAGATTCTTTAAATGGATGTCCTGCCAGCGTATATTCACCGTTCACCTTGACCGAGCTCAGGTAAATCAAACGTTTCACGCCAGCCCATGCGGCCTGCTTAGCTAGGTTTAATGACCCGTCGACATTGATCCGACGAAACTCCGCTAATGGATCAGCGGACTGATCATCCATCACATGCACGCGTGCGGCTAAATGAATAACCACATCGATATTACGTAGGGCCTCTGACCAGTCAGTGCACCCATTAATCTCGCCTACCACTTGCGACTCAACAGCTGTTATCCCAGAATAGGCTGATCGCAACGCTCCCCTGACGACATGCCCTGAACATAAAAGCGCCTCACATAGGGCATTGCCAATAAAACCATTGGCCCCTGTGATAAGGACTGCGGGCTGATTCAAGCTGGCTTGGACCACACGGTACGATTAATATAATCCACGTAGCTCAATACCACACGCAACAGCTGTTTCGATACAGGTCCAGCCTCATAGTCCTGGACGGGATGCATGACCGGCTTATCCTTATCATGCTGTGCAACAATCACACGTACCGCATCCAGCACACGCTCCTTCTTGAGGCCACTCATGATAAGCGTACCCACATCCATACCCTCTGGACGTTCATGGGCATTGCGGATCGTAATGGCGGGCAGATTAAGCAGTGAAGCCTCTTCGGTAATCGTGCCACTATCGGAAACCACACAGAGGGACTCCATCTGCAATTTGATGTAATCGCAGAACCCAAATGGTTTTAAGAACTGAATAAGTGGGTTGAGCTGACCCAACTCCATGGTATCTAAACGCTTCTTGGTGCGGGGATGCGTGGAGACGATGATGGGGTAGCCATAAACCTCTGCCAACGCATTGAGCGTCTCAACCATGTTGAGCATATTTTCTGGGCTATCGATGTTCTCCTCGCGGTGCGCACTCACGATAAAGAACTTGCCCGCAATGAGACCCATGCGTGCTATCACGTCCGATTTGAGAATCTTAGGCATGTAGAAATCGAGCACCTCACGCATGTGCGATCCGGTCTTAATGATCGTCTCTGGCCGAATGCCCTCAGCAATCAAATAGCGACGTGCGTGCTCGGTGAGCACTAAGTTAATGTCACTTAAATGATCTAATACCTTACGGTTCAGCTCCTCTGGGACGCGTTGGTCGAAACAACGATTACCTGCTTCCATATGGAACACGGGAATCTTACGGCGCTTGGCAGCCAAGACGGCTAAGCATGAATTGGTGTCGCCGTAGAGCATGATGGCATCAGGCATTTCCTTTTCCATCACGGCATCAGACTTTTCGATGACTCTTGCGATCGTTTGCGCTGCGTTATCGCCGACAGCCTCCAAGAAGTAGTCTGGCTTACGGATGCCCAAGTCCTCAAAGAATAATTGGTTGAGTTCGTAGTCGTAGTTCTGACCGGTATGCACTAATATATGCTGCGTGTGTTGATCAAATTCAGCAATAACACGGCTCATTTTAATCAGCTCAGGCCGCGTCCCGACAATGGTCATGACTTTAAGCATTTAATTCTTCCTTAATAAAGTCCAATTGAAGTAATAGTGTTTTTACTTGGGCAACATTGAGTCGCTCGGTGTTGTGTGAGGTGTAATCATCCTGATTTGAGATCTTCTCCTCCCCTTCACTAAAGAACTGTGCATAGTTGAGATCGCGATTATCGGCGGGAATGCGGTAGTAACCACCTCGATCCTCCGCCTTTGCCATCTCCTCGCGTGAAATCAGCGATTCATACAATTTCTCACCATGGCGAGTCCCGATTACACTTATTAGACTGTCTTTTTTGAACAATTCTTTTAAGGCTTGGGCTAAATCAGCCACAGTCGAAGCAGGTGCCTTTTGGACAAAAATATCCCCCTGCTGACCATTCTCAAAAGCGTACAACACCAAGTCCACAGAGTCTTCCAACGACATCAAAAACCTTGTCATGTTAGGGTCGGTGACCGTCAGGGACTTCCCTTCCTTAAGTTGACTCACAAATAAAGGGATTACTGAGCCACGAGAAGCCATTACGTTGCCATAACGGGTTGCACACAACACCGTCTCGTCTGCTCTTTGCATACGTGCTTTTGCGACCATGAACTTTTCCATCATCGCCTTGGAGATTCCCATAGCATTGATCGGATATACAGCCTTGTCCGTACTCAACATGACTAAACGAGACACGCCACGCGCAATGGCTGCTTGCATGACGTTCTCAGAACCGAGTACGTTAGTTTTAATGGCCTCTAAGGGATAAAACTCACAGGATGGGACTTGCTTTAGAGCTGCAGCATGAAACACATAATGCACACCCTTCATCGCCTGATAGATACTGTCGTAATCTCGCACATCACCAATATAGAATTTAAGCTTGGGATTGTTTAACGCAATGCGCATTTCTTCTTGCTTCTTTTCATCACGACTGAAAATACGGATCTCACTTACTTCGGTTGAAAGGAAGCGTTTAAGTACAGTGTTTCCAAAGGAGCCTGTACCACCGGTGATCATTAATACTTTACCTTTGAACATAATTTGATCCAGATTTATTTATATGCGTACATTAATTTAATCAACTCGGGCCACTCTGGAGCAACATAACCTGTCTCCAACTGAAAGCGCTTTGCGTTGAGAGAACGATCTATCACTAATTTGTCTTCTGGCACAATGTCGATTGACTTGCCGTATACATCAGCAATCAACTTCAGCAGGTCGTACTTGGAAATAGGCTGCGCGGCGACATGATAAACGCCAGACAAGTCAGCGCGCGGGATCACATCATCACGGATGATTTGTGCCAGAACAACAGTGGGTAGACCGGAAAATATCGCGCGCGTGAATCCGCTGCAGGACTTTTGCTGTGAAAGGAACCAGCCGACCAAGCCATGAGCGCTCTGCAATTCGTGACCGATGATGGATGTGCGCAAAGTGACCGTGTGCTGATAAGACACTTCTCCTAGTAATTTTGATCTACCATATAAATCCTTAGCATCTGATAGATCAGACTCTCGATACCCTCCCTTATCACCAGAAAAGACGCAGTCCGTGCTCATATGCACCAACCGCGCGCCTGACAATTCACATAATCTTGCCAACCTGTGAGGCAACAACGCATTGATAGGTATGGTCTGTAGCGAGTCATCTGCATCGGCGAGTTGCTTGATCAAGCCCACACAATTGATTACCACATCAGGGCGAATCCGGATAAATGCTTGCATCAGCGAATCGTTTTGCTCTGCATCTATCCCAGAAAGCAAATGTTCTGCGATATCAGCATTAAAGAATCGTTTCGAACTCTCTGAACGGACTGTCCCGTAAACCTGCCAGTCAGCCTTCTCGCTCAAGACTCGGATCATTGCGTTCCCGAGCATACCGCTGGCACCAAATACTAATATCTTCATTCGAATTTCTCTTTATTGTTGCTTACAAATTGCAAATGGCCGATTAGTTGATCTATCAACATATCATGCGCAAAATGCTGTGCGTAGTATAAACGACCACGTGCACCCATCGCTTCTCGCTCTTGTGGTGGAATGCGGTACAGATGCATAACAGCCTCCGCTAGAGCCTGCGCATCTTCGGCAGGTACTGCCAAGCCAGCCCCTGCCTCGTTCACCAAGTTGGCCCCCTCCCCGTTTAGGCAAGCTAAGATTGGCCGACCCGCAGCCAAGTACGCCTGCACCTTGCTCGGAATAGTAGCACTGAATATCTCTTGGTCTGCCAGCGTCACCAGCAATACTGATGCTTTTTGCATAAATCCAGGCATGGTCTCGACTGGAAACCTGCCGGGAAGATGCAAATTTTTTAACTTACGTTTCTTTACTTCCTGTTTCATCCATTCCCAACGGCTGCCTTCACCCAACAAAACAAAATGGATATCCGAAAATTCTTTCAGTATTGAGGCAGCCTCCATAATAACCTCGACTGCCTGTGCGGTGCCAAGGTTGCCGGCGAACATGATAGCGAAGCCGTCACCTAGCCCATCGACTGATGGGGGATCATTTTTTGCAGGATCGGCGAAGATTGCATCTACAGAGTTCGGGTAATACGCAATGGGCGTACCCGAGGCTAGAGCGTGGACTGGCATTTCGAATGCTCTAGATTGCACCAAAAGCAAATCAACATTCCGATAGATAAATCGGACCACCAACTCGACCAGCTTGAGAACAGCCCTATTCTTCACAAATCCCGTTGCAGCCAAACTTTCCGGCCACAAATCTTGCACCCACAACACTACTGGATATCCCTTGAGCCACCCAAGAAAGATCGCTGGAATGGCCTGAATTATAGGCGAAGGTGCATAGATAAAGATCACATCGAATTTTTTTTTGCGCAACAACCATGGCGCAAACAACAAACCAGATATGACGAAAGACAGATAATTGAGTGCCAAGCGGAATCCGCCACGCCCTCTTGCTAGCAATGGAATGCGGTTGACATTTACGCCTATATGAATATCTTGCTGACATCCCCATGCTTTATAACCATTATAAATGTTGCCTTGAGGATAGTTAGGCTTTCCAGTCAGCACCTCGACGTCAATACCTTTTTCTGACAATGTCTTAGCTACGTCATTTATACGGAAGCTTTCCGGCCAGTAATATTGACTAAAAATCAGAACGTGCATCACCTCATTCCCTTACAACAAAAGTAGTCCGTTGCCAATAAACAAAACATGGTATAAAAAAAATGCCAATAAACAACCAAACTGGAAAGATTTGGAATCGCATGACCAAACCCGTTAGTAAGCAATAAAATAAAATAGATAACGCATAAACACTAGAGAAACTCCGATCTGCAATGTATGCTCGAATTCCCCATACAACCAAAAAACAACATGCCAAAATTACAGCGGAAAATCCGATCAAGCCGACATCTTGGTACAAAGTTAACCAACCAGAGTCGCTCCCTAAGCCAGCAAACCGACCCTCTATAGATATAGAGATTTCTGGAGGTACATCTGTCATAGAAAAACCAACTTCTCCAGGTACATTTATCACAGAAAAACTATATTCTGAATAGCCAAGAAACTTCAAAATATAGTTAATCAAATAGAGTGGCGCAGAACGAAACCGTTCTCCCAACAAAACAACTTCATTCCAACCTAACCTACTTGTAGTAAAAAAAGTTACAACCCACCTAGCCCAAGAATAAATTGTCAGGATTGTCAGGGGGAAAACTATTAACGCCAATAAATTTAAACGATTTCTCATTAATAAAATGGGAATAAACAACACCAAAAATAGCAGGTAGCTTGCACTTCTAGACCCAGACATATATATGGCTGCAGAGGCCAAAATCATTCCCAATAGAAAGATTTTTTGATGTTGCTTATAGGCATACCTGCAATATGCACATCCGAGATAAACCAAAGATGCCCAAAAAGCCAATAAATTTGGGTTAAATAAAGTTGCACTTCCACGATAAATCATGGCGCCAGAGAACTCCAAATTCCCAGCCCATGATTTATTAAAAAACACCTCATAAAATGCAATTAAATCTGTAAACGCTAAGATACCCAAGCCAAGCACACGAGTAAACTTTTGATCCAATTGCAATATTCGCGTATTTTATGCTGAGATATCCAAACATAATTAAAATAAACATGATCTCAATCGAAATAACATTTTTGAATTGCATCCAATCTGTTAGACGAAAGTTAAGAATGTATCCAAAAAAAACAGCACACATTACAAATATAATTTGTAATGTTATTTTTTTATCGTTTTTATCATGCAATAAAAACGCATTATAGGCTCGCCAACCTAATAAAAAAAATACTAAACCTAGTAATAATAATGCAGAAAGCTTAGCCAATATTTGACTGCCATT
>CAIXPS010000545.1 GCA_903921365.1 uncultured bacterium | reverse complement strand
TGACTGCCCTTCTCTGATAGATATTTGGCATACCTGATACCAGCTGCCTTCAGGCGTTTCTCCTCCTCTGGTGTGATGCGGTACTGGATATTCCAGCACTCCAACTCACCACTATCTGGGTTTTGCTTCCAGCAGGGAATAGAGTAGCGACGTATGTATGGATTCCAGCCAAGTTTATGGCGGTCGATCATTTCATCGCTGATGCCACGACTGCGGTAATATGCGCGACGATTGCCCAGTTGTCGGTAATACTGCAATGCAATAGCTGGACTGATTGGTTTGGGTAGTGATACTGGTGCTGAATAGCGTGTATCTACTTTTGGCTTATTGGATACCCAGCTGCACGCCTCTGGGAAATCCATGTCATACAGCCACATGGCGTAACTGATGGCATGCAACCCTTTTGGCGCACAGTGGCTGCAAAACACCATTTCTGGGTACTCACCTTTTGCCGCTCTGTAGCGGAATCGGGTGACGCCGCCACACTTGGGACAAGGCACTTCCCACGTATACCGACCGTTAAAGGTGCCTCTAAGCACTGGCACATCGTGTTCAACAAGTGCCAGCAGGTTAGCTTCCTGGACGATTTCTTTCCAGTTTGACGATGTTGTCATAGTGCACGGAACAACGCTCTACTTTGCTTGTCTCTGGGCAATCCCAGTCCACGCACATAAAGTAGGCACAGCTATCAGGGGGAACGATGCGAACCTTGGGCACTTTGACTGCTGCAATCGTGCCCACTTGGCCTGGTTTGAATCTGAATTGTGGATTACCGGCGTACCCAGAGTAGTAGCCATCAACGGCTGTCGTCACGGTTACGGAATCGCCCACAGTCCAGCCCCGATGAGAGGTAATTTCGTTCATTGCGGTTCAGTTATCCCGGCAGAGACAGCAAATGGCTCTTTCATGGGCATGTGCCCATTTTGAAGTCGGCACATCAATTCTTCTCTCACCTCTGCGCGTGTCTGGAGCGTTACTTTGATGCTCTCTCCATTGATAAACTGGATACCAGCGTCAAACGACACGCTACGCGCTTGCAATCGGCGCACCAGGTCATCATTGCTTATACATTTCACATTCATAATCATGAGTCCATTTGGATATACATTTCCCGTGAATCAGTTAACATAAGTCGGCGGATTCACTGGGCAGCATTCTTATGTTCTGTACTAGTAGTCCATCATGATTGAATCTTAGGGTAGAGATGCTTCAGCTTAATCCGGGCATCCTTGCAAGTGAAACGCCAGTCCACAGTAGCACAATGGGTATTGCGTTCAGTAGACCAGGCGGCAACCTCGCGCGTAAGCAAGTCGGTGTCGGGAATACGACGATTCAGGCATTGTCGACTCAATGCGCTGAACTCAATCTCTGCCATGTTCAGCCAACTGCCATGTTTAGGCGTGTAGTGCAGATCGATCTTGCGGGCAATCCGATGGGCTTCAGCCGGTTCAAAAGCCTCATACAGGGAGGCAATCGTGTGTGTATTAAGGTTATCCAGCACCAACGTGATCACTTCGGCCTTTGGGAAGTGCACATCGACCAGATCTTTCACGAAGGCAGCCCAGTCCAGCTTGGTGCGCTGATCTGTGACTGTTACAGTGCGCCAAGCCAACAAAGGCGCGAAGGCCAGAAACAGATTATTGACGCCGTTTCGTTCATACTCGCTGTCGTAACGCAACGGCTGACCAGGTTCCAGCGGCAAGGGCTCACGCACATCAGCCAGCAATTGTTTGCTGGTCTCATCCATGCACACCAACGGGCGTTGTGCATCCAGCGGTTGCGCATACAAATCCAGAATCTCCTCCATCTGACTCACGAAAGCAGCACTGGCTTTCGGCGGGATACACCATTCTTCTTTCGACCAAGGCTTAAGTTCGTTTTTTTTAGAACCTGGCGGACTGTCTCATATGAGATCGCTTCCGTATATTGCAGTTTCACCATCTCATCGGCCAGGAGTTGCAAGGTCCACTGGTTACGTCCATGCGGCGGAGTGCTACATGTCAATGCAATCAAATGTGCTTCTCCAGCGCCATCTAGCGTGGCAGCCCGGTGGCCGGTCGGCGCGCGTTTGAGCGCTGCCTTCAGTCCATGCTCCACATATCGTCTGCGTACATTCAACACCGTCATGGCATGTACATCTACAGCTGTAGCGATAGCCGCATCGCTCCACACTCGACCCTCTTGGCTTTCGTCCGCCTTGAGCAAGATCATCGCCCGTTTCATCTCGCGAGCCATCAGTTTTCCTGAGGAGGTAAGCACCGTTAGTTGCTCCCGTTCATCTTTGGTCAATTCGACTTTGTATTTCTTCATGCCGCTAGTTTATTCGCGACACCTTATAAATTCAACCTTGTCTGACTACTAGAATATAGTTATGGAAGTTCAAAGACCGACTAATTATCTTAAGTTTGCTGAATCACTGGGCGTTGATACAGACAATCCACGTCAAGTTGAGGATCTGATTGCCTGCATCAACTACGTCAGCGTGAAGTTCACTGACAGACGCCTGCGTGACACCGACATTGTTGATCAAATTGGCATCACTTATGACCAGCTACTGCGTCTGAAGGTCACAAACACCTACAAGATAGCATCACGACTGGTGCTGGCTGAGTTCATGACCAACAAGGCTAGAAGCGACGTGCGGAATGAGATGTTCCAAATCCTACAGTCGTACATGCCATCAGCGTTGATGAATATCTCCAGGATTGCTGCTGGCGAACCCAGAATGTCTGACGATGGGAAGATGGTGCGGCCACACTATCGCGATCAAGTCGCCGTCTACACAGCGCTGATCAATAGCCCGATGGCTAATGCCTGGCTTGCAAACACATTTGTGGGTGAGTCAACCAAACCTGAAGAACTGGCTCATCTGGACATGCGCGCCAAATTGCTGGAGGATCTTCACATCCCAGACCTGGATACCCAGGATGTAGTGGAGGCTGAGGTCAAACCAGTGGCAGAGAATCAGGATGCCCAGTAGTCAACACTGGTGCGCCAACCAGTCACGCATTGGCCCGACCAACGTCAGATGCCTTACCTGGATCCATCTTCATAGACGATAAGGGCATAGTAACCCAGGCACTTCTGCCCTGAGGATTGACACATTGTATTTGCGTCATGTTCTGAGCCATCGTCCAGCCTGGCGACCACACCACGATGGGTAATGGTCATATGCTTCTGGATGACTCCTCTATCAAGCTGCTGTAAACCTTCCTGTGCGCAGCCTTGTTCAACAAGTAGTTGATGCCCACCCTTGGGAATCGGTGGGTACGTTGCGTAACTCATAGTTTTGACGGGGCGACCGCTTTACACCTTGAGCCACTGCACAGCGACTGCTTTGCCGGTGAGTGTATTGAGCAGCCTGACCAGTTCACCCAGCAACGCTGCATTGGCAGTCATCAACGTCACGTCGTAGCTGAAGACGATATCGACCTCATGCTCCGCTACCGTGGCGTCAAGGCCGTGAGACTCAAACCACGCCACGATGTCATTGAGGATTGACCTGTCCGTCGACGCCTTGCACTCAAATACTTCAATTGTTTCTTCCATAGCTATATCATCCTACATGGATCTGTGTAATCAAACAGGTGAAGATCACACACAACAGACCAATGGCAATCAGGAACCGCACCCAGCTGGCACGGACGCCGATGCTGACCTCGCCATCATGGGCAGCATATGGATACCTGTGCTTGCCGCCATCTGGCGTTTCGTACACCCCGATGTGGTGACTGGAGCCATTCCCCTTCTCCCAGTGGGAGAAACCATCAACACCTTCAACAGCGTTCCTGAAGTCGCGCTCCTTGGCAGCGCCTTTGATCTCTCTGGCTTTTGTTGGCATAAAACCTCCTTATTAATGCAAATTGTGTCCTTGCGGACGTAGTTATGGTGATGAAGCGGCGATAGTTTCAGAAGCGCACCGCCTCTGTGGAATCCAGCGCTTCCTGTAGAACACGTTCAGCCAGTCCATACTTCACGCCGTTTATCACGTTGACTGGTTCGCCAAAGATCGTGCACTTGCCGCCGTAATACCAGACGTGTTCATACCAATCCTTGTGGGCATCTGCCCATGGTTGTGGGACGGCATAGTCAGCTTTGGTTTCATCCAGCCCAAGCAACTGGATCAGCGTGCGCTTGTTGATCGACGTTACCGTCACAAGTTTGACGGTGGGCCATGCAAATGTGTGATTCAGGCCAAGGTTCCTGGCCTCAGCCTCAGTGCACACATACAACTCAACACTGTTTATGTTGATAACTTTCACGATAACTCCATTTATTTGAGACCAGCCAGCAATCGCAACGCATTGTTGCTTTTGAGGACGGGTCTACACTATTGACAAGGAGAGACACAGAAGCATGTCCAATCTGGATCAGACACTGCCATGGGGCTTAATCGGGGTATTGGTCATCCTGGTGACCATCATTGATCTCGTATTGCGGGGAATGGCTCTGTGGCGTAGCGCTCGTGCCGGACAGTCAGCCTGGTTTGTCGGCCTGCTTGTCTTTAATACGGTGGGCATACTCCCGGCCATCTACTTGCTGATGCATCGCAAACCTCAAATCTCTGCCAAGTAAACCTGACAATAGACAGGCACGTATTGCCCATGGGTATTTGCCATCCCGCCCATACCCACAACAGTGACGGCGATCACGTGTTGATTCTGACCTGGGCAAGATCAATCACCAAACCCAAGACCACGCTCCTTGAGGCTGATATAGCGGTTCTGGCAAATGACCATGTGATCAAGAACCTCCACATCAAGGGTCTTGCCTGCCTGCACCATAATCTTTGTGACACGCACATCCTCAGCACTGGGATCTGGTGAACCACTTGGATGATTATGGGCAACAATGATCGACGCGCAATTATTGCGTATGGCCTCTTTGAATATCTCTCCAATGCGCATGGATGCCGAATTCAGTGAACCCTTGTAGATCATGGGACAACCCATAATGCGGTTGCGCGTATCCAGCAGAATGGTGTGGACTTCCTCCTGTTCCAGCAAGCCCATCTTAGGCATCAGGAAGTTGGCTGCATCAGATGGTGTTTTGATTTGCAGTGTCTCATCTGGTGTTGCCATCATCAAACGCTTACCAAGCTCAAGGACAGCCTTGATCTGGGTAGCCTTCACCTCTCCCACGCCATGGATGCGCTGGAGATCCTGCAAACTTGCCCTGGCAAGTCCTGCCAACCCGTTGAACTGGCGCAGTAGCTCATCAGCCAGACCCATTGCGCCCACGCCTTGTGGCCCATGCTGCAAAATGATTGCCAGTAATTCACGCTGGGCAAGGGCTGTTGGGCCTACTTCACGCAGTCGCTCGCGGGGACGTTCCCCAGGGGCGATGTAGTAACTTTCTTCATTCATATATTGTTTTGTTTGAAAAACCCCACTCCGCCAGGGCTTTCTAGCCTTTGGAACAATCGCATCCTTTCCCACTGATCCACGCCTCGTACCCATGTACCTTCGGTATCGGGAGTGGCTCACTACACCTGCATACCTACTGGTCAATCTGGTGGGGAGAATGCAACGGTCGCCAGCTTTAGTGCGCTGGCAGAGCGGGTGACAATCAGGCCGGTACCAGGGCTAGCTCCCGGACAGCCTGTTCATCCCATGTTTGAGGGAGTTGCGCTTCAACGCCGTAAGCAAAGTGCATGGCATCTGCATTTGTGTCGTCGTACCTGGCAGCAACTTCATAGTAAATGCCATAGTCATGCTGCGACCCTTTGACGACGATCTTTGCTGGCATGTCTTTGGGTATTGGGAACAACCGCAGCAACTGATGTTTGTATGCCCGGCATTCACGGCGTGACTGATCAGGTTGTTTGATGGCGTTGGCGCAGGACTCCATGGCTGGCACACAGCCAAGATACACGTAGCTCATCATGGTTTGTGCGCCATTGCCATAGCGCGGTCAGGAACTGATTGCTGGGCAACATTGAGCGACAGGTCAGCTTCCTTGATGGGTCGCGGCCAGTGCATGCGCTTGGCAATCCGGGTAGCCTGTGAGAATGTCTTGCCATCCAGCGCTTTGCCCATGGCATAACCAAGGCGTTGGACTGGCTGGTGCACCAAGTGCTTGCCCACGACTTGTGGATGGAATGCGGTCGTCAAATGCAGGGTGTTGTCACTGCTGACACGGTAGATGAATACTGTAGGCGTTTTGCCTCTTTTGAACGTTAATGAAACCATTGCTAACCTCCAGAAATGAAAAGGAGGCGTCGTAAAACACCTCCACGTGGTTCACCAGACATGCGTATTGCATGCGGTGGTTGATTGGGGACTACTCAGTTGTGGGTATTGGACGATGCTTTTGGGCAGCTACTAAGTTGCAAACAGAGATGAGGTTATGCCCAGACTGGGCACGTCTACATTGGCTCAGGACGCACCAGGAAACCTGCTATTCGCCGCGTTGCTGGTCCGTTACGACAAGGTGGCGCGTGACGCCAGGATGCTATTGAGTTTGTCCAATGTGGCGCGGCGCTGGATTATTTCAACCGGGCACATCTGAATGACTTCAGCGATCAGCTCATTAACAATCTCACGCTTGTAACTGGCATCTGCATCACTTTCGATACCCAATAGACTGCTGGAAGCGAAGTCCTTCCCATCCACTACCAGTGTGGCTATGCAGCCAAGATAGCACCAGAAACCTTTGTACAAACGCTGCTGGCGCTCATAGTCCTCACAGGCATAGTAGACATCCATATCCTTGGCCTTGTTCCCACTGGGATGAATGCCATGCTTCCCAAAGTCACCCTGCGCGGCATGCCAGCTTTTGTCGATTTCTTCCTGCGACACGTGCTGCCAGTTACCTGGATCGTGCGGCAGGTGCTGGCACTTACCCCAATACATGTAGCTGCTCCGATCGTTATCGGTAGTCAAGTTGTCCGCCAGGACTTCATAGATGTAGCGGAAGACAGTCGCAGTACGTGGGTATACATCATTGTGGATCTCAGGATAGCCGTCAAAGTCGTTATTCTTCTCACCTTCTTTAAGCCATTCCAGGCCATCCGTAGCTTGGCACACCAGCAATAAGTCACTGTTGCCTGGGTACTGGAATGTGCCCATGTCAGCTATTGGCTGCTCAGCAACCATGAATGTGCGTGTCTCTGACAGCGTCTGTCCACTGTACAGGATGCCCTCACGACGATCAATATAAGGTTCATGAGCAGTCTTCTTGCTGAAGCATTTGCCCAGGTAGTCGGCGGGATTGTCGAAGTCAACAATCCAATCGATGCGGAACGCTAAACCGTCCTTCTCAATGTTTTTTGTCTCGTAAGTGTCATTGCGTTTCATGGGTAATCACTGTTTTCGTCTCCTGTGGTGTTTCAAATTGACCATGGCTCTGCCTCACATATGTCGTAGCCTTCAGGCATTTCCAACTGTGGCGCAACTTCTGCCATATGCTGAACGTACCGGTAGGCATCAGACCAGATGCCCAGCGAACAGTTGCCGGTCAACTGGTTGATCTTCTCCGCGTACATGAGGGCAATCGGGTGGTGGTTCTTCCACTCAATGCCCTTGTGGTTCTCAAACGCTTCGCTGCATATCTTGTCCATGACGTTCTTGAACTCATAGACGACGCCGCTCAGGTTGGATGCGTCCAGAACCATGACCGCACCTGCCCAGTCGTTCCTGCGTAGAATCTTGATATTGACGTCGTATTCACAGCTTGTATCCATTGGTTTTCTCCTTTTTTTGATGGGTAAAAGATTTCTGAGGTGGACGCACCACAAGAGAACTTCTTCTGGTGGGCACTCAGAAGGAAATCACTCTATACTGGAGGCGCAATGAGACGCAAACCACCTTCAAAAATTACACCCCGCAAACAGTCTTCACCTGGGCAGCCATTCACTGCTGCAGATGTGCGGCTCATGCTGTCCAGTCCGGTGTACGCTTATGGCATCAACCTACAACCAGTGGAACGGGCGGCCCAGGAAGTCATGAAGCTCAATACACAACTCGCACAGACTGTACGGGAGACTGGCGTGACATTCACGTTGGATGACCTGGATCAACGCTTTCAGGCGTTACTCCGTCATCTTGAGGAAGATGGCGTCTGTCAGCGTGGTGTAGACTGCCCACCAATAATCACCAAGGAGCAGTGGCTAAAGGCGCAGTTGGTCACCATCCAGCGGTTGGTAAGCGATGAGAAATGACACTGGCCGCACGTCGGTCTACCATTTAGACATATAGACATCCAAGCACCGCCGCATTGAGGTATTGAGATGTTTGGATATGATGAGCATAAGTTCACTCGATGGGTAACAGTTACTGTGGAGCAACTCGATGCAATTTCGGAAAGGTTTATGATGAGGTGATACGGGTTTCTACGTGTTCATCATAAAGTCCATGCAATCAGGAAAGGAGAACATTCATGTCGCAATCTAATTCCAAAGCTGCCGATACACTGCGCCAGGCGCTGGTCCTCGTGGCGGTCATCGCGACGATTGCCTTCAACGGTATTTCGCAAGCCATTCCGGTGGGTGGACGGACAAGCGCTGACGTCAGTAATCACTACACGACGTTCTTCACTCCCGCAAACTATGCATTCGCCATCTGGGGGGTGATATACCTGCTACTCATCGCGTTTGGCATCTATCAAGCGCTCCCCAGCCAAAGGCAAAACCCGAATACCCGCAAGATCGGCTGGCTGTTTATTCTGAGCTGCATTCTCAACTGCCTGTGGATCACTCTGTTCCAGTTCGAACATATCCTCGTTAGTGTGGTTGTGATCCTTGCCTTTCTGCTCACGCTCATCGCAATCTACGTGCGTCTGGATATTGGTCGCGGCAAGCCGTCAACGGCGGATCGTTGGCTGCTGCATCTGCCCTTTAGCGTCTATTTAGGTTGGTTGTGTGTCGCGACGATTGCCAACATCTCGGTTTTAGGCGTTGCACAGGACTTGAGTAACCCATTGGGTATTGACGGGGCGACATGGGCGGCGATCATGCTGGTCGTGGCAACTGCCGTCGGAGTGTTGCTGGCCACGACGCGGCGTGATGTGGGATTCGTGCTGGTTTTTATCTGGGCATTTACTGCCATTATTAATAAGCAGTCTGCCACGCCGGTTGTCGCCACAACGGCGCTGGTCACCGTGATTGTGATGCTGGTTGTATTGACAGGCAGCATTTTGCTTAATTTTCAGCGATCCCGAACCCTTAAGCAAAAAGGGGCATAAACATAGCGTTCGCTTTGACTTTAGCGTCAAAGGAGTCAGGCACTGGCCGAACGGGCCTTCACCGCTGCTGATGTGCGACTCATGCTTACCAGTCCTGTCTATGCCTACGGCATCAATCTTCTGCCTGCGGAGCGCGTAGCTGAGGAAGTCATGAAGCTCAACACTCAACTAGCTGAGATTGTGCGGGAGACCGGTGCGACATTTACCTTGGCAGACCTCGATCAACGGTTCCAGTCACTACTGCGCCAGATGGAGCACGACGGCACCTGTCATCGAGGTGAGTCCCTCCCTCCCATAGTCACCAAAGAACAATGGTTACAGGCTCAGCTGGTCACCATCCAGAAGCTGGCGAGAGGCGAGAGACTGTATACCTAAGTGGAGCCTCGTCAAAATAAGTTGACGATATATTTTGATAATCGCCATGAGGTCAAGGTGTTTGGCAATGATTGTCAGTCATGTTATTTTGACAAGCCGCCTAACGCCAACGACATAGCCAATCCACCTAGCCGACTACTTATACCATGATTAGCAACTCGACGATCCTCTACTCCTCTACAACGCAACGCCTCTTATCCATATCTGCATCGCTCCTAACTAGCAATAGCGGATTGGATGGCCACCGATGTTATCCCATCTATACTGGAAAACCGAGTTATCCCTGCTTTTGACAGTGTTCTATATTCTCACATTGCGAAGAACTCTTTCCCGACTCTCAGCTTCAGCAATCTTCAGCCGGAGTTCTTGTTGCTGCCGATTCTCTTCAGCGTGTTTCTCTCTCAATACAATCTGCTGATACTTACTGTGTGCAGTTGGCAACCATGATTTGAAATGATCTACAACCTGCTGCACCTCGTCTTCAGTTGCCATGATACGTGCTGTATCACCTTTAAACGTGAAATTCTCTGGGCCTTTACCCCACAGAGCGCTGTATGGAGAAATAGTACCCATGTTACGGAACGCGCTAACCCACTTCTCTGTGACGGCTCGGTTGAGCCGCATATGAAGAACGCCATTCTCATAATCAATACCAACCAGACTTATTGGATCATGGAAAAGCGGGTCGTCAATGTCATTTTGTGGGACGACCGCCTGGCGAAGTTGGTTTAAATGTTGCCGTGCGACAAACTCATTGCCTCGCGCTATCAGCAACCTTTTCACCGTATCGATAGAATGTGGACGCTCATTTGGTGATTGCTTTATCAGGTTCGCTACGATCTCATCTAGATATGCCAGCTCAGATGCAACAACGGCAATGGTTTTATAGTCTGTCCCTTGTGGAACTTCATGAGTAAACATCTCATTTAGGATAAGTCCTAGCGCATATAGATCTGCCTTCTGATCCACCATTCCTCCCCTAGTTCTTTGTTCAGGAGCCGCATACAGGAAGTTGGCGAGTCGCTCATTAGGTCTTGTCTCGACAGACGTAAACAGTTCATCCTGTTCAAAATGTGCGATGCCGAAATCGCCAATCAACAAACGATCATCGTTGGCCAGATAGAACATGTTCTCAGGTTTCAGATCACGATGGATGATATTCTGTAAATGTGCTGCCTCAACACCATTGAGAAGCTGTGAATATAACTGCAACACTCTTTGAGGGGCGATGCGCGTATTCATCAGGCCTCGCAAGGTATTGTCATAGAGCGGCATTACAAAAAATGGTGCGCTGCCATCTCTGGTCAGATAAATACCATGGTCAGCAACAGTGACGATATTCCGATGGTTATTACGCTCACCAAAGTTCATCTCATTTTTAAAGCGCTTCAACTTCTCACGCGATACCTTCTTTGGATCAAGCAGCTTAATAGCGCAAGGTTGTCCCAATTCATCTGTGGCTCGATATACGCAGCCAGCCCCACCCTCACCAATAATATCCGTGGCATTGTACTTATTAAAGGCAGTTTCAAATTCAACCGGTTTCTTGAGCATCTTCATGTCACCATTAAAGAACTTTAGCGTCAAGGAGAACACTCTGTACAAATTCAGGGAGTGTTCCCATTGACACAACGTGATACCACACGTGTGATACCGTGTATGCACACACTGTCCATATCCACTACCTGGTTTTCATCAACATGCGACACTAATCAATGCCGATTAGTAATTGGAGGTCGCACCCGAGATAGCACCGCCAGTTTGTGCCTTTCAATCTCCATGTTGCAACTCTATTCCAATACCCATCTTGTTATTGGGCGAGTTATTAAGGATAATCATACCTTTACGATAACAACTATTCCGACCTTAGTAGATCGGTGCTATGAGTTACGACAATAAAATAACAGCGACATTTGCTTCCAGGCATTACTGCTGCATTGGTAAGTGATGGTATCTGCAATCGTGATGTGGATTGCCCACCAATTATGACCAGGGAGCAATGGCTACGAGTCCAGTTAGCCAGAATCCAGAAGCTGGCAAGAGGCGAGAAGCCGTAAACGTCATGCTGATGACTGAGCCTCTCGTGCCGCTATCAGCATTACGACACCCCACCGTCACACGGCGTTCATTCGGCAAGACGGTGAAATCGATTTCATCGGGGGCTGGCCATAACAGGCAAGTAGAGCCCGGCTTCGCTGCGGTGCTGCATGCCATGATTGACGACATGAAACAGATGGTGCCACACGAGGCGGTTGCGTAGTATGCCGGCATCGGCGTGATAGCTCACGCTCCTCGCCAAGTCTCCACATGCAGGCCGTCGAGATAGCCCTGCATGGCCTTTACTTCAGTCTGCCAGCGCTGGCAAACCGCTTCCACGCTGGGGAGATGCTTCCGCTAAACTTAGAGTAGACTCTAGAGGCGAGACTGCTTTAGATTACGACTAAACACCAATTTGAGGAAGGAAGGTAAAGATGAAGAACATCAAAATCCCGCAAAGCGATCTGAACGTGTCGGAAATCGCTCTAGCAGCCTGTCGGAGAGAAAGTGTTATGTCGCCCAAACTGCAACTTAACTCGTCGTTTTCAGCCCCGACTCACCGTTTATGGTTCCGTTAGTAGTTATTGTCAGTCATCAGGCGCAATAGTCCCATGTTTTGATCGTTAGTTGGTCAGCAAAGTGTGCAGACGCCTGAAGTTGAAGGCGATGCAGACCAAGGCCCATTCACCTGCGGCCACGGCAATGCCGCGCAATGAGAATTGTCGAAAGCCAAGCACTTCCTTGATGATCCCAATGACCGGCTCGACCGTGGATTTGCGCAGGCCATAGATTGCGCGGCCGATGTCAGTCCGAAGTTTGTAAGCCATTTTCACTCGGAGCGAGGCATCGTCGGGC
>CAIXPS010000544.1 GCA_903921365.1 uncultured bacterium | reverse complement strand
TCGAGGCAGTCGAAGTAATCCGGTTTAACAATCAGCTTTTCCGCCGGGAAGACATTGGGCTCGCCTGCGTGTTCCTTCATCTCAGCGGCGGTCGCGACGGTGATGGCGTAATGGTCGTAGCTGAGGAACTGCGGCGCTGTGATCTCGATGTAGCGCCGCCAGAAGGCCTCGGCGGTGGGCGCACCCCAGCCCTCGATCGGCGGGAAGTGGTTTATGTAAATGGCGTGATAGGGATCAAGCGAGCGCATGAACGCATACACCTCGGCGAGCAGCGGGAGCAGCTCGAAGCGTGGTTCGTCGCGCAGGTGATAGCCGTACAAGCCGGGATGATCGCGCACGGCCTCGACTAGCGCGCGCACCTGGGCCTTGCGCTCGTCATCAAGCTTGTAGTCGTCGCTCACATGCCAGATGGGGTGAACGAGCAACAGCTTGATGTTTGCGGCTGCGGCAACATCGAGGGCTTTGATGACCTCCGATGCGTCGCCGCTAACGCCTGAATGGCTGACGGTGAATCCCGCCTCAGCCATCCCGCGCAGCACATCCGGGCGGATCATCGCGCCGGCAGGGCCAGCCCATCCCATGATGGGAAATCGATCGACATCGAGAATTGTTGGAGAACTCATAGGAATACCTCGGAAGAGAGATTTGAGATTAGAGATTGGAGATTTGGGTGCGTGAGTTGGGTGTGTCTCAGAATACGCTGGAATTTCTAGAAATTGTGACATACTTCGAGTATGACTCGATGTTTTGTGTTTTGATCATAATGTCATTTTCGCTTTTGCACGTATGGCACAAGGCAAGATGCGCCAGGCAATGTGTTCAAACTAACGAGCGCGCAAAGTTAACTACGAATCTCAAATCTCTATATCTCCAATCTCTATTCTCAAAATGCCAAACTTCCAATTAACAAACCAGTTAGCGCTAGTGACGGGCGGCGGGACGGGGCTGGGTCTCGCGATGTGCAAGGCGCTGGTCGAGGCCGGCGCGCGCGTGGTGATGACCGGGCGGCGCGAGGAGACGCTCAAGCAGGCGTGTGCGGAGATCGGCGCGATGGCGGCCTATATCCAGCACGATGTGAATGACCTGCCGTCTATCCCTGGCCTGATCGAGACCATCGAGTCGCGGCATGGCCCGCTGGATATTCTGATCAACAATGCGGGGTTCAACAAGAAGCAAAAGGCCGTGGACACCAACGATGCTGACCTTGCGGCGATGATGCAAACGCATGTGTACGGCGGGTATGCGCTCAGTCGTGAATGTGGCAGGCGCATGATCGCGCGCGGGCGCGGGTCGATCATCATGATCGTGTCGATGACCTCGCTGTTCGGCGTGCCGGGGGTGAGCGCATATGGGGCTGCGAAGTCTGCGCTGCTTGGGCTGACGCGCCATCTGGCGGTGGAGTTTTCACCGCACGGGGTGCGCGTGAACGCGATTGCGCCGGGCTGGCTGGATAGCGCCCTGGTGCAGGCGTCGTTTGCCGGCGACCCTGCGCGCAAAGAACGCATCCTCAATCGCACGCCGATGGGGCGCATCGGCGTGCCGGAGGATGTTGGCGGCGCGGCGGTCTTCCTGTGCTCGCCTGCTGCGAACTTCATCACCGGTGCGGTGCTACCAGTGGATGGCGGGATTAGTATTGGATTCTAGAGGAGAAGTGTATCAGTCCTTCGGCGGGTGCCACCCAGCCAGAACCCAGATAGTCCTGGCTCTGACGATAAGAGGACGATTCATCTGCAACGCGGTAACGGTAATGCGACCAATAGGTGTCAGCCCAAGGATTCTCCGTCCGTCATCCACCCAGGCGAAATGATCTTGCCAGATTTGTCTGCGCGGGTTGAACAAAGGAATGATGTTACCCCTCAGTGGATCGAGACCGGCGATACTGATGCCTTTGCGCTCATTACAAGGAGAACAGGCCAGCCATAGATTGTCTTCTTCGGTTAGACCGCCAAGCGCATGTGGAATGATGTGATCGATCTCCATCGATGCGCCTACAATCAGTTCAGACGTGAGGCAGTACCCGCAGCGATGTTTAGCATGATCAGCGATATGTTCACGCAATGTCCTGCTGATGTGTTCAGCCATGTGAATCAATCAACGCAGACACATTGTGACCACGCTGTATCAAAAGTGCGATTGCCTCAGCGCGAATCAGCATAGCCCGATCGTACTGCCGCGCAAGGTCTGCTGCTTCGCGGGTCTCAACTACATTCAGCCCCTGTTCCTGGCGTTTTAAGTGCAGGTTCTCCAGTTGGGTTGATTGTCCGGCTGGGTAATGGGTTTGAGCAATGCGCCACAGACTATCATTGTCCAGCAAAGCGAGTGATGAGATAAGCTCAGTGGAATCCAGCGTGCCGTCATCAGTCAGCGGCATTGCTGCGGCAATGGTCTCCAAAAGCTCAGCTTCCACCGACCTTCTTGATACAGCCGCCATCTCTTTCAAGCGGTTATAAAGGGGTAGCGGCATATTTAGTGTCACTGTTTGTAACATCATATCAACCCTGCATCAAATAACTACCGAACACTTTCATCTAATTGTATAAGCTTTCCTGCAACCATCTATTCAACAATGACCAGGTTTAGTGCGTCGCGCTTAATCATGAAATTCAACTCAACGAGTGGGTGTGAACGGGATTACACAGGAATGGCTGGACAGTGCGCTGGAGTGCATCGGTGTGCCGGAAGATGGCAGGATTAATATTAGGTTCTAAAGTATGACGGCACAAAAATGGAGATAACTCATATGGTAGATGATGAGCTACGCAAACACCCAGTGAAGACCGTTGAATCAAACAGGGCTGGCTCTGAATGGGTGCGCGAGCTTTATGAGATGTTTGCGCTTGTGCGAGACGAAGCAGCAGGACGAACCGAGAACGATGTGAACGCAGATATTGACGAGGCCATCGAAGCTGTGCGAAACAAACGTGGTTCGCGCTGTTCTTGATACAACAGTATATGTGTGCGCTTTGATCAACCCAACCAGCATTTGGTAGATACTCTTAACAACAGGAGATAGAACAACTATGCTATTGAACAATCGTCAGTTTGGTCTGGGCGGATTGCCCGTGCTCGGTGATTTTGAGACGCGCTCGATCAGCGCAGAGAACCCGGATGGCCGGCGCGCCGGCGGCGCACTGGCATTGCCCGAAGGGCCGCGCGACCCGGCGCGTGAATTGGGCAAGCCCTGGAAGGTGCGCCCGTGCATCACGCTGAACCCCGGCACGGTGACAACGCTGGCCGACATCACGGGGCAGGGCATGCTTCAGCACATCTGGATCACGGTTGAGCCAAAGGCTTACCGCGATTGCGTGCTGCGGATGTACTGGGATGGCGAGGAGACGCCATCAGTCGAGGTGCCTCTGGGTGATTTCTTCGCCTGCGGACACGGGTTGCGCACGAATATCACATCGCTGGCAGTGGCGGTCAATCCGAGCGGCGGGTTCAACTGTTACTGGCCGATGCCATTCTACAAGTCGGCGCGCATCACGATCGAGAGCCAGTGTCATGAACCGGTCACCGGGTTCTTCTACCAGATCACGTATGCGCTGGGACAAATGCCGGCCGACCTCGGCACGTTTCACGCGCAATGGCGCATCAGCACCACCCGGCGCGATTACCCCGAGCATGTGATCCTCGATGGCATTCATGGCAACGGCCAGTACGTTGGCACGTACCTGGCGTGGGTGCAGATGTCCGACGGCTGGTGGGGCGAGGGCGAGATCAAGTTCTTCATGGACGGCGACACGGATGCGCCGACGATCTGCGGCACCGGCACCGAAGATTACTTCTGCGGCGCATGGGGCTTTGGCGAAACCTTCACCGGCCCGTACACCGGCTATCCATTGTGGCAGAAGGAAGGCGAGCGCGTGCCAAAGCACGGGCTGTATCGCTGGCACATCATGGACCCGATTCGGTTCCACCAGGACTTGAAAGTGACCATGCAGGCGTTGGGCTGGTGGCCGGATGGCAAGTTCCAGCCGCTTACCGACGAAATTGCGTCGGTAGGGTACTGGTATCAGCAGGAGCCACACGCGGCCTACCCGCAACTCCCGACTCGCAACGAACGATTGCCGAGGTGAGGTCAGAAGTTAGAGACAAGAGGCGTAAGTCCATAGCGTTTTTAGAGACTGTAGCCTTAATGGGGATAGCCCATATAACTATAATGTTGGTCTATGAACGTACTGAGTTTTGAAAGAACTATGTCGCTGCTAAATAACGTAACAGACCTAAATACAAGCCATTTGACGCTATTGGTAGTGCGACATTCATTTGTCAAAACTCAGTAACACCTCACCTGTGATCGCGACGGATAGGTGATGTAACGTTATCAGGTTCAAGCCGTTCAGAACCGTGCATATCTATAATGCTATAACCCTCAACAGGATTAGACAGAATGACACTACCCATAGGGAAACTGATCTTCAATGACGACTACCGTATCGAGGGACTGATTGGCGAAGGGGGATTTGCTGAGGTATATAAAGCAACAGACCTGACGTTGGGGCGTGTATGTGCGGTAAAGGTGTTGCGGCGCGATCGCGATGGGGTGGGATCTAGTGACATGCACCAATACGCGACCATGTTTGGGCAGGAGGCACGGCTGGGGGCGAAGATCAATGACACGAATGTAATCCAGGTTTACCGGTTCAACCCGGGCGAGGAGATGCTGGTGCTGGCGATGGAATACGCACCACAGGGCAGCCTGGCAGACAAGTTGAGCAAGAGTGGAATACTAAGCGTTGCTGAGACCTTGCGGATCGCAACTGAGATAGCATGCGGACTGGCTGTGATCCATGCATTGGATGCAGTGCACCGCGATTTGAAGCCTAGTAATATTTTGTTTGATGCGCAGGGGCGGGCGAAAGTGGCGCGTTTGGCGCTGGGCTTTTGATCGGATGGACGAAGAAGGGGGACCGTCCGGAATTCGATATCGTGACGGGT
>CAIXPS010000543.1 GCA_903921365.1 uncultured bacterium | reverse complement strand
TGGTTCACTTCAAGGAGTTTTAGAGTTTCGAGATCAAAGATGCAGATCGCATAGACCTCATTGTTGAAAACTACTCGATACTTTTCCTCGCTTTCGCGCAGTTCAGTTGTCATCTGATCAGCGATCCGCCGCGCAGTGACATTTGTTCTGAGCAGGGCAATCATCAGCCCAAACAAAAGCAGGCTGATACTTGTCCCGCCAAATAAAACGAGCCAGACACTGCTGTAGTTGGCTGTGGACGCCAGCCCGCCAGTCTGAGAGAAGCGCAAAGTCCAGAGGCGCCTGGCAAAATCAACCGGGGTCAGCCTGGTAACCAGTGCTGTGGAAGCCAGCGCTTTATCCGCGTTACCCCGACTGTCGTACAGCAAAGTATCTGTGGAAAGC
This sequence comes from uncultured bacterium, assembly GCA_903921365.1. GTDB lineage: Bacteria > Chloroflexota > Anaerolineae > J036 > Brachytrichaceae > CAIXPS01. The sequence continues at coordinate 7,271 of CAIXPS010000543.1, read as the reverse complement.
AGAGCGCCATCGTAGACCTGCAGGGAAATCTGTCTGTCCGCATATTCGGCGTTCCAACCCCCCAGGGTGCCGCTTATCATATCTGTCATGCGGTATGGGCTGTAAACCCAGCCCAGGATGGCGGCGCGGCGCTGTTCGACGGTGTCGATCGGCAAGCCATGGCGATAAACCGGCACATACATCAAGGCGCCGGCTTGAGCATCCTGGCTAGTCTCCTGTACCAGGCGGACTTTTCCGGAGAGCACGGCGGTATTCTCATCGCGAGCCTGCTCCATGGCGGCGCGGCGCACAGGTTCAGAGAGCATATCATAGCCAAAGGCGCGCAGATTGCGATCTGAGAAAGGTTCAAGGTAGATGATGGAAGAATAGATATCCCGCGCGCCTGTGGGCCAGACCGCATAATCCGGGAAGCCTTCGCTGCGAATGGCCTGAGTGTGCTGGGCCAGTTGTTCGGGCAAGATCAATTGCGCAAAGCCGACGCCCTGAATACCGGGCAACTGCTTTTCGATCTGAAGACGCTCAGTGAATATCCGCCATTCCGCCCGTGTGACGGTCTCTGCTGCATCAAAGAGTCCCGCGCCGGCATGCAGGAGCTGGGCGCTGGCGGCCAGTCGGTTTGCGATGTTGAGTTGGATCTCGTTGCAGGTAAAGTTGAACTCGCTCTGCGCGGCTGCTTCCACACCCGCCTTGCTATAAAGCGCTGCGAGCGCGGTGATGCTCAAGCCGGCGATCAACATGCCCCATGCAAGCCAAAGTTTGCGCGGCAATATACCGATCATCCGGGCGCGCCAGGATGATAATGGCGACGCTCCTGCGGTAGCGGGCTTCTTGTTATTCATCAGTGATTCCCTTGAACCGACGGCTTCATTGCAAATGACAGTTGCTTGTTAAGTCATTATATGTAAATAAAAATAAGAACGCAATCTTTTCTTCACGGGTTCCAAACAACCTTTGGCTACAGTCAGTGCAATTGATGACTATGCCGGAGGCTTGCTCTGAAGACCTTAAAAGACCCAAACCAAAAGACGCGTGTGCACAATCGCTTAGGCGACATCGCAGTGCGATTATTGTCCCGGTTTGCCCCAAACGAAGAGGTGCCGGCGTCTCAACCCGCACAGCAACACGCGACGCCGCTTGAGCCAATCCCAGAGGGACTCACAGCAGTCCCAATGGGACTCAAAGCAGTCCCAATGGGACTCAAAGCAGTCCCATTGGGACTCAAAGCAGTCTGTCGCACAGTCCTGCTGGTGAACACAAACGGAGATCCCACAGGGACTCAAAGCAGTGCGCGCGATCCGCTCGGCCTGGCGCTGGCGCAGGCCGGGTATCACGTCAGCATCGTCAGAGGCATCCAGGCGGCGTCAGGGTTCATCATGCGCAACCGGCCCTCCATTATCGTCATCAGCGACCCCAAAGAAACTCAAAGCAGTATGGCAGGGTCAGACCAGTGGTCCAGCTTGCGGCAATTAACCGATGCGCCAATCATCGCGTTCCTGCATCACCCGACGCAGGAGCAAGTGCTGGAGGCATTGGATGGCGGGGTGGATGACTGCCAGACCGATGCCACGGGCATCCCCGAGCAGGTGTCGCGTGTGCGCGCTTTGTTGCGCCGCAACCCGCCGCGTCAGGATCACGTGTGTTGAGGCGCGTGTCAGCCCTATGAGAAGCCAATATTTTCTTCACAATTCCTGAAGAACTCATCGCTATCATTCATAAAAAGTGCTATTGTGAGAGAAATTCAATCCTAATGCCAATCCCAACGGAGTAGCGGGCGCTGAGCGCTGAATACGATGACCCAAACGATTCTGGTCGTGGATGACGAAGCGAACCTGCGCGAGATGATTCGCGTATACCTGGAGCAGGAAGGCTATCGCGTCCTTGAGGCCTCACAGGGGCAGGAGGCGCTGCATATCGCGCGCCATGAAAAACCCGACCTGATCATCCTCGACTTGATGATGCCCGTCATGGGCGGGTATGACTTCATGCGCGCATACAGCAAGGAAGCCGACACACCTGTGATCCTGCTGACCGCCAAAATTGAGGATCAGGACAAGATCATCGGTCTTGAACTGGGCGGCGACGACTACATTACCAAACCTTTCAACGTGCGCGAGCTGCTGGCACGCGCGCGCGCGGTATTGCGGCGCGCACATCGCGCCACGGCAGAGACCGACACGCTTCGCGTGCGCGTCGCGGATATCATGCTGGATCGGTCTGCGGTGGTGGTTGAAATCGCGGGAAAGGCCATCGACTTAACCAAGTCCGAGTTTGAACTGCTGGCGGTGCTGATGGCGTCGCCCGGGCAGGTATTCTCACGGCTGGACCTGCTGGATCGCGTTTCCGGTGAAACCTACGAAGGGTACGAGCGCACCATCGATGTGCACATCCGCAACCTGCGCGCCAAGATCGAACCCGACACGCGCCATCCCCGCTATATCGAAACCGTGTACGGGATGGGCTATCGCTTTGCCAAGCAGAAGAGCAAAAGCCAAGAGGCGCCCGGCGACTGACCGGCGAACACACCATGCGCTCCCTGGCGCTTAAACTCACTTTTGCCTTCTTTCTCATCGGCATCACTGGCGTTGCCATTTTTACGCTGTTGATGGGTCCCCGCACGCGCATCGAGTTCGACCAATATCTGTCGGCGCGCGATCAGACCGTGCTTGTGGGCATCCTGCGGGACTATTACATGACCAATGGAAGCTGGCATGGCGTCTCCCAAACGCTCGCGTCAAGCTCCATCCCATCCACATATAACCGCAGCGCCATCGTGTTGGACGCCAACCATCGCGCGGTCATCGGCCCTCAAAACCTGTTGGCCGGCACCGCAGTGCCTGACTCCTTTCTGAACAACACTACTCCGATTACTACGACCTCCGGCGCCGTCATCGGCTACGTCCTATTCACGCCAATCGGTCCACAACCACACGCGAACGCGCCATCCTCAGACACCGGAACGAGCCAGACAAGCACAGGTACGGCAGGCCAACCAGGCAGCCCGCCGAGCCCGCCGCCAGAAACAGCCTTCTTTGACCGTCTGACGTCGGCGGCAATCATCAGTGGCGGCGCCACGATTCTGGTTGCACTCATCCTGGGCGGCATCCTGGCTCGCACACTCACTCGTCCATTGGCCGAGTTGACCCTGGCGACAAAGGCCATGGCAACCGGCAAACTCGATCAGCGGGTCAAGGTGCGTTCGCGCGACGAGATCGGCACGCTGGCGACCTCGTTTAACCAGATGAGCGCCGATGTGGCGCGCGGCATCACCCTGCGGAAGCAAATGACCGCCGACCTCGCGCATGACCTGCGCACGCCATTGACTATTTTGCGCGGCTACACCGAGGGATTGAGCGAGCAACGCCTGCAAGGCACGCCCGCCCTCTACAACATCATGCACGACGAGGTGAAACACTTGCAGCGCCTGGTCGAAGATTTGCGCACCCTGTCGCTGGCCGATGCGCGCGAACTGCCATTAAACAAACGCGCGATCGACCCGCGCGCCTTGCTGGAGCAAACCGGCCTGGCGTTCATCGTGCAGTTGGAAGACCGCAGCCTGGGGCTGCGCGTGGAAGCGCCCGAATCACTGCCATCTATATTGGTTGACACAGATCGCATGATCCAGGTGCTCAACAACCTCGTCGCCAACGCATTGCGCTATACGACTAGGGGCGAAATCGTGCTGAGCGCGCAACAGGAAGGGCAACAGGTATTACTACAGGTGAGCGACACCGGCGCAGGAATCAACCCGGAGCATATCCCGTTTATCTTTGACCGTTTCTACCGCGCTGACCCGTCGCGGCAACGCACAGGTGAGAGCGAGGACTCATCTGGGCTGGGGCTTGCGATTGCCAAGGCCATCGTGGAAGCCCACGACGGCGCGATCAGCGTCGAATCGAGCCCCGAACACGGCACGACGTTTACCATCCGCTTGCCGGTTGCAGTTTCCCTATAAAAATCCAATCACATCTGAATAACTTCTTTACATTTGAACGCTAGCCTGACATCAACTTGAGTAAGAAGAGTTGATCCACTATGTTCAAAAAGAAGATGAGCGCAAACCACATTGATACTGCCTCGAGTCCCTTTGGCACGGTTAACACATTGATCCACGGCGCCAACGGGAACAGCTCAGCCGACGCGGACTATATCGTCCAGGTCGAAGACGTGCACAAGAGCTTCGTGATGGGCAAGGAGGCAGTGCCTGCCTTGCGCGGCGTGACGCTCAATGTGCGGCGCGGCGAAGTGCTGTGTCTGATGGGCCCCAGCGGCAGTGGCAAGACCACCATGTTGAATATCATCGGCGGGCTGGATACGCCCAGCCGCGGTCATGTAATCGTCGATGGCGAGAACGTCGTATCGCTGAGCGAGGAGAAACTGGCGCGGTTGCGGCTGAAGAAAATGGGGTTCGTCTTTCAGAACTTCAACCTGTTGAGCAATTTCAACGCGGTGGAAAACGTGGAGGTGCCCATGATCCTGCTCGGTAAGCGCGACCACAAACGCGCAGAGCAGTTGCTCCGCGCAGTGGGTCTTGGCGACCGCATGGGACACTATCCCAGCGAACTGTCAGGCGGCCAGATGCAGCGTGTCGCCATCGCGCGCGCACTCGCCAACGACCCGCCCTTGATTATCGGCGACGAAATGACCGGCGACCTGGATACACAAACCTCATACGAGATCATGAACCTGTTGATCCAGCTCAACAAGGAGCGCGGCACAACAATTGTGTATGTCACCCATGACCCGCGCATGAGCAAATATGCCGGACGGGTGATCCACATGCGCGACGGGAAGCTTGAGGACGAACGTGTCAACACCAGCGTTCCAATATCGCTGGACATGGAAACAGTCGTCGCCTGAAATGGGAGGTTGTCATGAATCTTAGATACGTTCTTAACGCAATGCGCCGGCGCAAGCTGCGCACATTTATCATTACTGTTGCACTGGTTATAGGCGTTGCACTCGTAGGCGCCCTTCTGGCCCTGGTGGACACCCAGCGCCAGTTCAGCATCCAGTCAACCGGTTCCGCTACGGGCGGCTACGATCTCGGTATCACCCGGAGCGACCTCGCAGCATCAACGTTTTTCAGCATCACCGAGATTGAGGCCACGGTGAATGACTCATACAGCAAGATTGCGCAGGTTTATGCGCGCATTCAGGCGACTGTTGAGGGGCGCAAAATGGGAGCGACCGACGGCGTGGCCGTCACCTTTATTGCGCTTGACACGACTGCCGACAGCCTGATCACTGCTGAGAAACCGGCCAGCACCAGCACAGGCGGAATCGGCATCGCCGGCATCAATATCGGCGGCACAGGCGGTGGGAGGAACGGTGGCGGTGGCCCACCCCCTGGCGGCGGCGGCCCGCCATCAGGCGGCGGTGGCGGCGCCCCACCCAGTGGCGGCGGTGGCGGCCAACCGCCTAGCGATTCTGCTTCGTCAAGCAGTTCAACCAGCGCACTATCCAATCAGCAGACCATTGGGGCATATCCACCCGCAAACGGTGAGGTTTACCTCAGCACTGCCGCTGCCACAGCACTGGGCGTGCAGGTCGGCGATGAAGTGCGTCTCTCGTATGCCATCCCGGTGAAACGCGCCGCGGGCAAGGCCGCCATTACCGGCGCCAGCACCCCGCGCATTGAGGCGCGCTTTATCGTCACTGGCGTTGGCACGTTAACTGGTGTGGCCAGCGATGTAAGCAACCCGATCATCATGCGCCTGGACGACGCTCAGGCGTGGTTGGGACAGGAAGGTCAAGCCAACAAGCTGTTGCTGGTATGGACATCGTCGAGCACCAGTTCCAGCGATGCGAGCGCCACCGTCACACAGGCGCGCAATGTGGGTGAAACCGTCAGCGACAATCTGCAAGCGCAACTCGGTTCTGACTATACGGTCAGCCTGCCGAAATATACCAGCCTGGAGAGCTCTTCTTCCAGCTATGCCTTTACCCAGACCTTTATCACCTTGTACGGTCTGTTGAGCATGGGCATCATCGGTCTAATGGTCAACGCGTTGATGAACACCACCGTAGCCGAACAAAAACACGACCTGGCAGTTCTGCGCGTGCTGGGTTCACCGCGCCATCGCCTGTACGAAGTCGTCATTCTCGAGGTCTTCATTCTTGGCGTGATCGGCATCGTATTGGGCATATTACTCGGGCGCGTGATCAACGATTATCTGATCGTGCCCATCGTCTTGTCGAACCTCGACTTGCCCACTGGCGTGCGCGCCGCATGGACATTGCAGACGGTTCTTATCCCGACCGCAATTACCGCCGCCGTGCTGACACTGGCAACTATCAGCCCGGCGCGCACGGCAGCGAACACGAAAGTAATGGTGGTGCTCAATCCGGCAGCAGCCGACCAGCCTACCCTGGAAGACCTCGGCAAGCTGCGCGAGCGCCACGCCAACGGCGGTCTGTTGATCGCGGGGCTGGTGTTGCTGGCGTTCAGCGGCGTTATTCTGATCGTCCTGCCCACGGTGATGACGCCTGGCAACATGAGCGGCTCAGTGGTGCTGAATGCGGGCTCGCTCCTGCTCATGGTGATCGGCATCGCCTTGTTGTTCTACTTCTTAACCACGCCGCTTGAGCGCCTGCTCATCGTGCTCTATCGCGTGATCAGCCCGAGATCGGCCTTTTTTGCCGGGCGCTATGCGTTGCGCGGAAAGGGTGGCAATGCGTTGATCTCGCTGATGGTGGTGATGAGCGCCGTTCTACCCTGCCTTCTCGCGACGCAGTTGGCGTTGCAGGATGCGAACCTGGAGACGGATTCCAACTTCAGCAACGGCGCCCCATTGATTGCCACAACCAGTTCATCATCAAATGATTTTCCGATTTTCAGCCGCTTCACGCGCACAGTAACCAACCTGACGGCGACCGATGTGGCAGCGGTGAAAGATCAACCCGGCATTGGGACTGTGGTTGGGTTGGCGCAAAACCTGTCTGGGATGACAGTCAGCGACCGGATCAAGCTGCGAACGGCAAGCGTGAGTTATCTCGGCGCGGACGGCGATCTGAACAAGGTGCTGTATACATCGCTCTATCGCTTCTCCGAGGGCGACGCGACAGCCTTGACGAAAATCGTGTCGGACACGCGGGACGTAATCATCTCGCAGGGGTTGAGCACAGCGCTTGACTTGCACGTAGGGGATACGCTGCTGGCACAAGGCAACGGAACAGATCATCAACTCAGCATGACGATCATCGCTGTGGCTTCGCGCATCCCAGGCTTCAGCCGCTACTTCACGCGCAACAGCAGTGATGCCAACAACAGC
>CAIXPS010000542.1 GCA_903921365.1 uncultured bacterium | reverse complement strand
GAAATGCCCCGGTCAGGGTTGGTGTCGCCACAATGCCCAATCTGTGTTGGCCGCTTTGTGCGAACTACATAGCGATCGCTTTGAAATCGCCTGGAAGTCGGTGCCCTATGCCTAGTCCACGAATCTGCGGTATACCCTTTTCAGCCTGAGCAGTTACAGGAATCCGACAAATTCCTGAATTCTCAACGCGCATAGAATTACAGTGAGGTGATTCTGTCATGAACGTGATCGATCTTCGTTGTGAATACGCCCGGAATCCGTTGGGGATTGAGGCGCGCGCTCCCCGTTTTTCATGGATGCTGGAAGACAACCGCCGCGGCCAGACCCAGACGGCTTACCAGATCCTCGTCGCCAGCGACCCCGCCAAGCTGGCAGAAGGCCGCGCCGACAAATGGGATAGTGGTAAGGTGCTGTCAACGGAGCAGGTCAGTATTCTTTACAATGGCGCCACGCTGGTAAGCCGCGAGCGCTGTTACTGGCAGGCGCGCGCCTGGGATGGCGAAGGCGCGCCCACAGGCTGGAGTGAGGTTGCCTCGTTCGAGCTGGGTCTGCTCGACCCGTCCGACTGGCAGTCATTGTGGCTGGGTCACCCCGCCGGCTTTAACGGCCAGGGGCTTTACTTCCGCGCGTTTTTCAACCTCGATAAACCCGTCGCGCGCGTCGCGCGGGCACGCGCCTATGTGGCCGGGCTGGGGCTGTATGAGTTCTATGTCAACGGCGTCAAGGCAACCGATCACGTGCTCGAACCGGCGCAGACCGATTACGCCAGCAGGGTGTTGTACACGACCATCGACATTGGCGCACTGTTGCGCGAAGGCCGGAATATCGCGGGCGCGATTGTGGGCAACGGATGGCACGGGGCGCCCAAACTGCGCGCCCAGATTCACATCGACTTCACCGATGGCACATCGGTTGTTTATGCCGCACAGAACACCGGCATGGGCGGCGGGACTTCGTGGATGGTCGGCACGGGACCGATCGTCGCCAACGCGATCTATGATGGCGAGACCTACGACGCGCGGCTGGAACGAGCGGGCTGGTGCGATCCAGCCGTCGAGCCAATCAGCGGCTATAACCGCAAGGAGTTCTGGGTAGTCGCGGTGCCGGTCGATGCGCCGGCAGGACGCATGCAGGCGCAGCCGTTGGAGCCGATGCGCGTGGTGCAAACACTGACACCGGTCGCAATCCGCGAACCTGCGCCCCATGTCTACGTCGCCGACATGGGACAGAACATGGTCGGCTGGGTCCGGCTGCGTGTACAGGGCGCGCGCGGAACAACCGTGACGCTACGTTTCGCCGAAAACCTCAATGACGATGGCACGGTCGACCAGGGCAATCTGCGCAGTGCTGCTTGCACCGATGTCTATATCTGCAAAGGCGCCGGGGTTGAGGAGTGGGCGCCGCGCTTCACCTATCACGGCTTTCGCTATGTGCAGATGGAGGGCTATCCCGGCGCGCCGGGGCTTGAGGCACTGCTGGGATGCGTGGCACATTCCGACGTGGCGACGCGCGGACAGTTCGAATGCAGCGACGATCTGTTGAACCGCATGCAACGGGCCGCCGTGTGGACAGAGACCGGCAACCTGCACGGGCTGCCCACCGATTGCCCGCAACGCGACGAGCGCATGGGCTGGCTGAACGACATGACCGTGCGCGCCGAGGCCGCGCATTACAACTGCGACCTGAACCGGCTGCACGGCAAATGGATCGCCGATATCCACGATGGGCAGGATGCGCGCGGCGCCATCCCTGACACCGCCCCATACCGCATGGGTTCACGCCCGGCTGACCCGGTGACGATGTGTTATCTGCTCGTGCCGTGGTTGCTCTACCAGCACTACGGCAACACCGCGGTGATTGCCGAACACTACGAAGGCTTCAAGGCGTGGGTCGATTATTTGACGACGCGCTCAAGCGACGGCATCCTGCCATTCAGCTATTACGGTGACTGGTCGCCGCCTATCGCGGAGGCCACTGTGCGCGACGGCGGCCCGACGCCGATATCGGCGCATACGCCGGGCGCGCTGATGTCGACGGGTTACTACTACTTTGGCTCGAAGCTCCTATCGCAGATGGCGGCCATCCTGGGCAAGCGCGATGATGCGTTCGCGTATGGAGCCTTGGCCAGCCGCATCCGGGGCGCCTATCAGCAGGCGTTCTGGGACGATGTGAAGCGGGTCTATGGCTCCGGCAACCAGGCCTGTTGCGCGTTCACCTTATACATGGGTCTGGCGACCGAAGAACAGCAGGCGGCGGTGTTCGATGCCCTGGTGCGTGACGTTGAGGCGCATGATGATCACCTGACGACTGGCAACCTGTGTTCGAAGTACCTGCTGGAGGTGCTGTCCGCTCATGGCCGCCATGACCTGGCGTATCGCATCGCGACGCAGACGACGTACCCAAGCTGGGGCTTCATGCTCGCCAACGGCGCGACGACGATCTGGGAGCGTTGGGAGAACAGCAAGGACACGAGCATGCACTCGAAGAACCACCCGATGATGTCGACCTTCAGCGCGTGGTTTTATCGTTACCTGGCCGGCATACAGGTGATGCCCAACACGATCGGCTTCAACCATTTCGCCGTCAAACCGCACCTCGTCGATATGTCAGAGATGACGCATGCGAGTGCGAGCCTGGAGACGGTGCACGGTCGGATCGAGTCGGCATGGCAGCGCGACGGCGATGAATTGCGCCTGCATGTGCGCGTGCCGGTGAATACAACGGCGCGGATCAGCGTGCCGAAACCCAGCACTCACGCGGACGCAGGTGTGTCTATCCGCGAGTCTGGACAGCTGCTGTGGGATAAAGGAGCGATCGCTGCGCCGATCACTGGCATTACCGCCGCCGAGGAGGATGGCGCGTGGGTGACGTTCACCGCTGGTT
>CAIXPS010000541.1 GCA_903921365.1 uncultured bacterium | reverse complement strand
GAAAAGTGGCAGTTGGACTAAAATAGGTGAGTCGGTCATGGCGGCATCTCCTTGTGGAAAAGAACAGAAGTTGGTACTTTGATTCTAAGCACAAGAGACGCCTGACCGAAAACGTAACCAGTCATTGACTGGTTACGTTTTTACAGAACATGAGTTGAGGAGATGCGCGTAGGAGCGATCAAAAAACGTAACTTGTCATAAGACTGGTCCAACCCTCCTATAAGGTTTATGCGTCAAGTTTTCCAACAGCGTTGCCCCTATCAGGGCTGCAGGTTCATACCCACAAGGTTTCCCACAAGGGAAACGATCTGTTTCTGGTATGTCTGAAACAGGAAGACCATGACACCTGATATCAGCGTAAGCGATGTGCCTGCCAGGACGTTCTTTGTGCTGCTGAAACTTTTTGCTTCAGCGTCCATCGTTGCTAATCGCCGTTCGAGATAGCCCGATATGTCCTGTGATTTTCCATCCGGCACAATTAACATAAGTTCATTCAACCGGGAGATATGACCAATTTGAATATCCCATTGGGCCAGCTTTCCTATATTCCTGTTGATAATGTTTATCAACTGTTTTTGAGATGCGTTATCAGGCTGACGCTGCGCCACAGGTTTGGGAGGTGTTGCCTGACTTGCCGTTCTAACAGTCGCGGCTGATTGCGATGCCAGCGTTGGGGCCCCGGAATCAGCCGGGTTTTGTTGCGATGTCACGAGTGCTTCTGTGCTCGCGGCGCTATCAACCTGAATGGACTGAGTTCCATCAGGCTGTTCAATCTCTTTAATCTCTTGAATCTCTTGAATCTCTTCATTGATGAGCGTCCTGTAGAAAGTGTCCAGCGTGTTGTTCGAACGGCGCTCTTTCAGCTCTACCCCCAGGTTTTGCAGATACATTTCGATATTCATTGAGCGCCTGTCCCCTAGCGGTAATTTGACGATCGCGAGCACATCGTTTACCCACTGGCGACGCCAATTGAGCAACAGATTTGCCTGGGTGCGATAACTATTGACGCCGACCAGAAAAGGAATAACCGTGCCGATGAAGAAGACGAGTATCGGCACTGACAACAGCAACCAGAATGGAGGGAGTTGACCCAGGAGCGTATTGCCCTGTTGGTCCAATAACCAGACGGGAAAGAGCAGAATGATCGTTGAAGACACGATGTTGGAGAAACTCCCGCCCAGATATGAGTTACGCAAATCGTCATCGAGATACGGAGATATGACCACTGGCCATATCTCTATGAGTGAAATGAGTATTCCGGTTATTTGCCGAACGGTAAAGACGAAGACGGCGATGCGGACAAGTGCTTCACGATCCCCGATTGGAAAGTACCAATAAGTGAGTAAACTGCCGGCGACCGTGACAATCGCATAGATGTAACCGAATGCGGTGGGAATCGCTCTCAAAATTGGATGTTGCACGGCTTGTTGTACGCCCCACATGAAACTCAGAGCGGCCACCTTCTCGCTTTTTTCGGGCAGTGTGTAACCGGCGACGGCGCCTATGACGATGTATAGCAATTGTGCGAGGAATATCGCTGCGATCAAGAGGAGCATGAGGTTGACTGGCAATAGGCCTGTGAGCAACCAATACTCGACAAAGAGAAATACCAGGGCCGCTACTGCGATAAGGATCTGACGGAGATCACTGGGGAGTTTCCCTTTTGCCAATCCTTCTATGAAAGGAGTTTGCATGCCAAGCTGGTAAACCACAGCATTGAGCACAAAAACAATGATAAATCCGATACTAGGCAGGATCTTCATGGCATTATTCCCGATATTCCCGATTCAGAATTCCCGATTCAGACTACCCAATTCACACGGCGATAGGGGTGTGTTATATCATGGGATTGGCAATTTTGTCGATATTGCCTTTGCATCACAAGGATAAACCCATGACAACACCACGCCAACGTTTCCTGAACTATGTCCGCAACCCCGCGGGCGCTCGCCCGATCGTGTCTCCCTTTCTGCCCTACGCCGACGTTATCGAGCGGACGCTCCGGCATGTGGGACTGCCGGTGACCGACGACCCTGTGGCAAATGAGGTGGTACTGTCGCGCGCGCTCGATTACGAGCCGATGTTTATGATCGCGTGCGACAGCTTCATCTTCCCGTGGCAGATCGATGAGAGCCGCTCCGATGCCGAGTATCGCACCATGATGATCCAGACGCCCATCGGTGAGTGGACGCGTCGCGTCTCGCGCAGCCTGGGCGAGTGGGGCGATGAGTCAGGCTTTCCGGTGAAGACTGAGGCCGACCACGCCTACATCGTCGCCGCGTGCTCGCAGGTTCATGAACGCGCCGGTGAGATACGCGCGTACTACCGCGAATGGCGCCAGCGGATTGGCGAAGATGGCGTGATCGTGATCGGTCACCCGCACCCGTTCTGGTTGAGCTTCCAGATCAGCCAGCAGAACATCATCCTGCATTACCTGGACTATCCCGACACTTTCCGCCGCAGCATGGACGCCATCTACGAGGCGGCGTTGTTCGTGATGGATATCGCGATGCAGGAGGGAATCGATTTTATGAGCGACAGCTCGTATGGGTTGGAGATGACATCTGTCAAGCTGTGTCGCGAGATGGATCTGCCGTATCTGCGCGGGTTCAGCGACTGGACGCACGCGCGCGGCGGGTTGTTCTGGTATCACAACTGCGGGCTGACGCGCGCGATGATCCGGCAGGGCATCTTCAATGAGATCGGCGCGGATGTGATCGAGACGATTGCGCCGCCGCCATCCGCCGACAACGACCTGGCCGAGTCGCGCCGCTGGATCGACCGGCGCGTCACCACAAAGGGCAACCTCGACCTGGGGCTCCTTCGCGACGGCACGTCCGACCAGATCATCGACGCGACGCGCAGGATCGTCGAGGCCGCGCGCGGTTACCCGCACATCTACTCGACCGCTGACGCAGTGCTCCCAAACACGCCGGCGGAGAACTACATCGCCTTCATTCGGACGGCGCGCGAACTGGCGACAGCAATTTGAGGCAAGCTGGATTGGCGAATCGGGTTATCAGGCTGGGAAATGATTGGGAGTCAGATTGACCAGGAAATCGGAGCACGGCAGGCATAAGATGCCGTGGATCAGGAGTCGTTCCTTGCCGCGGTAGAGCAACCAGCGCCGGCTTTCCGGGTAATCTTCGCCGAAATTCCTCAACCCGCGCAAATCTTCGGGGCGCACATTGGCTGTGTTCTTTATTTCCATTGCATGAAATTCACTGGCGCCGTAGATCACGAAATCGACTTCCACCTTCGCGCGCGTCTGCCAATAATACAAATGGTGATCGCCATCCGAGTAGTCGCACCACGCGCGCAGGTGTTCTGCCACAAGGCCTTCGAGCGCGGCGCCGTCGATCTCAGATGGAGAATCAAGCGGCCCGGCAGGGCGGTTTGCGCGGAAGACCCCTGCATCGAAAAAGTAGAACTTCGGATGCATCGACATATCGCGTTTCGCCCGTCGCATAAAGACCGGCACGCGGTAGGCCAATAGCAGATCCTCCAGAATTTCCAGGTAGCCTTCGACTGTTTTGTAAGGCACCTGGCACTCGCGGGCGACATTCGCGAGGTTGAGCACTGCTGCATGTGAAAAACTGATGGCTTCGAGAAAGCGCGCAAAGCTGCCCATGTTGCGCACCAGCCCTTCCATCTGCACCTCTTCGCGCAAATAGAGGCCGTTGTATGCGCGCAGGATCTCCGCGGGTTCAATCGCACCGAGCACCATGGGCAGCATACCGAGGCGCAGAGCAACTTCAAGGTCAAACAGAGCCCCAAGCTCGGCTGCCATATAAGGGTGAAGAGACTTCTGAGCCGCCCGTCCACCCAGCAAGTTCACTCCGGCTCGGCGCAGCTTACGCGCGCTCGAACCGGTAAAGATGAACTGTGGTCCATGTCGTTCCTTGCCTTCCTTACTTTCCTCAATCAGCAGATGCGCAACTTCGAGGATTTCAGGCAGTTTCTGCACCTCATCAATTAACAGCTGTTGCGCGTCTGGCCGACCGGCGATTAACTCGCGCAACCGTTCAGGGCGCGCGGAAAGCGACCGCAGTGTCTCCGGGTCCAGCAAATCCACACGGATTGCATCGGGATAATGCCGTTGCGTCCACCATGTTTTGCCAGTGCCGCGCGGCCCCAGCAGGAAGTAGTGGTCAGCGGGCGGCTTGAAAAATCGCGGCGTCGATTCTATTTTGCGCCTCATAATGGCGGATTATAGGCTATTTTGCAGCGACAACCTCATAGTTAAGGGTTTTGATCAGATTGTCGTTAAAGTACACGTCGACTTTATACGATCCCACCGGCCAGTCGTTCGGGAGGCTGATGTGCGCACTGAGCTGATTGGCGACGAGGACATCGGTCGTAACGTCCTTGATCAAGATATCATTCCCTGATGTGGTCTTCACGGCGGTAAATGACCACTTTACTTTGGTGCCAGCGTCCAGCAACCTGGATGTCTCCGCCTCAAAGTACTGGGTGCGATCAGTGGCAAGAAACTGGTCAACGGTGTCGCCCGCCTCATTGTTGCCATTGTCCCGCTTCAAGACAATACTTTTGATCGTCACGCCCTCATTGCCGGCGGCTTTATCGCCGGCAGCTTTATCCGTCTTTGCCGGCTGGTCGGTGGCCGCAACCGCAGTTGCAACCGGTTTTGCTGTGGCCGCAGGCGCAGAGGCGGCGTCGCCGCCACACGCCGCCAACATTAACGACATCACTCCAGCGCTTAAGCACGCAATCACCCGCCACGTTTTGTTCTTCATGTTTTTCTGTAACCTTTCACCAACAATTCCAATTTTCATTGACATACCAATACATCGATCTGTAAACGTGGCGGATTCTAACATCGCTTGAGACTGCGCGCGGCTTAAGCGGCATAAATGGCGATCACGACGAACGCCGTGTGGGCTATAGTAAACAGAGAGGTGTTATAGATGAAACTGACTTTCATGACTCTTGGTTGTCCCGGATGGGACCTCGACACGATTTGCGCGCGCGGGCGCGAGTACGGATTCGACGGCGTTGATTTTCGAGGCTATTTACAGACGATCGATATCACCACTTTGCCCGAGTTCACTTACGACGTTGCGACCACACGCCGCAAGCTGGCTGATGCCGGATTGGCAGTGAGCGCCATCAGCTCGAGTATCACGGTGTGCGTGGCTGAAAAAGTAGACGCTAACCTTGAAGAGGCGCGCCGGACGATTGCTGTTGCGCGCGAACTGGGAGCGGCGAACGTGCGCATCTTCGGCGGGGGCGCCCCGAGCGCGTCGGCGCGCGACCTGGCGAAGATCGGTCGCGATTGCATCGAATACATTCTGTCGCTGGATGGCGCACAGGATCTGCACTGGTTGTTTGAGACGCATGACCGCTGGGGCGACGCCGCCGGCATCCGGTTGTTGCTGGACGCCATCCCGAACCCGGCGTTCGGCGCGCTGTGGGACATCGGTAATACCTGTTTCGCCGGGACTGAAACGCCGGAGGAAACGCTGCAGGCGTTGCGCGGCCGGATCGGTTACACGCATATCAAGGACGCGGTATACGACCCATCTCATCCATTAGCGATGGAGAACGGCTGGCGCTATGTGACGCCGGGAACAGGGCAGTTCCCGTTGGCCGAGATGATCGCCAAGCTGAAGGCTACGGGCTACGATGGCTGGCTGCAGTTCGAGCATGAGAAGCGCTGGATTCCGAATCTGCCGGAACCCGAGGTGGCGTTCCCGGCGTTTGCAAAGTGGGCGCGGACGTTGTAGCTGTTTCACCGCGTAAATAGTGCGATTAACCTCATACCGTGAACACCATGTAGCGGAATGGCTCAGTGCAACTGCGCCATGAGCATCATAGAATATGAGCGTCGTTTTAAGATACATTTCAACACTATGAAGGTTGGAGAGACATTTGATGAAACAGATAAGGATGTGCACAGTCGGCGCTTCGTTGTTTGCGGTAGCAGTCTTGCTGGTCAGCGCACTTTCGCCCTTCACGGCGAAACTCATGGCGGCGCCGATGCGGGCTGGCGCAGCCGACCTGATCGTCTACGGCGATTCTCTGGCCAGTGGTTGGCAGGACTGGTCGTGGAGCGACGCTAACAATTTAGCCAACGCCAGCCCGGTTCACGCCGGCACGGCATCCATCGCTGTCAGTTTCAATGGCGCATGGGGCGCACTGTCGCTTCGAGCGCCCGCTGCCGTCAGCACCAGCGGCTACACGGCGGTGACTTTCTGGGTGCATGGCGGTAGCTCCGGCACACGCAGCCTGATTGCAAACATCTACCAAACCGATGCCGGCAGCATGTCGACTAACGTTGCCTTCAGCGCTCCTGCCGGCGTGTGGACGCCGATCACACTGACGATCAGTGCGCTGGGCAACCCGACGGCGATTGCCCGTATCAATATCCAGGACAACAGCGGCACGGTTCAGCCCACCTTCTATGTTGACGATATGCGACTGGCTGGCACAGCGGTTCCCCTTCCGGTGGATGGCACGATCCGGATCAACACCTCCGGCGCGCCGATTACCGTCGATTCGCGCATGCGGGGCTCCAACCTGCCAGCGTGGCTGGGCGCTTCTCGCTTTGCTGATCCTGTCTTCCGCGCGCGCACCGTTGCGTCCGGGCTGACTTTATTGCGCATGCCGGGTGGCAGCTATAGCGACTCGTATGGCTGGCTGAGCTGTGAAATGGGGGCCAATCAGACCAACGCCCAACCTTGCGGCAGCGGCTGGGAGACCTGGGTGTCCAAGCCGACCGACTTTCTGAACTTTATCAAGGCGACCGGCATGGCGGGCATGTGGGTCGTCAATCCCAACGGCACACCGCAGGAAGCGGCGGCAGCCGTAGCCTTCTTCAATGCGACAGTCACTAACACAATGGTGATCGGCGTGGACAGCAAGGGCTTTGACTGGAAGACTGCCGGTTACTGGGCGCAGTTGCGCAGTTCACACGGCAATCCTGGGCCTATCGGCATGAAACTGTGGGCAGTTGGCAACGAAGTTTATGGCGGCACACCAGCCAGCGGCGGCGCCATGTGTCAGTCATGGGGCTGGGAAAACTCGTGGACGTGTGATGGCACTGAATACGTCAACGGCGCGCGGGGCTACTCCGGCTATACGGCTTTCCGTTCGGCGATGCGCGCCATTGACACGTCGATCCAGGTAGGGGCCGTTGGCAACGTGCCCGCGGCGGACTATAACAACTTTGGCAACAAGGTGGTCTCGGCCGCTGGTTCGGTCATGGATTACTACGATATCCACATTTACGGCTACAGCGGTATGCCGGCCTCGTTGAGCGCAGCGTTGGCGCAGCCGGTGTCCAACTGGCCATCCGTCATGGCTGATGTGCGCAGTTCGTTTACGGCGAATGCCGGTGGCCGCCAGGCGCCCATCGCGGTCACTGAATACAACATGTTCTCTGCCCAGGATTACGATACTGGACAGTGGATGACGCGCGCTGTCAATGCGCTCTATATGGCTGATACCATGGGACAGATGATTCAGAACGGTGTGGTGATCGCCAACCAGTGGGATCTGGCCAATGGTAAAGCTGCTAATGGCACCATGTATGACTTGTTGCAGGTGGATAACGCCTGGTATCGCGGTCCGCAATACTATGTCGCTCCGCTGTGGGCGCGATTTGGCAGCCAGATGTTGCCCATCACTAATACCTTTGACGCAGCGACGCAGCTCAGCGTATATGGCGGGCGTGTGAATGGGACGACATACTCGCTGCTGGCGATCAATAAGAGCGCGGTGAGTGTGCCGGCGACGATCAGCCTCGAAAGCACACTTGGCGCCCTGGGCATCACGGGCGGAACCATCGACATCGTCCAGGCGTCATCGTTGAACGACCAGGCGGTCACGTTCAACACGGTTGTGACTCCTTCTGACAACCTGAGCAACGCGCCGTCGCTGCCACTGAATCTGAGCGGGAATGTCATTCGCTATAGCTTTGCGCCCAACTCGATCGTCCTGTTGCGCCTGAACACTGGGAGTCTGTCGCCGACGGCGACCGCGACCTTTATTCCGACAGTATTGGCCACGGCCACGCCAACAAATACCCGGACGCCGACCGCTATTCCGACAGCATTGGCCACGGCCACGCCAACAAATACCCGGACGCCGACCGCGACACCTGCGCCTACGTCCACCAAAGCACCAACGGTAACACCAGCGCCGACGTGCACGGTGAAATATGCGGTCACGGGCGGAACCAGCCTCACCTTCACCGCCAGCCTGACCTTCACTAACCAGACAGGCGCGGCGCTGAACGGCTGGACGCTCACCTGGACCTTTGGCGGCAACCAGACTGTCACTAGCATGACCAACGCGACTTCCAAGCAGACCGGGAGCGCAGTCACGGCGACGAATACGAAATTGACTACGAAGGTAGCCAAGGGCGCCAGCCAGAATATCGTTTTCGCGGCGAGCTATAGTGGCGTGAATGGCATGCCGAGTAACTTTGCGCTGAACGGTAAGGGGTGTCAGGGGAATTGAGGGGAGGCGCGGGGAGGGGAGAAGAGGTGAAGAGGAGAGGAGGAGAAGAGGAGGAGGGGAGGTTGCGAATATGAGCGGTGAAGTAAGTGTTGTCGCTGAAGCGCACCTGCGACTGATTTGCCAGCAGCGTCGGGTTGTTAACCATGCCAACCGGCTCAGGATGGTGATAGCCGCGTTCGATGATATCCTGCGACCAGCGCAGGTAGACTTGCCGGATGGTTTGTTTATCCTGCGCGGTCAGTGTCGGGTAGATCCAGTCGACGGTAAGTCCGAAGGCTTCGCCATGGTAGCGCGCGCGGTCGCGGTCGGAGGTGAACCAGTCCGGATTGCGGAACGGCGGGTATTGCGCGTTGCCGTTACAGGTGTAGTCCATCGCCGTCGCCGGGCCTTTGGCGGCCTCATTGATCACGTGCATGAGCAGTGTGTGCGCGCGCGCAGCGTCATCGGCGCGAGCGGCGGCGTTGTTCTCGATCAACGACATAAATGCGAAGAATTCCGCGTACATCTCAGTGGGGTAGGACTCATAAGACGTATTGCCACAGTCCAGCCCTGGCACATCGCCGCTGTCCATTGCCTCGCGGGCGGCAGTGGCCAATGGCACGATGCCGTCGGCGTACACGGGGTTGCTGTCAGCAGCCCAGCAGCGCAGGCGCGGCAGGTACTCAGATGTGATCCAGAGGCGCGGGTGCGCGGTATTCGTCGGTGCGCCGGTGACGATTGGCAGATACGCGGGCGTCGCATTGATTGGTTGCTTGACCGCCGCTGCCGATACGACTGTTGCGACAGGCGCTGCCGTCACGGCGAGTGCGGAGGTTGCTGCGCGGAAGCGGGAGCATCAGTGGGAATCGACGGTGCGCGGGGAGGCGTGGTCGTTTCCAGGGTTGCCCCGGCGCCGCATGCACTCAGCATTAACATCAGCACAATTGTCCCGATCACGCGCATAGAAACATTACTTCGCATCGCCATACATCCTTCTCATCCAGCTTCTCATCCAGTGTGTTCACCAGCATATATTAGCCTAAACGATGATAGTAATCCCTTTTCCTCAACCGGTCATGTCCAGAATGCGGTTAAACAAGCGTCCGCGTGGGGAAGCATTCCCTTGTTGTCGTCGAGCGTCCGTTGATTGCCGCGTATCTGATGCGCGTATTCATGAACGGCACCTTCATATGCGGGATGATGAAGGCGCCGGGCTCTCAAGCAACCTATCTGGATTTGGATGAACGGGGTTTCAATCGTGCCAGGATGTCTATGACGACTAGCGCAAGAAAGCCAATCACGACAATGACTATTGACATCTCATTGCCAGGGACAAGTTGGCTACGCAACTGCAGCAGGATCATATTGGAATCCAGCGACCAGATAGTCTGATCAAGGGATAAACCTGACTCCAACGCGTTTTGTATCACGGCGAGCGGATATATCTTTATGGTCAGCAACTCAATGAAAAGGCCTACCAGCAGCAATAACCATGCGTACCACCGAGTCAGCCACGGCGCCACGAGTACAGCCACAATTGGTATGATCGGCATCAATAGACGCGGCCCATACGACCATCCGCCATACCATTCACGCCATGAGGCATGCAGGGCGATAAATACCAACATCCCCAACGACATCCCTAGGGTTAATTGATCACGTTTTCGTATGGCATGCATCAGCAATGGAATCATGAGCAATACCCAGGGGACGAACAGTATGAGCGAGCGGCCGGGACTAGCAAGTAATCCCAACAGCCCGGTAAGTTGTAACGTGAATCCAATTGAACTCGCATAACCGTATTCGAGAAACGATCCAAAGCGGACATAGTTAGCCAGGCCTATACCGAAGATGCCAACAAGAAGCGCAGCGCCGCATGCCACCCACTCGCGCCATGGGCGATGGATCAGCAGCACAACCCATCCTGACGCGAATACAATGGCAGCCGGGCGGAACAGGGCCGCTACGCCCACAAACAGGACTCCCAATGCGAGATGCTTGCGCTGACAAGCCAAAGCAGCCAGTGAAAGGAATACCGCTGTGCTTAATTCGGTGCCAAACGTTCGTGCGGTAATAAAGAGTGGAGATGCAAAGGCCGCAGCCACTACCGCCATCTCGCCTGGCACACCCCACTTTTCTTCGATCAGCAACTGCATCACCCACAGTAGGACACCCATCATCAGAGAATTGTAACTGCTCAGGCTGAAAAATAGGCCTTGAAATGCGTGCCAAAAACGGGTATAAAGCGTGAACAAGATGTTAACACGCGAAGAGATTGAAACTGCATACAACGCAGGGCTGGAGGCAGTCATAGCGTTAATCCAGCAACTGCTGGAACAGAATGCAGCGCTGATCAAACGGGTGGATAGTCTGGAAACACGGCTGAACAAAGACAGTCACAACAGCCACAAGCCACCATCGAGTGATGGACACGGCAAGACAACGCGAACGCGGAGCGAGCGGAAAAAGACGGGGCGGGCAAGCGGCGGCCAATCCGGGCATGTGGGCACGACACTGGACATGGCGGAACAACCCGACAAGGTGGTCGAACATCGTGCGGAACACTGTCAAGGCTGTGGAGCGGCATTGGGCAACGGGGCGAGTCATGTGGCTGAACGGCGTCAAGTATTCGACATACCGCCGACGGAACTGGAAGTGACGGAACATCAGGCGATGCGGAGCACATGCGAGATCTGCGGGTGTGAGACGGTAGGGACATTTCCGGAGCAAGTGAGCCAGACGGTGCAATATGGGGCTGGGGTGAAAGGGCTGCTGGTGTATTGGAACACGCAGCAGTTGTTGCCGCTGGAGCGCAGTTGCGAAGTGATGAGTGATGTGCTGGGCGTGAGTCTGAGTGAAGGGACAGTCGTGAATGCGGTCAGCCAGTGCGCGGAGCAACTGATCCCAGTGGAAGCCGAGATCAAAACAGCGCTCATCGCATCCGACGTAGTGCACTTCGATGAGACCGGGATGCGGGTTGAAGCCAAACTGCACTGGCTGCATACAGCCGGGACGCCGTTGCTGACGTATTACAAGATGCATCCCAAGCGTGGCAGTAAAGCGCTCGAAGCCATTGGCATTCTGCCTGTATTTGAGGGGCTGGCGATGCACGATGCGTATGCCTCGTACTGGCTGTACGACGACTGCTGGCATGGGCTATGCAATGCGCATCTGTTGCGTGACCTGACTGCGATTGCGGAGGAGACCGCGCAGAGTTGGCCGGGCGAGTTCAAAACACTGCTGATCGAGGTCAAGGACGAGGTGGAGCGCCGGCGCAAACTCAATGGCAAGCGCTTGGATTGGAAACAACGGCGAGATTATGAAGGCCGCTATGCCAAGCT
>CAIXPS010000540.1 GCA_903921365.1 uncultured bacterium | reverse complement strand
CCCCTGCCACCATGGCGCAAGACCATCCGCTGCCGCGAAGAGCACGCGAAAAAGGGACGTGATCGCCGGCTCGCTCACGATGCCGACGGCGATCGACATAAAAGTGATGCCGATCTGCGTGGCTGCGAAGAACCGATCCGGCTCGTCCATCAGGCGTTGCACAGTCTGCGCCGCCGTGTTGCCTTGCGCAGCGAGTTCGGCAATGCGCGTCCGTCGCGATATCGCGAGGCTGTACTCGGCAGTCACGAAGAACGCGTTGAACGCGATCAACACAAAAAGAAAGGCGATGCCAAACGTTATTCCGGGAGTCTCCATTAGAATTTCCAGAAATGCCGCGCGATCTCAACAGCCAATGAAGCACCCTCGAACGTCTTTACTTCCTGGCGTTTGACGGCGAGGAATGCGTCAATCATAGGAGCGCCAAGTGCCGCAGTCAACGCTGCGTCCTGTTCCAGCAGATCGCACGCCTCAGTCAACGACGCCGGCAATGCCTGAATGCCCATCTTCTGCCGGATATCCGCGTCGAGCGCCCCCGGTGACTCCTCGACCGGCGTGGGCAACCGATAGTGATTGGCGATACCGTCTAGCCCTGCCGCCAGCATGCCGCCAATCATCAGGTATGGATTCGCAGAACCATCGGGAAGTTTCAGTTCGATATTCGCCGAGAGCGCGCTCTCGTGCCACGTCAACGGAACGACGCGCAACATCGTCTGGCGATTGTCATAGCCCCACGCAGCAAAGGGGGGCAAAGACGATTGCATCTGCAACCGCCGGTATGAGTTTACAGTCGGACAGGCAAGCGCGGTGAGTCCAGGCATGTGGCGCAACACGCCTGACATCAACCAGGCGGCTTGATCGCCCATCTTCTTCGTGCTGATGTCGCGGTTATTGTCCTGCGCGGGCTCAAACATCAGGTTCTGATCATATCGATTCCACAGGCTCAGATGCGCGTGCATCCCGCTCGGTGGCTGCGCTTCAAACGGCC
This sequence comes from uncultured bacterium, assembly GCA_903921365.1. Lineage (GTDB taxonomy): Bacteria > Chloroflexota > Anaerolineae > J036 > Brachytrichaceae > CAIXPS01. Next base: position 21,275 of record CAIXPS010000540.1, on the reverse strand, counting down.
GAGCGGCAAACGAGGCATACCAGCCATGCGACCAGGCGATGGATCGCACTGTCTCGCGCAGTCGCAGGACGCGATCGCAGGCGGTCAGCGGGTCCGACGGCGCCAGCGCGATCTCCTGCTGGCCGTGCCCCAGTTCGGGGTGATAGTGATCGAGCGGAATCCGCTGGTCGTCAAGCGAACCCACAATGTCATTGATCACCTTGGCGGCAACGGCCATCCCTACTGAAGACGAATACAGGCTCTCGTCGACCGGGACGAAACTCCCCTCACTGCCGCGCACGCCAAAGAAGAACTCGATCTCAAAACCCACCTGCGCGCGCAAACCAAGGTCAGTCAAGTCAGCCACCACGCGCTTCAAAAAGCTCCTTGGGCAAAGCGCCCAGGGCTGCAGGTCTGTTTCGTACAAGTCGCCCAGCATCAACGCCGTATTAGGCGCATATTGCACAACCCTGAAGGTGTCTGCATCCGGCAGCAAACGCACCTGCCCGTGCAATGATGGCGCCGCCTGCACATCGGTCATCGTCAAACCCATCGTGCTGGCGGGCAGACCGATGCCGTTGATCATATAATTGCGCAACGCGCCAACGTGGATCGAGCGACCGCGAATGACATTGGATATATCTGCCCACAAACAGCGCACCAGCCGCACGCCTGCATCACGCGCTTCGCGCAGAATATAGTCTGAGGCAGACGCCTTATTCGTGGCGTAGTCGTAATCGTCAGGATTTGTGCCAAAGCTACGAGGATCGTCACGCATTGTTCTATTCTAACCATTTTCGTTTTCGGCTTTTGGATTTACGATTAACCCCCGAATAAAGTATGACAATTGAACGACCTGACATCTCGCTTTCAGGGCGCAAAGGGATCTACCAGGCCTTTGACGCCAACGGCAATGTCGTGGCAGACGAACGCTGGCGCAGCAAAGCCATGCTGGGCGGCGGCTTGCGCATCGACACCGAGACAGTGCGCATCGCGCCATTCGTCGAGGCGCGCAACGAGTCCATATCATTCGAGCTTGCGCCAGACCTGACCCCGCGCCGGCTGATCATTAACGCGCAATCGGGACGGCGCGAGAGCCGCATCGACATCTCGCCGGGTCGCGCTGACGTGTGCTGGCGCTGCGACGATCTCAGCCGCACCCGCGAGTTTTTGTGGGCAGAAGATTGTGAAATCGGTTACAATTCGGCGCTGTTCAGCATGGTTGCGCTATGGCGACGCGCGCTGGCGCCCGGAGAGTCAGCCACAGTGCGCCTGTTGCGCCTTGACGACGTTTCATTTGAGCCATTATGGGTTCAATCAACCGTCGTCCGCCTGGGACAGGAGCGACATGACACGCGCTTTGGCGCAATGGATCTGGCGCATTATCGAGTGTCAGACAGCGGACAAGCCGAAGGGTCGAGCCATCGCTCGCGCCGTGACTCATGCTGTGATTGGTGGTGCGACCAGACCGGTGTAATCTTTGATTTTGTAGCGTCAAATGGCAGTGGTTATAAGCTCGTAGCCGTGAATTTTACAGGTTGAAACAACACTATGAATGCTAACGACATCCTCACGATACTCCCTCCCCTTATCCTTATAACCGGCGGCGTGATTCTTCTTCTGGTTGACCTGGCAGTGCCGCGCTGAAGCAAGTCGATCACCGCCTGGTTGTCAATCATTGTGCTGGTCGTTGTGCTGGGTTCCCTTCCATTGCTGGCGGGACAGAACCTGGTCGGGTTCGCGAACATGACCGCGCTCGACGGTTATGCCCTCTTCCTGGACGGGCTGTTCGCCATCGTGGCGATTGTCATCGTCCTGCTTACACTTCGCTACAACCAGGATCGCGGCATCATGCGCGGCGAGTTCTACCCACTGCTGATGTTCTCAGCGGGCGGCATGATGCTGATGGGTCACGCGGTAAACCTGCTCATCGTTTTCGTCGCCATCGAGTTGCTCTCTATCCCGCTGTACATACTATGCGGACTCGCCCGCCCGCGCGTGGACAGCGAGGAATCCGCCATGAAATACTTCCTGCTGGGCGCGTTCGCGTCCGGGTTCCTGGTCTACGGCATCGCATTGATCTACGGCGCGACTGGAACCACACAGTTGAGCGAGATCGCGCGCAAGATCAGCGCAAAGGAAGTCCCCGAAACTCTGTTGCTCTATGCGGGCGCCGCGCTGGTTCTTGTCGGCCTGAGTTTCAAGGTCGGAGCAGCGCCGTTCCATATGTGGACGCCGGATGTGTATGAAGGCGCGCCCACCACAGTCACCGCGTTTATGGCGACGGCAACAAAGGCAGCCGGCTTCGCCGCACTGTTGCGCGTGTTTCTGTTCGGCCTGGCGCCGCTGGCGAGCACGTGGCAGCCAATCATCGCCGGGCTTGCGGCACTCACCATGATCGTGGGCAACCTGGTTGCGCTATCGCAAACCAACCTCAAACGTATGCTGGCCTATTCGTCCATTGCGCACGCCGGGTATCTGCTGATGGGCGTGGCGTCAGGCAATGCGGCCGGAACGACGGGCGTGCTGTTCTACCTGGTCAGCTATGCGTTCACGACGCTGGCCGCCTTCGCCGCAATGACCAGTCTGAACACGGCTGCGGGCGAGGATCAATCGATTGAAGCCTATGCCGGGCTGTTCCGGCGTAACCCGCTCGTTGCGCTTGTGCTTGGGCTCGCGATGCTGTCGCTGACAGGTGTTCCGCCCACCGCCGGGTTTGTCGGGAAGTACTTCCTGTTCCAGGCCGCCATTGAGTCAAACCTGGTCTGGCTCGCCATCATCGGGGTGCTGACGAGTGTTGTTTCAGCCTACTTCTACTTGCGCATCATCGTGACGATGTTTATGCGCGAACCCGTAGCAGAACCTCAGCCGCTCAGCACAGCGAATCTCGGTCGTTCTGTGGCGCTGGCAATCACGGTCATCGGGACGCTGGTTTTCGGCATCCTGCCTGCCCCGCTGCTGCAACTGGTAAATACCGCAGTAACCGCCTTTGGCGTGACGATGCATTAAAAAAGCCAAGCGCATTGTTACTTGGTACACATCAGTTTATAATTGCCTTATTCTGGCGCCTTAAGCCGGTAATCCAATTAATATCTGTTCATTCATTCACTAAGGAGAGGTACTCGCCCATGAAACGTCTATTTGCTTTTCTCGCTTTCCTGGTCACCGGTGCAATGTTGTTAGCCGCATGCGGCGGTGGCGGTAGCGCTGGCACGACATCGGGTGGTGGCGCGGCGTCAGGCGGCGGCGCAGTGACCGCAGGTTCCAGCGGCATAAAGGACGCAAGCTTGCTTGGGAAGTGGATCACGGCAGACGGCGGTTCGGGCTATAACTTTAAGGACGACTTCAGCGTCGTGATCGCTTCAGTGGGCGACGACACCAATTCCATCTACAACATTGCCTCAGGCGGGCAAGGCTCCGGCAAGATCGAGATCAAAGAGAGCAGCGGCAAGGTCACCTGGGATTACAAGGTCACTGGCGACGCGCTCGACATGACCACCCCCGAAGGTCGCTCGAAGAAACTGAAGAAAACCACCTGAAGTTAACTAGCGTTAGTCATCAAAAAAACCGCTGTTAACAACAGCGGTTTTTTGTATTGGCATCCCCTCGCGATTCTCCGGCACACCCCCGCTCAGGCTGCTCCTGGCGCGAGTTAAACAGAATACGACCATCGACTCGCTATCGTGACTTCACTACCAACGACAGGATTCATCCCTGTCCCTTTCCGTCCTTTCCGTGGTTCACGTTCCGGATTCTGACCTTCACCACGGAAAACACTGAATACACGGAACAAGACACAATCACCAGTCTTTTCTGTTCTGGTTCCGTCCTTTCCGTGTATTCCGTGGTTCACGTTCCGGATTCTGACCTTCACCACGGAAAACACTGAATACACGGAACAAGACACAATCACCGGCACTATCTGATTTATGTCACTATACTGAGTGACCTCAGGCTGAGATCAGTTCGGTGATGTTCTGCCTGGCGAGCTGTGGATTCTCCTCATAGAGGAAGCAGGCCGCAGCGCGTGTCTTGTCCGTCTGGAACAGCGGCGGCACAGTCTCCTTACACTTGGGCATAACGAACGGACAGCGCCCCGCGAACCGGCAACCGGTTGTCGACTTGTACTCGCCTTCCTTCGCCTGCAGATCGGTCGTGCCCCAACGCAGCTTGAGATCCGGCCATGGGATCGAATCGATCAGCAGCTTGGTGTAGGGGTGCTTGGGATTCTTGATGACCGTGTCCACATCGCCGGCTTCCATCACGCCGCCGCGATACAGCACGATGATGCTGTCGCTAATATGGTAGGCCGTTGTCAGGTCGTGCGTGATGTACAGGATGGAGATGCCGTAGTCCTTCTTCAGCTTCTTCAAGCTTTCGAGGATAGTGGCGCGCAGTGAGGCGTCAACCATCGAGACAGGTTCGTCGGCAACAAGCAGCGTGGGTTTGAGCAGCAACGCGCGCGCCACAGAAATGCGCTGGCGCTGGCCGCCCGACAACTGGTGCGGGAAGCGCCCCAGAATCTCATCGGGCCGCAGACCCACAGCGCTCAGCGCATCTTCCATCATCGTGCGCGCCTGCTTCTTCGACTTGGTCAGCTTAAACTTATCGATCGGCACGGTCAACAGGTGGTCGATCGTGTAGAACGGGTTAAACACGGCGAAGGGGTCCTGGAAGACCGCCTGCACCTCGCGGCGGAATTTCAGGTGCTCATTCGCCGGGAGCTTGTAAAGGTTCTTGCCCTTATAAAGCACCTCGCCCTTGGTGGGTTCGATAAAACCGAGAGCCAGCATGCTCATCGTCGTCTTACCACTGCCGCTCTCGCCGGCCACCGCGACAATCGACGGCTTGGAATCATCCAGAACCAGCGACATGTTGTCCAGCGCGATCGTCTGCTCGCGAGAAAGCAAACCCTGGCTGTATATTTTTGAGACGTTTCGGAGTTCAAGAAGTGGAGCCATTTGGAGTCTTCTTTTTCGTTAGCGATTGCTAGTTGGTTACAGCCTCTGGTTTGATCAGCGGTGTTCCCGAAACCTGGTTGCCGTCCTTGTCATACAAGTGGCAATAGACATAGCGCCCGGATTTCGTCACCGACTGCTGCGGCATCGTCGTCTTGCACACATCCATCGCGTACTGGCAGCGTGGGTGAAATACACACCCGCTGGGCAGTTTTAACAGCGACGGCGCGAGCCCTGGAATACCCCTGAATACACCCTTATTGTCAAGGTTTGGCAGGCTGGCGATCAATGCCTTGGCATACGGGTGCATCGGATTGGTGAACATCTCGCGCACCGTGCTCAGTTCAACCAGCTTGCCGGCGTACATGACCGCCACGCGGTTGGTGATCTGACACATCAGACCCATATCGTGGCCGATCAGGATGACGGTTGCGCCAATCTTCTCCTGCACCTTGCAGATCGTTTCCATCACCTGGCGCTGCACCACCACGTCGAGCGCGCTGGTCGGCTCGTCGGCGATGATCACCTTGGGGCTGAGCAGAATGCCGATGGCGATGCACACGCGCTGCTTCATGCCGCCGCTCAGTTCGTGCGCATACATATGGAACACGCCGCGCTTCAACTCGACAGATTCGAGTGCCGCCTCAGCCTGCTCCCTCATCTCTGTTTTCGTGGCTTTTGGCCTGTGCGCTTGAATCGCATCTATCATCTGCACGCCGATGCGCATCACGGGGTTGAGCGAGTTCATCGCGCCCTGCGGAATATAAGCGATGCGACTCAGGCGCGCCTGAAGCACCTGCTCCTCATTCAATTTGAGCATGTCAACGTTGTCAGTCTCATCACCCACGATCGCGCTGCCCGATTCGATCCGTCCCGGCGGCTTGATCATGCGCATGAGCGCAAGCGCCATAGTGGACTTACCACACCCGGACTCACCCACCAGACCCAACCGCTCGCCCGCGTACAACGTCAGATTGACGCCGTCAACTGCCCTGGTGCGCCCGGAATCCGTGTAATAGGTGACGCGCAGGTCGCTGACCTGTAAAACAGCCGATGTCATTCCGTCCTCCTGATGCGCGGGTTGGCGACTTCGTCCAGACCCACATTGATAAGCGACAATGAGGCAAATATGAGGACCATCGCCAGCACCGGCCACAACAGCCACCACCACCACTGGTTAAACATGGCCGAGTGGAAGGTGGCCCAACGAATGGTCATGCCAATAGTGGGTTCACGCGCCGGGCCGAGACCGAGAATCTCTAACCCGAAAGATGCATAGATGGCGCCCATCACCTGACCAACGAAGGCGGCAACAAGAAACGGGAGCATGTTCGGCATCAGTTCCTTGAAGATGATCTCCATGTTGCCCATGCCCGACAATTTCGCTATGCTGACAAAGGTGCGCTCTTTCATCGTGAGCACCTGGGCGCGCACAACGCGCGTTGGCCCCACCCACGCAAGGACAGAGGTGACCGCCGCCATGGTAAGCACAGACACCTGGTTTTTGTCCACAATGGTGCCTGCGATAATAATCAAGAGGATCAGGCCGGGAATCGTCAGGAGAACTTCAGTCACCCAGCGAACGACCAGGTCGAACGGGCCGCCGAAGTAACCTGCAACGAAACCCAGCACAACGCCGACAACGATGCCAATAGTGCCTGCAATGACACCGATGGCGCCTGTAAGCAAAATTCCGCGGATCATTACAGCCAGTAGATCACGCCCGTCTTTGTCAGTCCCGAGAGGAAATTCAGCGCCTGGGGGTTGTAGCGGTGCGACAGCGAGTGGATAGGCGAGTTTTTCCGTATCGACAACAAACGAGCCGCCGATGCTGAACACAAGTAGAAAGATCAGTATGATCAAACCCACTGCAAGACTCTTGTTGCGCCGCAGGTAGCGCAGGATCAGCGTCCGCTGGCTTGGTCCACCGATTGTAGATTGAAGTGCAATTGCCATTATTACCTAACCTGATATGCTGGAAAACCTGAACTACTTTCTGTCGTAGCGAATGCGGGGGTCGAGTAGCGGATAGAGTAGATCGACCACCAGCATACTCACGGCGACCGCGACCACAGTAATATAGCCAATGCCATAGATCACAAAGTAATCGTTGGCCAGGATAGCCGCGCTAAGCGTCGAACCAATCCCAGGAAAGCCATAAACGCTCTCAACCAGAACACCGGCGCTGATAATGCCGCCGAAGGCAAGCGCCAGGCTGGTGACTTGCGGCAGGATCGCATTGCGCACGTAGTACCAGTAAAAAATGCGCCCGGGTTTCAATCCCTTGTGTTCAGCAAAATTCACATAGTCCTCACCCTGGATAGTGATTCCCATGCCGCGCATCCCCAACGCCCAGAAACCCGCGGAACCCAGTATTAAGGAGAAAGCAGGAAGAATAGCGTGAGACAGAACGTCCAATATAAAGGGTAAGGAAAATTCCTTTGTCAAGCCTGCGGAAAATGCGCCGCCCATGGGTAGCAATTTCAGGCGGAATCCGATGAAATAGACAAGCAGTAGCGCAAGAATCACCGGAGGTATCGCAGCCAGAATCATCAATGGGGGCACCATGCCCTTAATCCATTTGGGGCTGCGCGGCCAGCCAGCCAATGCGCCAATCACCGTCCCAATCAAAAATGTCAGAACCGTTGTTACCCCTAATAGTCCGATCGTCCACGGCAACGCTTCGCCGATCAATTCAGCGACTGGCTTTGGATATGACATCAGGGAAACCCCAAGATCACCGCGCAGGACGCTTGCCATGTAGTCCACATATTGCTGCGGCAGCGGCTTATCAAGACCAAATTTAAGCTCGTAACTGGCGATGATGCTCTCAAGGTCTTTGGGGGCGTAGCCGGTGGACCGTGCTAAGGCATTAAAGCGCTCACGGATTGGATTCACCCTGGACATGCGTGGGATCAAAAACAGCACCGTGGCGGCTGTCCACATGACGAAGACAAGGAAGAGGAATCGACGCAGAATATAACCTAATCTCACTGTGAGGTTCTCCCTGGACGCAGAGAGCATCCTGCGATGCCCTCTGCGTTCTGCAACTCGCTTACACACATCCCATCCGATGACAGTTTGTGTCAGCAGGCACGCGCCGTCTTACTGAACTGCTTTCAGATTCAAGCAAAGAAGCGGGAATGTCCAGTGCCAGAAAGCGCCGTTCAGGTACGGGTTGTCCTGGGTCGGCCAGTTGGTCCAGTAAGTCTGGTTCATGGGAATGCGGTGCAACCACTGGATGATTGGAATGTCAATCATATCGGTCCAGTAGATCTCCATGGCCTTGCTGAACAGGTCGGTGATCTTCGCGTCGCCCGGGGCGATTGAGCGCATGTCATCGACAATCTTGTCGAACGTCGGGTTCTTGTAGCGCGAGTAGTGGTTGCCGCCAGCAGTCGTGCCAAGCGGGGCGCTGAACTTGCTCGAATACAGTTCCAACGTCGCATACGGATCGATCACGGAAGCGCCGTGGCCGAACATGTACAGACCGGGCTTGCCGTCGGCCATGTTCTGACCCGCATCGTTGCCGAAGTTGATCGCCGCTTCGAAGCCGCCCTTGCGCAGCATTTCGACCAGCACCGGCACGATGTCGGCGTGGATCGATTCGAAACCGTCAATCGTGGCATTGATGCGCTTGCCATCCTTCACCCAGAAGCCATCCGCATCCTTCTTGAAGCCGGCCTTGGTCATTCGCTCAGCTGTCTTGGCCAGATCGAACGTGCGCACGCCGAGTTTGTCCGCAATCGGCTTGACGCCATCAAGGTACTTCTTCAGCGCGGGGTACTCAGGATACGGGTAGATCGTGGCGATCTTGGCGCCCAGGTATACAACCTTGTCGATCGTGTCGCGATCGATGGCATAGTTCATCGCCCAGCGGACATCCGGGTTGCTGTACGGATCAAGCGCCGTGTTCATCCACAGCGAGTTCGGCCACCAGTCACGATAACCCAGAGGCTCGTCCTTGCCGGTGTGTGTGGTGATCTTCGGGTTCGACGCAACGGCGGTGCGAATCAGGGCTGCGCGCAGGTCGAGGGTTGAATCCACTTCGTTGTTCACGACGCGCTGTGCAGCAGTGGCCATATCGGACAGAGGAATCCACACAATCTTCAGAACGTCTGGTGGCTTCTGGAAACCGGTCTTGAAGCCCCAATAGTTCAGGTTGAGCGTGTAGATCAATTGCTCCGGCGCCATGTTGACGTCGTACATACCGCTGTGCGGCATATCGGCGCCACCCTTCTCTTCATTGATCTTGGTCGGATCAATCTTCTTGTCTTCAAAGAACTTCTTGGGCAACGGGCACATGCCTGTGTCGAACTTGAAGCTCAGTATCTCGAACTTGAAGCGTGGCTGCGGGGCCTTGAACGCCATTACGACGGTGCTGTCATCTGGCGCAGTCACCTTATCGACGAACTCAGCAAACTGCGCGTGATAGTCGATCTTGTCGTTGGCAATGTACGCATCGAACGTCCACTTCACATCGGCGGAAGTGAGCGGCGTGCCATCGCTCCAGGTTGCGCCCTTGCGCATCTTCAGGGTCAACTCGGTGTAATCCGCGTTATACGTGCCGCTCTCAGCCAGCCAAGGGAGTTCCTTGTCGGCGAAAACGGAGTAGTAGAACAGCGGGTCCCACAGCAATGCGCCGCCTTCCTGGTGGTTCATGCCGCCGACGGGATTGAGCTGACCGACCCAAGTGAATTTGCCACCAGTGCCGCCATGATTCACGATAAAGGTGCGGTTACGACCCGCGTCTTTGGGCGCTGCAGCCTTGGGCGCCTCAGTTGCCTTGGGGGCGTCTGTGGGCTTGGGGGCATCTGTAGGCTTAGGGGCATCCGTGGCCTTGGGGGCCGCGGTCGCGGCGGGCACTGCAGTCGCTGCAGGCACTGCAGTCGCTGCAGGCGCGGGCGCGGCAGTCGGGGTGGCTGCTGCGCCGCAGGCTGCGGCCAGTGTGCCGGCACCAACGATTGCAGACAAGCGAAGCATCTCTCTGCGTGTCAACTTACTTTTCATCTGTCTCACTCCTCAAAAAGGGTATCAAATCAAATGCATGTGCAAACGAAATTAGATTGATGTAACTATTATTGAGATTTAATTTAATATGTTCAGGCGCTTCAGCACCTCCTTCGCGCATTTTGCGCCGGGGGTTTAGTCAGTGGGATATCCTCTCCTGGTCCAGGGGTCTCCTTTGACATCATATTTACGGGCGCGCGGTCTTTGCCGCCTTAGCCTTTGCGACGGATTCGCGCTCGACGAACGTCGGGTGAATCGTCAGCGTCATACGCGCCGACTCGGGATGCTCTAATCTATTCATTATTAACTGGACAGCTGCGCGCCCCATGGCCACCGTATCAACATGCATGGTGGTCAATGGCGGTTTTGCATTTCCCGCTAAGTCTACATCGTCATAGCCAATTACGGAAATATCCTCCGGAACCCGTTTCCCAGTGTCCATCACGGCATTCATGGCGGCCAGCGCAGCCTTGTCATTGACTGCAAACAACGCGGTGATCTGCGAGTGTTTCTTCAGCAGTTCCTTCGTCGCCTCATATCCCGATTCCACCATGAGGTTGAAATCGGCGCAATACACTTCGCTGATGCCGTGCTCGCGAAGCGCGCGCAAATACCCGCCACGGCGCTGCTTGATGCTCGGATAGGAATCCGGTTCACTGCCGACCAGTCCAATGTGGCGATGGCCGCGACGTATCAAATAATCAACCGCTTGCCACGCCGCCTGAAAGTTGTCTGACACAACCGCGTCAAACATGTCCGTTTTGGCATAGGCGTCAACCAGCACGATGGGACACGTCTTGCGCCCGACAGCGGAAGTAATGGTCTCATCAACAAACGTGCCCACCATAAGGAGCGCGTCGGCATTACCGCGCGTCAGCATCTGCGGGACGCCGAGTGGGCGATTCTTATCATCGACGGGCATGGTTGAAAGCAACAAGTCGATACCGTTATTCTGGCAGGCATCCTCGACGCCGATAATGACATGGGAGTAGAAAGGATTAGCGCGCGCCGGCAGGTTGGGTTCAGTTTTTACCACCATCCCGATGGTCTGTAAACGGCCATTTCGCGAACCATTCAGAATCGGTTTCACCTGATAACCGACTTTCTCAGCCACCTCCATCACACGAGCGCGCGTCACATCCGAAACGCCCGGCCGGTTTCTCAATACCAATGAGACTGTGGCGGGAGATACTCCGCTTTCCAGGGCAATGTGGGTGATCGTCACCTTTTCGCGCATGTCTCGATGGTTGTTGTGCTAGTTTCCTAAAGATTAAAGCGATACATATCTTAATAAAATTTTTAGTAAAAGTCAATGGGTAATATTAGTGTTTCGCCAACAAAACTACCGTTCAGTTGCAATCGCCTGAACGACTGCGTCGGGTTGTTCCTGCTGCGGCATGTGTCCGCTGGCGAAGATGGGTGTCAGACGGGCGCTCGATTGAATGGCGACCAGTGCCTGCCCCGCTCTCACCGGGACAATACGGTCATCCTGCCCCCACACCACAACGGTCGGGACTGCTAATGCCTCCAGACGAGGCAGTATGTCGCGTTGGTTGCGCATCATCCAGATCGGCATCTGGCGCAACGCCGAGAAGTAGGCGTCGCGTTGGCCGTTGCTCCATACCCGTTCGTTTACGCGTTGATAGAGGAACTGCCGATCCGCTTCCGGCAAGCGTGTTATGTCGAGATAGTAGGCGGCGAGTGAGGCGTAGGCGGCGTCTGGATGCCCCCGCAAGCCGTTGTAATAGCGCTCGCCGACCAATGGCAGCAGCCGAAATACCATTGCGGCGCTTACCTGCTGAGGTTGCGGGGAGAGACAACCGTCTATCAACGTCAGGTTGCTTAGGCGTTCCGGGTGTCCAAGTGCGACTGTGTGCGCAATCAACCCGCCCAGTGAGTGCCCAACGAGAGAAACCTGCTTGATCTCCAGCACATCCAGCAACTCGATGATGATATCGCTGAAGAATGTCAATGAGTATGCGCGCCGTGGTTTATCGCTGCGCCCGAAGCCGGGTAAATCGAGGGCGATGACGCGGCGTCGTTGCGCCAGCGGTTCAACCACATACCGCCAGGTATCCGCTTCATCGCCCAGGCCGTGGATCAGCAGCACTGGCGCCTGCCCGCCGTCCCGCTCATCAGCTGTGTCGAAGACAAACAGACGCAGGCCACTCTTCGGAAGCAGCACTGTGCGAGCGTGCTGTGCCAGCGACGGCCAGGGTCGCATGGGTTGTAGGTAGGGATTGCTCATTCGGGTAGCCCCGCCAGGGCGCCAATGGCCGTGGCATAACCAGGAAACTCAGGGAACACGATATCGGCTGAATAGTAACCGGCCACGGTCTTCAGCACGCGCCGGACACTGCTCATGTCCACCAGATGCCCCACAATCACGATGTGCTCCAGTCCTTCCGCGCGCGCCGCATTGATGGCGATCACCGCGATGACCTGCCCGATCATCAGCACCAGCCCGGCTGCGACATCTTCGCGCTTCGCGCGCCACGCCGGATCAACGTGGCTCATGCGCGCGACACGCCCGAAGTTGACCGCATTCGCGTCCGCAGGTAACCGGCCAAGCACCCCGCCCGTTGCCTCGATCAACGACAGGTCCACGCCATTAGAGTCGCCCTGCCCTGCCAACGCATCAATCTCAATCGGATCGGCTGTGCCGAGTAATAGCCTGCCCAGCCCCTGCAGCGTGCCGCCGCCGACCGCACTGCCAGTCGCATGATGCACATCACCCCGCCGCGCCGCGACGATAGCGGTGCCCGATCCAGCGCTGACAACCAGCGCTTCCGGCAATTGTGACAGCGTTAACCCGCCCCGCCCGACTGCGCTTACCTCATCTACAGGGGTGAGTGTGAGACCTTCGCTGACCCCGGGCAGGCGGCGATGTTGCCCGCCTGTCACAGCGATGGTTCTAAACTCCTCGAGCCGGTATCCTGTAGCGCCCAATGCGCGGCGCAACTGATTCACATCCACATCGCCTTCCGTTGGAAGTGTGAAATACTGTTGCGCGCTTCCTGGAGCCTGGACAACTACGTCGATATTCGTCAACCCAAAGTCAACTGCCGCGCGCATATCTTGCCATCACCACCTCGACAGCCGTAACGATAACCGGGAGGATGACGGCTGCAATGATCACTTCAATCACGGACTGCGGGACGATGGTCGGCACGATCGCAAGGGGAATGAGCCCGAAGAGCACCAGCAAGCCAACGACCAGGATCGTGTTCGTCAACGTGCCGACGATCCCGGCGCCCGCTGCGGCAACAACCACCGATGCATTCACCTTGCGCAGGCCACGGTAAACGAGCCACGAGGTTAACCCGATCAGAATGCGCGGTAATACCGAGATGATGGGATTTGCGAACAGGCCGGTCGTATCGTTCAAAATGCTGGAGATGCCAAAGATAAACCCGCTGAGCATCCCGACGACGGGGCCGCCGACAACAGCCCCGATGATCACCGGGATGTGCAGGATCGTCGCGGCGCCCGTTGCATTTGGCAAACGGATAAAGGCAAGTGGCGCGGGGGGAATGCCCAGAGCAAATGTCATTGCGCCGAACAACGCCGAAAAGACAATCCGCCGTGTCGTCAGCGCCCACGGACTAACCGATTTAGACTTCACATCTGTTACGTTCTTACTCATCGAATCTCCTCAATAGTCACTCGCGAAAACCATTTATACTATAGCCTGTCGAACAATTGTTCTGTATGCTTTACCAACCGCCGTTAAAATCACACAAGCCTTATGGCCTGTGTGCCTTATTGACAGGTTATCTGTGATCGACCGAAATAGTACCCAGAGGAACCATGCAAGTAGTTAAAACAATGCTACAGCAATCCGCGTTTGGCGCGCCGGGCGCGGATTCCAACCCGATTGTTGTTGAAGGCCTGAGCAAGACGTATCAGGTCACTGACAGAGAAGGCGGTTTTGGCGCCGCCGTGCGCAGTTTCGTCAAGCGCAAGTTTCGGGATGTCAAAGCCGTGCAGAATGTCAGCTTCCGCATCGGGCAGGGTGAGATCGTCGGGTTTCTCGGTCCGAACGGCGCCGGCAAGACCACCACACTCAAGATGCTGGCAGGGCTGCTCCACCCCACCAGCGGTTCAGCAAAGGTGCTTGGATTCACCCCCTGGGAGCGCAATTCGGGTTACCTGCGCTCGATGACGCTGGTGATGGGGCAACGCAACCGCCTGTCATGGGACATTCCGGCCGCTGACTCGTTCCTGTTGAATCAGGCGATCTACCGCATCAGCGACGCAGACTACAAACGCGTATTTGACGAGTTGAATGAGTTGCTCGATCTGGCGCCGATCATCCGCAAGCCAGTGCGCAACCTGTCGCTGGGCGAACGCATGAAGTGCGAGCTGGCCGCGTCGCTGCTGCACCGCCCTGCGGTGTTGTTCCTCGACGAACCCACTATCGGGCTGGACATCAGCGCTCAGGTGCGCATCCGGGCATTTCTCAAAGAGTATAACCGCCGCTCCGGCGCGACGATCCTGCTGACCAGCCACTACATGGCCGACGTCACCGCGCTGTGCGAACGCATCATCATCATTCACCACGGGCAGACAAAATACGACGGCAAACTGGTAGACCTCTCGCGCCGGATCGCCCCGTTCAAACTCATCGGTGTGACGCTGGGCGACTGCGCCGATTGCGATCTCAGCCGCTACGGCACTGTTGTCCCCGGCGAGGGAAGCGAGGACGCTGGCAAGCATTCGGTTCAGGTGAAAGCCGATGAGGTCGCAGCCATAACGGCGCGCATGCTGGCCGAACTGCCGGTGGTTGACCTGACGATCGAGGACCCGCCGATCGAGGATGTGATCGAGCGGGCGTTCCACGAGTGAGGGTGAGATGTTTGCAATTTACAAACGGCTGTGGCTGGTGAACTGGGCTGAGCAATGGCAATATCGCGCCAACCTGTTGATGTATCTGGCATTCTGGCTGGTGTCGCCGATTGTCTACCTGGCGGTATGGACAACCATTGCAAATGCGCAGGGCAGCATCAACGGCTTCACGGCGCCGGACTTTGTCGCGTACTACATGATGCTGTTGATCGTCGACATTGCCACCAGTGATATCACAATCCACATCTTCGGATACAAGATCATGGACGGCTCGTTATCGAACGAGTTGATTCTGCCCATTCACCCCGTCCTGATGAAGGTGCTGGTCAATAACCTGGCGTTCAAGGCGCTGCAAATGATGGCGCTGGCGCCGATCTGGTTGATCCTGTACGTCCTGTACCAGCCGGTGTTCGCAATCACCGTCACCCACGTGCTGCTCGCCATACCGGCCATTGCGCTCGGATTTATGCTCCAGTTCTTCGCCGGCGCCACGATCACCTGCATCGCCTTCTGGACGACCCGCGTATGGTCGATTTCAGACTTTTACAGCAACATTTTTAGGCTTCTGGCAGGACAATTCGTCCCGCTGGCCTTATTGCCGGCCTTCATGCAGAGCGCGTCACAGGTGTTGCCGTTCCGGCTCGCGCTTTATTTCCCTGTTCAATTGCTTCTGGGCAAGTTGTCCCTTGAGGAAACGCTGCTCGATCTTGGGCTGCAAGTGGTCTGGTGCGTGATCCTCTTTGTCTTATTCAGATTGGTCTGGCGCGCGGGGCTGAAAAAATACGCGGCGGTGGGAGCATAACCATGTATATCTTGAAGCTTTTCTCGACTTTTCTAAAGGTAAACCTGCAACAGGACCTGGCGTATCGCGCCGATGCCATCGTAAATATGGTCATGAGCGTGATCGGCACCGGGTGGGACCTGCTTGGGCTAAGCATTATCTTCGCCAACACCAAAGAGATCGGCGGCTGGGGGCCCAGCGAGTTGATCGCGCTGATGGGTGTGTGGCGGCTGGTGAATGTGATGATGGCGACCATCGTATGGCCCAACACGGAAAAATTCAACACCGGCGTGCGCGACGGGTCGCTGGACTACACCTTTCTCCAACCGGTAAACAGCCAGTTGCTGATCAGCATCACGCGCATGGTCGTCTGGCGCGTGTTTGACTTTGCCATTGCCGTAGCGCTGATCATCGCCGGGATGACCAGCGGCAACGTGATCACGTCGCCCCCGCTAGTAGCGGCGTTTCTGGCGTTAACGTTCTCCGGCGCAGCGATCATCTACAGCCTGTGGATCACGCTGATCTCATTCACATTCTGGTTTACCAAGTTCGATAACAGCGTCACGATCATGGCGGCGCTGATGGACGCGGGGCGCTATCCCGCGCAAGTGTATCCCTACTGGCTGCGCGCATTGATCACGTTCATCATCCCCATCGCCGTCGCGACAACAGTGCCGCTGCAGGCATTGCGCGGCGAATTGATGGGCTGGCAGATCATCGGGTTTCTCGTCATCGGCGCGGCGGCAGTGTTCCTCTCCTCGCGCGTATGGAAGGCTGGCGTCAGGCGCTATAGCGGCGCATCCTCATAGCGGCATCACCGTGGCAGCGTAAACCACACCGTCGTGCCTTTCCCCAGTTCGCTTTCAACGCCAATCTTGCCGCCGTGCGCCTCGACAAGCGCATGGGCGATTGCCAGACCAAGCCCCATGCCCGCGCCGCTGGCGCGGGCGCGCGAGCGTTCACCCCGATAGAAACGTTCAAAGATGTGCGGTAAATCCGCCGGCGCAATCCCTTCGCCAGTGTCGCCGATCTTCACCATCACAGGGTCGCCCTGACCAGCGCGCGTTGCGACGACAGACACACATCCGCCAGGGCCAGTGTGCGCCAACGCGTTGCCGATCAGATTATTGAGCACGCGTTGGATGTGCTGCGGGCTGATATGCACAACGCCAACCTCCGGCGCGACTTCACCCTGTAACGTGATGCTGCGCGACGACGCGAGCACGCTCATCGCCGTGATCGTGTCCGAGACCATGTCGCCAAACGCATAGTCGGCCAGGTCAAGACGCAACCCGCCGGCGTCAATCGTCGCCAGCTCGAACAGATCATCAATCAGGCGATTGAGCGCCCAGGTGTCAGTCCGTATCGCGGTGAGATATTCCGTAACCTCACGCGGGTCGTTGACGACGCCGTCGCTCAACGCCTCGATCCGCGCGCGCATGGCAGTCAGCGGCGTGCGCAGGTCGTGCGACACCCACGCGATTAAATCGCGGCGCGCCTGGGTCAACTGCGTTTCCTGGTCGCGCACCCGGCGCAACTGGGCAGTCATTTCGTTGAAGGTGCGCGCCAGCACGGCCAGTTCGTCACTGCCGCGATCATCGGCGGCCGCGTCGAGATTGCCCTGCTGCACCGCGCGCGCGGCGCGGATGATATCCGCTATTGCATCACGCAGGCTGACGGCGACAAAGTACCCGAACACGAGCGTCACGACAGTGGCAAACACGACGATGACGAGCGCCAGGTTGGCGTCGTGCGCGCTGATGAACATCAGCCGCGCAGTAACGTAAACGGTCAGCAGAATCAGCCCGGCGCCAATGGCGTAGGTGATAAATAACGCCACGGCGACGCTATGGAACTGCCGCCACCACGCCTGCCGCCGGGCGACGGTTGCGCCAAGACCAGCCACCAGCACCGGCGTCGCCAGCAGGAACGCAAACAAGGCCATATCCTCGCGCCGCGGTTGCATCACCAGCGCAACCAGCGCCAGCGCGCCGAGGAATAACCCGATGAGTGCGGCGATGACCTGGAACTGGCGCGGAACGCGCATCAGCGATCAGGCTCCAGCCGATACCCCACACCCCACACCGTCACCAGGCGGGTCGGCTTGGCGGGGTCGGGTTCGATCTTGTCGCGCAGGCGGTGGATATGCACCGTAACGGTGCTTGAGTCAATAAACTCCGAAAATCCCCACACCTGATCGAGCAGTTGGTCGCGCGTAAACACCTGTTTAGGGTGGCGCATAAACAGCCACAACAGTTCGAACTCCTTGGCGGTCAGTTCGATCACCTTGCCATCCACCTCAACCTCGCGCGTGTCAGGGTGCAGCGTGATCTGGCCGGACTGGAGCGAGCGGGCTTGCCCTCGCCCGTCGCCGTAGGCATCCGGCGCGCCACGACGCAGGACGGCCTTGACGCGCGACACCACCTCGCGCGGGCTGAAGGGTTTGGGGACGTAATCATCCGCGCCGAGTTCCAGCCCGGCGACGCGATCAAACTCCTCCGAGCGCGCCGAGAGCATGATGATCGGGACCGGATTGCCACCGCGCGCGCGCACGCGTTTAAGGATTTCAAGACCGTCGACGCCCGGCAGCATCACGTCCAGCACGACCAGCAGCACCTTCTCGCGCTCCAATTCAAGCAACCCGAGCGCCTCGGGCCCGCTCGACGCAAGCAGGACATCATAACCCTCGCGTTCGAGGTAACGCTTAAGCACATCCCGCACGCCGAGTTCATCGTCAACGACCAGAATGGTATTTGCAGGCACAGTGGGGATTATATGGAGGGTTTGCGGTGAAATACAGCGGCGTAAGAAATGTGTAATACTATCAGTCACATGTTAAGGGAAACTCACGCCTGTCAAGGGCAAAATGACCACCCTGGCAGTAATATGTGAGTATGACCGAAATTGACATTCCGGCGGTTGGGATAGTGCCTGTCCGACAGGCTGTCAGGGGGCATAGTATGCGACGGAGTTTATGGCGAACTATTGGGTTGGTTCTGGGACTATTGGGTGTGTTGTTCATTTATATCTCACCGGTAGCGGCAACAGGGGGCGGCCCGTTCCTGGTGACAACGGCAAATGATGCCGATACTCGTGGTGATGGAGTCATCAGCCTGCGCGAAGCGATTGAGATCGCGAACGGGACATTGGCCGGCCCATTCGACGCCAACGAACAGACAAGCCTGTCCGGTTGTTTCTTTAACGTGTCAGGTTTCATCACAAACGCGTGCGGTGGCGGCAACAACACTATCCAGTTTTCACCCGTGTTGACGCAGGTCATGATCAATGGCCGGCTCCCTGAAATGAGCACAACCAATGTGCTGGTTAATGGGCATGTCAACAATGGGCGGGTCATTGTGAACAACACCGCGAATGACCTGGCCTTCTGGCTGGGCGCCAACGACCAGACGGTCGAAAACATCGCCATCATTAATGCCAGTGACCCAATTGGGGTCGTATCTAATATCCCGCTGAAGCATCTGGCTGTTTCCAACAGCTATCTAGGCGTGCTGCCTGATTCGACTTCCTGCAGTGATCCGCGTATCGCGCGCAAACCCGACTTCGGCATCATTCTGTTCGACGGATCTGGCAGCGCCGCCTCCGGGGACGGGTCCGCCTATATCTACGGAAACACTATCGGGTGCGCCAATTACGACGGAGTCGCTATTAGCAACCTGAGCTATGTCTACGTTGGTCAGGATGCAAGCGGCAATAATGTGCCCAACTATATTGGTGTAAACGCCAGCGGTCAGGCGCTGCCCAATGGATCAGCAAATGCGGGGGGTATCAGTTTGTGTTGTGCCAATCTCCCGCAGCATAACGTGATCATCAGCAATACCATTGCCTTTAACGGTTATTACGGCATCGATCTGGAGACGTCTTCTAATAACCTGATCTCGGGCAATGACATCCATCACAACGGCAAGGTGGGCATACTGCTTACGTCGTCGAGCAATGTGGCCATGCCGGGAAACATGGTGCACGACAACATCGGCCCAGGCGTGTGGTTTACCGGCTCGCAGACGACCTCGAACGTGATTTCCTATGGAGCCTATTACAGCAACCGGGCGACGGGCATTACGGAAGGTGGCGGCGCCTCCAACAACGCCTGGCGGTTCATGAGCACCTATAACAACTTCGGATTGGGCATCGACCAGGGCGATAACGGGATGCCGGATCCGCCGCCGGTCAGCATCGACGCCATCACCAGGGCCAATGGCGCGGTGACTGTCACGGGAAGATACCTGGGGACAATCTACCTGGTAACCGACTATAAAATCGACCTGTATCGTGTGGCACTTGACCGCACAGGTTACGGCGAGGGGCGCACCTATGTAGGCTCCGCAAGTGTCAATTGGGGGTTTCCACTCATCAATCAGTGGACCATTGTCGACTCTACCGGCGGGTCCAGTTGTTATACGGCGGTTCTAACGAGCGTGGATATCGGCAGCACGAACGCTTCATCGGAATACACCGCGGACGCGGGCTGTGCCAAGGCAATGGTTCCTATCGCACTCAGGTGAACCTGCTGCCAACCTGAGGGATTGTAACGCCGAGTTGCGTCACTAATAGTTTGGTTCGGCCGCTCTCATCACTCGTAAGGAATTTGCAGAGCGACCCCAAGGTAAGGATACGCGCATGAGCAAGCAAACAGCGAAAGGCAGAAAATCACGCACTTTGACACCGTTAAACCAGCAGCCGCCCAATGCGCTGGCTCCTCAAACGGCGCCGATGTTCATCAGCCAACATCTGAAGCACGCCAGGGAATATCCGCTATATGGTTGCTGGGTCATGAAAAACTGGCAAGAGACAGGCTTGACGCCCGTTGTCATTGCGCGCCAACAAGAATTTCGCAGAATCGTATTTGGGGTATATCTGGTTGATTACTATTGCCTGGGCATCAAGAATTCATTTATCAGGACAGACTGCTCTTTCAGCAAATTCGAGCGCGAACTACCTGTATTGTGCAGCGGCGAACCCGAACCATGTTCTGTCGAATTAGCGCATGAGATGATTTATGGCGCGCTGGAATATGCTGACAAGCTGGGCTTTCAACCGCATCCTGATTATTATCAAATGGGTGCGAACCTGATACTCGACCCACCAGATGCGCACCCGCGCATGGATCACATCGCCTTTGGCCATGATGGCAAACCGCTCTATATCAGCGGGCCCTATGATACTGAGGCTATGGTCTCTTTGGTGATTAGAACGCTGACGCGCACTTGCGGGGAAGGGAACTTCGATTATCTAGTCGGAATTGGCGGCTCTGATGATATGAATGACTGAACCTGAGCGCATCTTGGTTGTCGATGCGCCAGCTCGTCTGACCGCGCAGCGCGACGCTTGTCATACCGAAGAGGAACGACGAGGTATCTCTGTCGCATTGCCAGGGCCATGTAAAGTGTCGTACAGCACCGCGCTCTCTGGGCTGGTCATACATCCGTCGGGGCGCCTTGCCGACAAAGCCCACAGTCAGCATTTGCTGCCCAAACGACGACGCGGGTGAAAGGGGTACGCATACTCATACGCGCCAATGTCACAAGTGCGGGCTTGCGGGCGAGTCACACCAGCATGTCCGATTACATACTGCGCTTGTAACTGCTCAGGCTGAAAAACCCAGCGCGGGCATGACAATCGAACCCTCGAAGAGAGAGCGCAAGGCGTTCAGCACGGGGATACCTTGCTTGCGCAGGGTG